>JAXDRC010000025.1:0-2546 GCA_034091205.1 Parabacteroides sp. | reverse complement strand
CAAAAAGAGATTCACTAGATTTTTTGTAGTGTTGTTTCTATGAAAGATATTACAAGGAATCAAATAACCATTAAATATTGTGGTGTAGAATTTTACACACTCTCAATCAGAAAAAGTTTCACCTAAATTGACGAAGAACCCCTCATTTTCTATTCGTTGTAAATACTCTTCATGCAAACTATCCATGTTCAAGTTCTTAGTATGATACAATGAATACTCATCTAAGGTAACTTGATAGATTTCTTCAAATTCTGCTTTAAACGTTTCCTTTCTAACACATAACTCATCGGAATAATAAGAGACTACTTTTACATCCCGATTGTAGAAGTACTTTGCATAAATGACCAATCCTATGAATCCTAATATCAAAAGAATCAAAAGGAATAATGCAACTTTCACAGTAATTCTAATATTCTTCTTCATTGTATGATGTTTATTAGTTTTCTGCTGTGAAGTTCCATACTTAGCGAAACATTTCCACTACCCTGTAGTGTAGTTCTGATCATTGATGTTTCTAGTTTACCATACTATGTGTATCTTTACAACAAAATATTATGATAGCCCTAGTTGATTGCAATAACTTCTACTGCTCATGTGAACGCGTGTTCAATCCGCTGCTTCGTGACAAGCCTGTCGTTGTCCTTTCGAACAATGACGGATGCGTCGTGGCAAGAAGTAATGAAGTAAAGGTGATGGGTATCAAAATGGGTACACCTCTCTATCAGATCCGTGATGTCTTGGAGGCAAACAATGTGGCAGTGTTCAGCTCAAATTATAATCTTTATGGTGACATGAGCCGCAGGGTTATGATGCTGCTGTCGGAATTTACGCCGGATTTTGTTCAGTATTCAATTGATGAGGCTTTTCTTGACCTGACAGGTTTTGGAGAAGGAGATGAGTTGCTTTCTTATGGCAGGAAGATAGTTGCTACTGTTAGTAAAGGAACAGGTATTCCGGTAACGATGGGCATTGCTCCGACAAAGACTTTGGCTAAAGTGGCTAGCAGATACGGAAAGAAATATAAAGGTTACAAAGGTGTCTGTATGATTGACTCGGAAGAAAAGCGTATCAAGGCTTTGCAGGGATTGGACATCGGTGATGTTTGGGGAATAGGACGTCGCAGTTTGGACAAGATGCGTTATTACGGAGTTAACACTGCATGGGATTTTACCCAGAAAAGTGAGAGTTGGGTGAGAAGGCTATTCACTGTATCCGGGGTTCGCACATGGAGAGAACTTCAAGGTGAATGTTGTATTAGTGAAGATGATGTTCCTCAAAAGAAAAGTATATGTACCAGCCGTAGCTTTCCTGATTCCGGTATTTCAGAACTGTCTTCATTGGAGGAAGCTATAGCAAATTTTGCTGCAGAATGTGTACGCAAACTTCGTGGACAGAGGAGTTGTTGCACTGAGATAACTGTATTTGCATATACTAGCCGTTTCCGTCAGGATGTCCCGCATCATTGTATTAATCGTACAATACATTTAAATGTTCCTACAAATAATTTACAGGAATTGGTAAGTACGGCTGTAAAAGCATTTCGTATGGACTTTCGTAAAGAAAGCGGATGCCTTTACAAGAAAGCAGGTGTTATAGTTTGGAATATAATATCAGATAATGCGATTCAAACCAGCCTGTTTGATAATATAGATAGAGAGAAACAAGCCCGTTTGGCCGATGCCATAGATGCTATCAACAGGAAAAACGGACATAACACTGTGAGAGTTGCTATCCAGGGAACATCCGATAAATCATGGCATTTGAAAAGCGAACATAGGAGTAAACAATATACGACGAATATTGATGATGTTATCATCGTAAAGTGATATAAGGTCATTATTAAATGTTTTATATCTTCTTATATTTATGGAAAAATAAAAATGGATTAATAGCAATGATATGTTTGTTTCTTCTCATTGAATATATCCTTTGATAGTTATTTTTATATCGGCTCACCTAGGTGAGCTAATCAACCCACCTAGGTGAGTTAATCAATCCACCTAGGTGAGCCGATTGAACCACCTAGGTGAGCCGATATTTTTGATTCGAATAAATTTTGAAAACATTGAGGTGTTTTGAAGATTTCTTTACGATGAATCCAAATAAACTCGCTTATTGGATATATGTCGGTTATCGTTTTCTGTATTGATGTTTTGCTTGCGTAATTTTTTATTTTTTTAAACCCACCTGTTATAAAGCAATACTTCGGTAAATTTTTACCGATAAATTAAAATTAAACAATAGAATCGGTGTTAGCCGGTTCAAAATTACATTAAAGAGATCATTGAAATACTGTCAAGGATGAATCGTCAAGTAGTAAGAAAAGGGATGAAAACATATGCTAAACAGCTGAAAATAAAGAGGAAAAGTATTGCATAATTCGCCGATTTTTAGTAAATTAGAAGTACTTCACCACTTTTAATTATGACTAAAGAATCACTCCTTATGCAATACCAATCCGAGTGCAGAAACGCTCTCGAATCAGCTGTAAATATAAGCAAATCTTTTCAGAAAGTATTCATGGATGCAATGAAATTATTCATGGC
>JAXDRC010000024.1:0-17439 GCA_034091205.1 Parabacteroides sp. | reverse complement strand
ATCACCAGAAGATTTGTACCTTATTGTATTTTTTTACCTTTGCAGGTATAGTATGTAAAGCCTTTTAGTAAGACTTATTTTATCTGTAGAGTTTTTTAGTAACGTAACAAAAAAGTGTAAAGTAAATTTAGGCATAGTCATCAACTTCCATAATATTATAGAAACACTGCAGTGTTCGAAAAAAAACGTCGCAGTGTTTTCTCAGAAACACTGCGACGTTTTTCCGTGTAAATAGTTATATTTTTTATTTCTTCAAATACTCATCCATCGCAGCAGCTGCCTTACGTCCGTCGCCCATAGCAAGAATAACGGTTGCACCGCCACGAACAATATCACCACCGGCAAATACATCAGACAAAGATGCCTGGTTTGTTGCCTCATTGACAACGATTGTTCCTTTCTTGCTTACTTCAAGACCAGTAAATGCTCTTGGAATAAGTGGGTTTGGAGAAACACCAACGCTGACAATTACCTCATCCACATCAACCAACTCAACTGCGCCTTCAACCGGAACAGGACGACGACGGCCTGAAGCATCAGGTTCACCCAGCTCCATCTTCTGCAAGCGCATCTGTTTTACGCGTCCTTTTTCATCACCTATATATTCAATAGGATTATGAAGTGTAAGGAATTCAACACCTTCTTCTTTTGCATGTTTCACTTCCTCAAGACGTGCCGGCATTTCTTCCTCGCTTCGGCGATAAATAATCATAGCACGTTCAGCACCTAAACGGCGAGCAGTACGTACTGAGTCCATCGCTGTATTTCCGCCACCGATAACGGCAACTTTCTTTCCCTGGAAAACAGGAGTATCAGCCTCTGGATTTGCAGCATCCATAAGATTTACACGGGTAAGATATTCGTTTGATGACATCACACCAACCAAGTTTTCTCCCGGAATATTCATAAAGTTAGGAAGACCTGCACCGCTGGCAACAAATATTCCTTTATATCCGTCCTCATGCAAATCGTCATAAGAGATAGTTTTGCCGACAATACAGTTTGTCACAAACTCCACTCCCATTTTACGCAAACCTTCAATTTCAACATCTACGATTCTGTTTGGCAAACGGAATTCAGGAATACCATATTTCAACACACCGCCGATTTCGTGCAAAGCCTCAAATACAGTTACAGAATAACCTTTCTTGGCCATATCACCGGCAAAAGACAAACCGGCAGGACCGGAACCCACAACAGCAACCTTGATACCGTTTTTATCAGAAATTTCAGGAATTGAAATCTGTCCGCTTTCATGTTCATAATCGGCAGCAAATCTTTCAAGGTAACCGATAGCAACAGCTTCCTTACCCATTTTCAAGTGAACGCACTGGCTTTCGCACTGTTTTTCCTGTGGACATACACGACCGCAAACAGCAGGCAAAGCACTCGTTTCCTTCAATGTTTTTGCAGCTTTAAGGAATTCGCCTCTTTCAATATTCTTGATAAATGTAGGGATGTTGATACCAACCGGGCAACCCTGCATACATGTAGGTTTCGGACAGTCCAGACAACGCTGAGCTTCAAGCAAAGCCTGCTCAGGTGTTAATCCAAGGTTTACTTCTTCCAAACGTGTGTGACTGCGATATTCTGCATCAAGTTCATTCATGTGAACACGTGGAATATCTGCACGTTCTTTATTCTTTTTACTCTTACGCAATTCTTCTCTCCAAGGTTCAGAACGGCGAGCTGCAATTAATTCTTCCTGTGTCATTGTTTGTTCCTCCTTACTTCTTTTCAACATCTTTATATGCACCAAGGCGCAAAATCATTTCATCAAAATCGACCTTATGCGCATCAAATTCAGGTCCGTCAACGCAAACGAACTTAGTCTTTCCGTCAACAGTAATACGGCAAGCACCACACATACCTGTACCGTCAACCATAATTGTATTCAAAGAAGCTACAGTCGGGATATTATATTTTTTTGTAAGTTCTGAGACAAACTTCATCATTATTGCAGGTCCGATTGTAACACACATATCCACCTGCTCACGGTTAATAACTGATTCAACACCATTTGTTACCAAACCTTTGTTACCATATGAACCGTCATCAGTCATTATTATTACCTCATCAGAGTTTGCACGCATCTGCTCTTCAAGGATAATCAAATCCTTTGTTCTGGCAGCCAGGACAACAATAACCTTGTTTCCTGCCTTGTGGAAAGCTTCAACGATAGGTAACAGAGGAGCAACACCGACACCTCCTCCGGCACAAACCACAGTACCGACCTTTTCAATATGAGTTGCCTGTCCAAGTGGTCCAACCAAATCAGTGATATAATCACCAACATTCAGTTCACAAATCTTACGGGATGAAGCACCGACAGCCTGAATAACCAAAGTAATTGTACCTTTATTGGTATCAGAACCTGCAATAGTCAAAGGAATACGTTCTCCCTTTTCGCCAACTTTCACGATGACGAAGTGTCCAGCCTTTCTGGAACGGGCAATAAGAGGAGCCTCAACTTCCAATTTCACCACATTGGCTGAAAAATGCTCTTTACTTACAATTTTATTCATTTATAATCGCTATTGATATTATATTTCTAATTTATGCGACAAAAGTACAGAAAAAAGTTAACTTCCCTAAATTATTGAAACAAGATTATTCAAAAAGATCATCTTCTCTAATCAACATCAATATCGCGGAATGAGGCACAATCAAATATTTCTCATCATTGAATGTTATCTCATACGATGCGCTTTGCAAATATATTGCCAAATCACCTTCTTTGGCTTGCAAAGGAAGATAACGTACCTCATCCTTATTTTTCTTCTCCCAGACTTCCAAATCCTGTTCTTGTGCAGGAAGAGCGTAACCTGGACCGGTTTTTATTACATAGCCGGATTGAATTTTTTCTTTTTCTTGCACAGAAGGCGGCAAATATAATCCTGTTTTTGTCTGACTCTGAGGGTTCTTAGGTTTTATCAACACCTTATCCCCTATCATAAGGAATTTATTGATGTCTTTCTGGTCTATTGATAATTGCATAATTGCTATCTGATTTTAGTTGTTTAAATACAAATATATAACAGTTTCAGGATTTTCGTACAAATGCCATTTTCTTTTTAAGTGTTCTAACATGCCAGCAAAGGAAAATCCACGCCAACAGGGAAGCCAGAACATCTGAAAACGGACCGGCAAGCCAAACTCCGTCAAGTCCATAAAAGTTTGGCAAAACCCAAATAGCAGGTATCAGGAAAAGACACTGACGGCTAAGACTCAGGAACATTGCTTTCCATGCAATACCGATACTCTGGAAAAACTGGCTTATTGCCAACTGAGAGCCTACAACCAAAAACGCAAGAAGATTCAGACGCAATCCATTTTCCGAAATAACAGATAATTCTTCATCAGCAGTAAAGCCATTGACAATGATTCCCGGGAAAAAGTAACTTGCTATGAAACCTATTCCTGTTATGATAGTTGAAACAAAAATAACTTTATATAAAGTTTCCTGGACTCTGTCGTGACGTTCTGCTCCATAATTAAAACCAACTATAGGCTGCATTCCCTGCGCAATACCGATTACAAGCATAACCAACAGCATTGCGAAACTTGTTATAATTCCACTTGCTCCTATCGCCAAATCTCCTCCATGAGTTTTCAGCGCATGGTTCATAACTACGTTCACAAAACTTCCGGCAAGCTGCATTGAGAAAGGAGAAATTCCTATTGATATTATACTAAGCAGAATTTTCCTGTCCAGACTGAAATGTTCTTTTCTGAAACGAACCAGACTTTTTTCACTGATAAAATGGCTCATCACAAATACTGTACATGCCATCATGGAAAGTAGTGTTGCAATAGCAGCTCCTCTAATTCCCATATCCAACACGAAAATGAATATAGGATCCAATATTACATTCAATGCCGCGCCAAGCAACATAGTGTACATTGCTTTTTTAGGATAACCGGAAGCACGCATCACGGCATTGAAACTGAAACTCAAAGATGCAAACAAATTCGCAGGTATAGCTATATAAAGATAATCTGCCGCATAAGGTATTGTCTGCTCACTTCCTCCAAAAGCCAAAAGCAAAGGTTTCAGGAACAACATACTTGGGATTATCGTTATTGCACTCAATATAAAAGTAAGTACCAACGAATTTCCCAATACATTTTCAGCCTGGTTAATATCCTTCCTTCCTAAACATATAGATACTCTGGTTGCGGCACCGGCGCCTACCAACATACCGAACGCCTGCAGGAACAGCATTATCGGGAACGTAAGTGTCAGACCGGATATTGCCATCGGACCTACACCCTGCCCTATAAAAATACGGTCCACGATGTTGTATAAAGCATTTACCATTGTCCCGATTACAGCCGGGATTGCATAATAAACCAAAAGACGACTGATTTTATCATTTTCCAACCGCCAAGTAATTTCATTAGACATACCTATTTCAACTGTTTAGATTTTTATTCAAATTTCAGTTAACTAGTTGACAAGAAAACAAGTTAACAAGATGTTTTAAACGCAGATTTCGCAGAGGCACAAACTTTAAATCACTCTTGTCAACTCGTCTCTGAAACCTTGTCAACTATTAAATTTCTAATCAATTCCCCGACACTACCAGCAACTACCTCCTTGCCATCTTTGTTTCTCAGAACTATATTATCCGGAGAAAAACAATATACAGCCAACCGAGAAACGGATTCGTCTTCAACAGGAGAATATCCATTTCTTTCCAATGCATTCCTAACCCAAAATACAGTATTGGATTCACCCTGAAGAAAGACTGGTTCCCTCTTCATGTTTATATCCATTTTCCCTGTAGAAATATCAAAAGTTATATTATCTCTGGCAAAGAAATCCTGAAATTCCCCGTTCAATATCAAATCCTCCGGGCAACCGCACAATATATTCTGAGGTTTGCTCCTCATTAGCCACAACTTATCTGCCAGTTGTATGGCTTGCTCCAAATCATGTGTGGAAAGCAATATAGCCTTTCCCTGTTCTACAGCCAGGCGGCGCAAAAGTATCATCATTTCAATACGGCTTGTTATATCCAGAAAAGCAGTAGGCTCATCCAGTACAATTACAGGACACTGCTGTGCCAATGTTTTTGCTATCATTGCTTTTTGACGTTCCCCGTCACTGAGTTCCGACACATAACTGCCTGCCTTGTTCAATATGCCCACGGCAGACATGGATTCTTCTATTATTCTTTTGTCCTCCGCCTTTAATCTGGAAAAAAAACCTGTATATGGATGCCTTCCCAACGACACCAGCTCATAAACAGTTATACCTCCGGCATTCGTTTTCTCGGTAAGGACTACACCCAAAATCAAAGCCAACTCCAAAGGTTTATAGGAAGTCAAATCTCTCCCCATAATCTCTACATACCCGGCAAGAGAAGGCTGAAATCCGCAAATGGTACGTAACAAGGTAGATTTTCCGGCGCCATTCAACCCCAAAAGACATGTAAGCTCCCCTTTGTTAAGATATAAATCCATACCTTCATTTACAACTTTAGGAGGTTGTCCTTTACGGCTATATCCTATTGCCAGGCCATGAGTTTCAACAGCTGCTTTTCCTATCATACAGACTAGTTAAAATATTGAATATTTCTTCTGTTTACAATAACATAAATTATCACCGGAGCTCCAATCATAGGAGTGACTGCATTCAACGGTAATATGGAATTGGTTCCCGGCATCACAGTAAGTATATTGCAAAGCAATGCGACACACGAACCTGCCAGCATAGTCACGGGAACCAGCTGTTTATGATTGGAAGAGCCCAACAACAAACGAGCTATATGCGGGACAGCCAGACCGATGAACGATATCGGACCGCAAAATGCCGTTGTCGTCGCAGTCAGCAATCCCGTACAAAATAATATCAGAATACGTGTTTCACGTACTTTCACTCCAAGGTTGACAGCATACATTTCTCCCAGCAACAAAGCGTTCAAAGGCTTTATCAACAATATGGAAAGCAACAATGAGAGCAACGTTACTAAAGAGAAAAAAGGCAACTGCTCCAACGAAACTCCGGAAAAATTACCCATTCCCCACATAACGAATGAATGGACACGGTCCGCCGATGAATAATAATTCAGCACAGATATTAATGACGAAGTCATATAACCTATCATAATACCAATTATCAAAAGCATCACATTACTCTTGACTTTTGTTGAGAAATAAATTATCATCCCCAAAACAACTCCTGCACCGACAAATGCAGCTGCAATAACCAAAAGGTATCCGCTTATTGCATATTCGGCTATCTGCCCCATTGTCCCTCCAAAATAAAGGAGAACCGCTGCAACTCCAAGATTCGCACCGTCGCTTATTCCAAGGATTGACGGACCTGCAAGCGGATTACGGAACAGGGTTTGCAACAGCAATCCGCTTACAGCCAATGACGCTCCCGCCAAAAGTGCAGTCACCGCCTGTGGCAAACGTGATTCCAGGACTATATGGCTCCATGCCGGATGGCATGATGTGTTACCGCACAAGATATCCAAGACAGAATTAAACGGTATAGACACGGAACCATACACCAGGCTGACACAAAACAGCAAAACAAGAGATATGGCAAGCAGCGGATAGAAAACTAAAATATTACGCATTGGCTCAATTCCTGTAAAACCTGTTGACTCTTTCCCTTTCCTGGATAAATCCGCCTCTATACGCATACAGAAGTTTCTCCAAATCGTGTATTTGTTTTTGAAGTTCCATACCTTTGTCCGTGTCCTTCACCATTTGCCTGTGCGAACTCAACTCAACGACAATAGTAGTAGAGCGTATATCCAGCCCTTCTTCTATGGCTTTGTCTGTAGATTCAAACGGCTCGTGCTGCACAAGCTGGAAACCTCTTGAATGATATACCAGAGTATATCCGGCAATACCGGTTTCCCTATGATATGCTTTTGAAAAACCGCCGTCGATAACTATAAGCTTACCGTTTGCCTTGATTGGGTTCTCGCCCTTGATGGAACGGACAGGAACGTGGCCGTTGATTATATGACGGTGCGAACCCACAACTCCGAACTCATCCAACAGCATATCACATACATCCTCTTCCTGTCTGAGTGTATAATAGGTCCCTTTTTCTTCTTTATGAGCCTCTTTGTTTGCTATCAGATAGCGTTCAAATGTTGCCATACGTTTCTTGTCGAACAAAGGAGATTCTTTGCCGCACCACAAATACCATACATAGTCAACAGCAAAATTATATTCCTTTTCATCTTCCGAACCGAAATAGGCAATACGGACTAGCTGGTCCACCCTGTCAAGCAAAGCTTTTCCTCTATAGTATGTTCCTGCAATATTTATAGTCTTCAAAGTCTTGTCCTCATTTAAAGGCACAGAAGCATGGAAGAGAAGGTTTGAATTACACACCTTATACATTCCACCGTTAGTAAACAGCAGACGTATGTGTTTGTGCAGCTTTTCGCTGCTCTTGAATGAATGCAGAATACGCTGCATCAATTCCTCTTCTCCCGGTGAAAGACGATACGGATCGTTCTTATCTATAGTCGGCCAATGAGAATCCAGCAACTCATACTCCACTCCATCGCCCAGGGTTACAGTTCCTTTATCCAAATCCATACGATGCAGAAGCAGTCTGTCCCCCATTTCATAACTTGGATTCCTGCGGATAATATCTCCCTCAATCTTTAGCTGTATAACAGTTATTGCCTTATGCATCTGTGATATAAGGCGTATTGTCTTCTCATCAAAAGCCATATCCTGCGCGCCGCTTTTCGGCATAAAGCGCTCACACGAATCATTGGCATATGTTTCCATTGCGAAAGTAGCCAAAGGAAGAAGGTTTATTCCATATCCGTCTTCCAGAGTTGCAAGGTTTCCATATCGCAGGCACATACGGACCACATTTGCTATGCTTCCCATGTTTCCGGCAGCAGCTCCCATCCACAATATATCATGGTTTCCCCACTGTATGTCACAATTATGGTAATCACAGAGTGTGTCCATAATCACATGGGCACCCGGACCTCTGTCATATATATCACCTATAATATGCAACTGGTCTATTGTGAGCCTCTGAATCAGGTTACACATAGCAACAATAAACTCATTAGCCCTGCCCGTTGATATTATCGTATTGATAATCTGGTCAACATAGGCAGATTTGTTAGGCTCTGAAGAAGATTCATGCAGCAACTCCTGAATTATATAAGAGAACTCGCGAGGCAAAGCCTTCCTCACCTTCGAACGAGTATATTTAGATGACACATTGCGGCAGACACGCACCAGCTGATTCAGACGGATCATATACCAGTCGTCCAAATCTGTTTCCTTCGAACGGACAAGCTCAAGTTTTTCCTCAGGATAATAAATCAAAGTACACAACTCCTTTTTCTCGGAATCCCTCAAAGCATTATTGAATATTTCATTCACCTTTCGCTTGACAGCTCCCGACGCATTCTTCAAGACATGGTTGAATGCCTGATATTCTCCATGAACATCACTCAGGAAATGCTCCGTACCCTTGGGAAGATTCAATATCGCCTCCAAATTTATTATTTCCGTACTGGCATCTGCAATTGTCGGAAAACTGCGCGACAACAACTGCAAATAACGCAAGTCGTTCAATATCAACTCAGGTGTTATGTCTTTTACCATCTGCTTTATACTTCTTTTATTATTTATTTAAGTTTTGCATATTACCCAACTTTAAAGTTGACAAGGCTTCAGAGACAAGTTGACAAGGAGATTTATATTTAATGTTGAAAATCTTATCAATTATGTCTATTAATTATCTCAACTCATTAATTGATAGCCGAGCTTGCAAAACTACATATATCTATTACAAAGGTAATACTTAAAATTTAAGTTTCGTCTGTTGCCCGACTTTAAAGTTGTGCAAGCCCGTTACATTACTATCAAAAAAGGAGACTGGTCAAACACCAGCCTCCTTTTCAAGTAAATTCATTTATATCTTATTTATCTGACAATAACCTTGAAGCATTCCTTACCTGCTTTCACAAGCATAATGCCTGAAGGAACAGACAATGAAACATTGTCTGAAGTCAACACTTTATCAACAACTATTCTACCAACAATATCAGAAACCAAAATTCTCTTGCCGGCAGCATTTCTTACCACCAAAGCACCATTTACTGTTGTAACAACCACTCCGGAAAGTTCCTCAATAGCCTCAACAGATGTCGGAGCCGAAACCCTTTCCACTTCAAAAGCCAATGCTCCTGCCAATTCCGACAAAGCCAAGGACTCTTTATCCTGATAAAGATACTTGCCTGTTTTGTCATTCTGAATCAGACAGCCATCATCTTCTATCTTAAACGACCAGAATACAGACTTAAGTTCTTCCTTGTCAAGAGCCTTTTCCATTTCAGCATCTGTATAATCCTTAAAGACTACAGACTTAACCCCGTTCTTTTCCTCAACACACAGGTAAGCTCTTGAATTCTTATCACCGGAAATTGGAGAAGCTGAAATCGTATATAAAGGTTTAAGAGCATCTTTTACTTTTACAGTATCAACATATAATTTGAAATTGTCCTCAGTTGCTTCCGGCAATTCAGAAACAGCCTTCATCAAAGCCTTATTGCCGTCACGGACAATAGCCAAAGAACTGTTGAAAGCAGACTGTATCCTATAATGACCTTCCGACAATACTTCGTAAACAGGAGCTTCCTGAGGTACTATGTTGAATGACGTATAGTCGCCCCACTGATAACCGTCTCTTTCAAGTTTCACTATATTACTTTGTGAACCGTCAACTTTCAGGGAACCGGCTCCAGCTGTCGAACCTTCTTTGTCAGACATATAAATAACCATCTGTTTTCCATCAGCCAATGTCTTGAACACAAAACGCAAGGCAGCCACATTATTGTTCAAAGCCATTTTGCCGTTTTTATCAAAACCAACCTTTCTGCCTTCATCATCCTGAATGGAATAAACATTAAATTCAGTCTTTCCAGAAGGAGACTTGAGCGTTTCTTCAATTTTAAGCCTGAAGCTGTATGCCTCGCTTACATTTTCCAGGTTCTGTCCATACAGATAATTATCCTTATCAACAACATATACATTATTACCAAGATTAGTGATTATTTCCATTGACCATCTTGTATCCTGGGCTTCCTTTTCTGTCAGATTCACATATCCCGGCAGAGCGTCAATTTCCTTTACCCTGAAAGTATCCGCATCTGAAACTAGTGAAGCCACAAACATATCAGCTTTTCCGGCAACTTCTCTCAAGGCTACTCTCTTTGAATCATTATAAAAACCGTTGGATATAGTATATGTTACTTTTCCGTCGTCCTCAGTCTTTTCTATATAGTTATAAGTTTCAGGCAAATAAGCTGACGCTTGTTTCTTCACAAAGCCTAACTTATTCTCAGCATTATCCAGATTGGCAAACTCTGCTCCCCAGATTTTTCCGTTTTCAGCAGCGTTGGCTCCTGTTGCCACTTTTGTAATGATATACGCCTTTTCTGACGGAGTCCATGCAGTTGACTTGCCGAATGAAGGTCTGTCGAATGAAAGTTTTTCGCCATTCTTAGGCTCTGCATTATCTGCAAAAGAAACGGTCACATAAGACTCTGAAGTTCCCAACGTTGCCTTACCTAATATTACATTATCTACAATGTCAGACAATGTAATTTCATTATTGACCAAACTAAAGGTTTTACCTGCAACGGCAATTACCACCTTATCTGTAGCCTCATCCAAGAGTAGAGTAAAATTCCTGGCTGTCGCGTATTCTTTTTTCTTGAAAGAAAACTTAAATCCAAACTGGGCATCATCAGCACTCTTCGCCACCATAACCGAATCAACTGACAGATAATTGCCGGTCTTTGCTGACTTGATATTGAATATACCATCCAAAACCTCTTCAAAATAATAAGTTCCGTCAGCTACTCCTTCCAAAGAAGAAAGGATATCCATCGAATATGTAGTCTGCTCATGCAAGTCGGCAACTGTCATAACTCTCGAATGCTCAACATCTGATATTGTCATACTTTGAGAAACGACTTTATTCTCATCGTCAAAGGATTTCAAAACTCCTTTATCATTCCGGCCCACATAATTCTGCTCTCCATCCTGAAAATATTTCAAATATCCTATAACTTCTTTGCTATCCGGCAACACTATCTGCCCCCCATTTGCCGGCTGGAAATATTCTGCAGAGCCAAATGAAATAGCCTTGCTTGTAGCCTTATTCACAAACCTATAAAGATAAGCCCCTGAACCATCCTCTCTTTTCTCAGTAACACTCCAGAAAACAGAATCCGAACTAAAAGCTTTCTCCCCGTTATTGACCAGAACCACAGAATCTCCCCTGTTTATATACAGTCCGGAAAATTCTCCCAATTTATAATAATTCCCGTTTACAATCTTTCCTGTTGCAAATACAGGGAATGAGGTCAATATCGTAAATATAAAAAGTAACAAATTATTTCTCATAGGCAATTTATTCTTTATTATCCATTTTACAAATATAACACAACACCATACAACTCAACAATGCCCGACACCTTTATTATCCAGCTTTGAGATTATTTGTACAAAACCATCTGTTTCATGTACTTCCGACATTAAGTGCATAAAAAACCGGCGAAGCCCAAAAATGGACTCTGCCGGTCAACATAAACACATATTACTTGAATAAGGTTTTGTAATCAATTTTTCAAGTTGACAAGAAAACGAGCTAACAAGTTGACAAGGCTTCAGAAACAAGATATTGTTGAGAGTTTTGAAAAAAGAATATAGCAACTATATCTATCGGCATATAACTCCATATACCTCCTTTTAACTTCCTATACCTCCTCAACCCTTTGACTCATCGACTCCTAAAAATTAACATTAATCCCACCCATCAGATTAAATCCCTGGGCCGGATAACCATAATAAATATCATACTTCTGGAACAATACATTATTCAACTGTACATTCACGCCAAATGTCTTGTTTATATTATACATACCGCGAATATTCAGTTCATTGATATTGTTCAGATTCACTTCTTCATGACCGCCAAGCTGGGTGTAACGTCCTGTAGCCAGGTAATAATTCACATCTACAGCAAGTTTGTCAATAGGACGGACAGTAACACCGGCATTGATTTCAGCTGTCGGTTTACCCCAAGCCCTATCCAGCTCAGCATTTGCTTCTCCTCCTATCCATGAATCACCATAGTTTGCCTTCCAGTTATTATACACTCCTTTCAGGTTTATCTCAAATAACTTCTGGTAACTGTATTTCAGATTGACACCGGCAAAGAAACGTTTAGTATTGACATCTCTCATCGCTTCAGCAAAGTTGCCAAAACCATCCTGCCCGAATACTCGCGACGGCAAATAAAGAACATCACTGCTTGTTATCTTATAACCTGCGAAAACATCAAACCAGAAACCAGGAACAACGCCACTCTTGACACCCAGATTTGCATCCAGCCAGTTGCGTGAAGGCATCAACTCTTCAGTAGGATTTACATATCTGTTCACAAGAGCTGTCTCATACATGCTGTTCGAGTAAAGTTTTCCGTCTGCTTTCAAATAGAAAACAGTTTTATCCGCCACTTCAACATCAAAAGCAATATCCGGAGATGCGGCAAACTTGCTGTTTTCTCCGGTAACAATCATAGCCTTTGCTCCAAGTTTAAGATTCCATATATCACCTTCAATAGTATAATATGGATTCAAAATGACTTCGGCATGGTTTTCGAAATAGCATCGTTCCGGAAGGTTGTAGCTGAAATACTCAGCCAAACCGGCAAGACCTATTTTCTGATTTCCACCAAAAGGAGCGAACAGATTGAACTTCAGTTCGAATGTATTTTCAGTCGGACCGTCACTCATGGCATTCAACCCATATTTATGGGAAAAATTGATATAGTCGAAGTCCACCATATATCCGAAAGGAGCATCCTCATCCTCTGATTCGATACCGATATTTGCACCTATTGTCTGATTAACCTGGTTTGTTGTCCTGTCAGCCAAATCCAGATTTGTTCCGGCTTCTTCCAAATTACCGGTTACAGGCAAACCATAATAGTTGAATCCGGAATAAGCATATTTTGCGCCGATATTGAATACAGCCTTCTCAAATTTATGCCTGTAATTCAATCCGCCCAAATTATCATTAAGCTTAGCCTTCACCTTATCGTCAATCTGGATATAATCTATATTGCCGTTAGTCGAACGGTGAGACAAATAAACATTCAAATTATCTTTCTCCGTACTCAATATATGATAACCGAAATCACCGTTTATATTAAGATTCATACCGGCAGCAAGATTCAGGTAACCGCGGCGCTTGTTATAATCCATATCTGCCATAATCTTGCCTGAAGGCAAAACAGAAATCTGCTTTTCCGGTTCAGTAGGCACGGCAAACACGGCATAATCTATAGCGCGCTTCTTCACTGTCGGCTCTTTCACGGCAGGCAATGTATTCACTTTATTCGCATCCTGAACCGAAGGGTCATATTCCCTTTCAAGAGTCATCTCGCGGTTCAGATTCTTATCTTCTTTTTTTACATCTTCCTGTGCCATGATGCCGGAAGCGCATCCCAACATCGCTATAACACAAAGCACTTTTGTCGATTTGTTAGTTTTCATCGCTTCCTCCTTTTTGATTTATTTTAGCCAAACGGTCTTCAATCATAGCTGCAATATCATCATCACCCTGGTAATTATTCTTCAAGCTGTTCAGATAAACCCGTGCCTGAACATCATCACCCTGGCGGATATAAATATCTGCCCAAAGAATGAAACCACGGGCAAGCCAGTACTGGTGCGGCGTTCCGTTCTTGGCGAAATCCTCAAGCACTTTTTCAGCTTTCTTGTCCTCATGGCTGTCATAATATAGCTGGGCAAGCAAATATCGAGCTTCAGCTCCATGCGCTGTTCGTGTATCTTCAGCCAGAATCTTCAAGTCGGCAAGAGCTTTTTCTTCGTTCTTCGAATCCATATAAGCTTTGGCTCTCACATAACGCGCCTCTGCCGCAATTTCTGGAGAAACTTTCTGGTTCTTCAACAAATCGTTTGCTGCAGAAAGAGCTTCTTTTCCATCGCCAATCTGCAAAGCACATCTCATAACACCAAGACTTGCAGCTTCCTTATTGTCCGGATTCTCTGCAATCTTATGCAAACGGCGGAATGTTTCCAGCGCAGCTGCATAGTCCTTGCGGTTGTATTGTATTTCCGACTTGCGGGCAACTGCCTCTTCCATGAATTTCATATCTCCGCTCTTGATAACAGAATCGAAGAATGTTTCAGCCTCATCATAATTCTTCTGCGAGAACGCTATGCTTCCCAAATAGTAATTAGCATTCGAGCTGAAAGCGCCTTTAGGATACTGCTGCAAATAATTCTGCATACTGCGTCGCGCTCCGTCATTGTCGCCACGCATAAACAATTTTTCGGCAGCAAGATATGTCAGAGAGTCCTGTTCCGAAATTTCCAGATGAACATTTCCTCCCAAAGAGTTCACATAATCCGCAAACGAATTGATATCATTCAAATCGATATAAACAGACTTCAAATCCTGAAGAGCCACTTTGGCTTCTTCTGTTCCCGGATATTTGCTGATTACATTCTTATAAGCCTCTGCTGCCTTTTCCGGTTTGTTGGCATTGAAATATATCAGACCAAGCTGAATTCCCCCCTTACGCGCCAGGCTGCTTTCCGGATAGTTTTTGATAAGAGACTCAAATGCCATTGCTGCCTGATTGTCGTCGCCAAGCAGAACATATGCACGTCCTTTCTCAAACAGTGCATCGTCCACATACTGCGACTCCGGATATTCGCGGATAAGTCTGTCAAGCGTACTGATTTTGCCTCTGTAGTCTTTCTGTAATCCCAGCACAAATCCTTTCTGATAAACAGAGTAATCACCGGCAGAAGGCAACAACTGTGAAGCCTTGTTATAGTTTTCCTCAGCTGCAGCAAACTGACGGCTGTGGAACAGACAGTCACCAATTCTGTTATAGGCATCGGCACACGAAGCAGTCTGTTTGTCGCCCACCATATTCACATACTGGCGGAAGCGGTTCAATGCCTCGTCATAATTCTTCTTCTTGAAATAGCCGTAGCCCAGATTATAGTGCGCAAGGGCATACATCTCGCCGCTGCGCTGCGAAGTATTGTTCAGATAAGTTCTGTAGTCGGAGATGGCAATGTCATATTCTCCCTTACGGTAGAATGATTCTCCTCTCCAGAAATAAGCATCATTGCGAGCTTCAGTATCATAAACTCCCATCTTTATAGCTTCACTGAAGTAATCTATCGCTTCATCAAGCTTCACGTTGGTGAAAGACTGAGTTCCCAACTGGAACAATATGCTCTGCTTTGCAGCCAATATCTTTGTGCTCGGATGCTTGATTTTCTGTATCGAAGCAAGCGAAGCATCATAGTTCTTTGTAGTAAGATAAACTTCCACAAGATAATCATTCACCTTATCAGCATATCGTGAATTAGGGAAATCATTAAGGAAGTCCTCAAATATAGTCACAGACTCGCCGAATCCCGTAAATCCTGTTTCATGGATAAGCAATGCATAGTTATATAATGCAACCTCGCGTATCTGCTCATCAAACGAAGAAGTTGCCGCAGCCTCAAACGCCATACGGGCATTGTTCTTGTCGTTAAGTTTCAGATACGACTGTCCAAGATAAAGATAAGCATTCTGAGTAAGCTCGTCATTCTCGCTTACAGTCTTTCCGAAGCATCTCACCGCTTCGATGAACTTACCCTGGTTGTAATAACATACACCAAGTAAATACAAATCACTTCTCAACGGACTTTCAGCCTTTGAAACATACTTAGCCAAAGCTTTTGTAGCTTTTGCCTCATTTCCTAAATGATAATGAGAGTTTCCGACAACACGATATATTTCAGTGTTGTTCTCGCTGTCCGGATATGACTTCAGCAAATCCTCCCCGGATTCAGCAGCCTGTCTGTATTTGTTCTGTATAAAATATATCTGAGTGATGTAGTAAGCAGATTGTTCCTGGTATGCGGACAAGTTGCTCAATTCTTCGAACTCAACCAAAGCCTTGTTATATTTTCCGTCCGCATAATCAATATAAGCAACATAATAAGCTGATGCTTCCTGATATGTACTTCCAATCTCTTTAATCCGTTCAAAGTAAGCTCTTGATTTTTCCAAATCTCCTTTCTGCAATAGCGAATAAGCCAGGCGATAACTGCTAGCCTCCTGTTCTTCCGGAGAAAGCATATCTATATTTGCCTCCTGAAGCCAGTATATTGCCTTTTCATATTCACCATTACCAAAATGAACTGAACCGATTCGGAAACAAATATCATCAGCATGACGGGTATCGGGATATACATCCAGATAGTTCTTCAGCAATTCGCCTGCGTTCGGTCTTCCCTGCTCAAAAGCCGAGCAAACCAGCATATAGTCTGCCTCCTGGATAAGATCGGCGTCCGTTGCATGTTTCTTATATGCTTCCAGTTTGTCGATGCAGCCCGAATAGTTCTGCTGGACAAAAAACTCCTTCCCTTCCTGGAAAAGACGGTCGTTTGTCTGGAACTGATATGACCTCTGGCCCATTGCCACAGTACTGCCCAAAACCAGACACAATGGAATCAATATTCTTTTCATCACTCTTTATTATTTGTATGAAGGTGTTATAACACTATTTTAAACACAGAGACACAGAGAACACGGAGATTTATTTATTATATATACACAAATATATAACCTCTGCAACTTTGCATCCATGAATTTGATTTTTCAGTTTTGTTACACCCTCTATGTTCTATTTTATAACAAACAAACTCAACAAGTTGTTTTATAAATATCTTGCAAAGATAGCGAAACTCGCCCGATTATGGATGGATTCAGGAAAAATAATGTAAACTATTGGGATTTCAGTAAGATACGTAGCATTATTCTATATCCCTTAATATGTTCTTCCCTTGCGTTTTTCTTTGCCATAAGACTTGTATTTTTATTGTTGAAAACTGTTGATGTCACTGCAAATATATATGAGAAATTTTGATAAATAATTAATTTGCAACACATTGCGGTATACATTACATCCTATGTCATCACATTACACCGCAGGCAGGAAAAAGCGGAGCCGAGAAAAGGCGGAAACGGGATAAAAAGGGGATACCCCTTCCGATTTTTCTTTTTTTGACCTGTACTTATGCGTCGTAGGTCGCTTCGCTTGCTAAGTCCCGGTACTTTCCCCAACTCGGACGGCAATACCGGAGCGTTTTTTCGGGCGGAAAATTACCGCAGGGAATTTTGTGTCCCGAAAACCGGAGGCTTGAACGTGGAGGTATTCGCCCTCCGAGTTAACTTCTCGGAAGGGACTTGTCAAGTGAAGCGTGGCTTATGACCGTATTATTGGAATGATTATGGACATTGATGTTTACGATTGAATTCGACATCTGATATGTCCAAACGGTCGGTTTGTATTGATGTACATGTATTGTGAATATTAGA
>JAXDRC010000023.1:0-162783 GCA_034091205.1 Parabacteroides sp. | reverse complement strand
CAAAAAGAGATTCACTAGATTTTTTGTAGTGTTGTTTCTATGAAAGATATTACAAGGAATCAAATAACCATTAAATATTGTGGTGTAGAATTTTACACACTCTCAATCAGAAAAAGTTTCACCTAAATTGACGAAGAACCCGAACTTTTTTCTCCCATGTTTCACAATTTTGTTATAATGGTGATTATCAAAGAAATCATGTGAATCGTGAACGTATTTTAACATTTGCTGTTTTGCACGGAATTAAAGAAGTTACTGGAGTTAAAAGGGGGCTAAATTTCAATACTGTTTGTGTCCGAAATCTATCGGTTTTTATCTTCCGGCAATGCTTTTCCTAAGCAATACTATATACAATTCATATAACTCCTGAAAGTTGAGCTTGTGAATCTTGACAATATTTAATATATTTATATCCAAATACGAAAAAAAATTCATGTATTTGTATATTTATTCGTATTTATACTTTATATTTGCAGTCGATTTGAATAAATATGCACTATGAAGACAAAGCAGGAGAGACACGAGGCAATTTGCCGGATAATTCATGAAGAAGAAATAAGCAATCAGGAAGAACTGTTGAACAGGTTGACTAAAGAAGGTTTCAGCATTACTCAGGCAACCCTTTCACGTGACATCCGTTCTCTGAAAATCGTGAAAGCTCATGGAACAAATGGTAATTATGCCTATATAAGACCTCATGCTGTGGTTTCTACAGTTGATAATACACCAAAGACCGTTCACGGTGATTCTTTGCCTTCAATTGAATTCTCAGGACATCTGGCTGTTATAAAGACCAAGCCCGGATATGCGATGGGAATAGCTTCGGACATAGATTCTCAATCTCCTAAAGAAATACTGGGAACGATAGCCGGAGATGACACAATATTGATAATTCCCCGCGAAGGTTACAGCCGTGACAGTGTGGTAAAAGCTTTGTCCAGATTTATTCATTGATATTTATCCATGTGGTATAAATCTTAATTTTGATTGTTTAAAGAAAGGTAAAAAAGATATTATAAAGAAATGGAACAACAAACTGTTGATATAGATGTAATGGTGGCAGATGAAAGCCATGAAAAGTATGTAGATACTATTTTGGAAACTATTGAAGCTGCTGCAAAGGTTCGTGGAACAGGAATTGCAAAGCGTACCCATGAGTATGTCACACAAAAGATGAAGGAAGGAAAAGTTATCATTGCTCTTAAAGGTGAAGAATTTGCCGGTTTTACATACATCGAATCATGGGGCAACAAGCAATATGTAGCAACAAGTGGTTTGATTGTTCCAGACAAGTTCCGTCATTTGGGATTGGCTAAGCGTATTAAGCATGCAGCATTCCAGTTGGCACGTCTTCGTTGGCCTAAGGCTAAGTTGTTTAGTCTTACTTCGGGCAGTGCCGTTATGAAGATGAATACCGAACTTGGTTATATGCCTGTGACTTTCGGTGACCTTACAGATGATGAGGCTTTCTGGAAAGGTTGCCAGGGTTGTATCAACCATGACGTTTTGGAAAGAACCGGACGCCGTTATTGCATTTGCACGGCAATGCTATTCGACCCGGCAGACCCACGTTGCCTGATGCACGAGGAATTATTTGAAACTCTTCGTCGCCGTACAGAGCAAATCAGAGTTGAAATGGCAAACTCTGCAAAAGAACAATATATGAATAAATAAAAACAAGAAACTATAAGAACCATGGAAGAAAAAAAGAAAAAAGTTGTAGTCGCATTTAGCGGAGGTTTGGACACTTCGTTCACAGTTATGTATTTGGCAAAAGAAAAAGGTTATGAAGTTTATGCCGCATGTGCCAACACTGGTGGTTTCAGTGAAGAACAGCTTAAGCAGAATGAAGAAAATGCTTACAAGCTTGGCGCCGTTAAATATGTAACTTTGGATGTTACAAAAGAATATTATGAAAAAAGCTTGAAATATATGGTTTACGGAAATGTTCTTCGTAACGGAACATATCCTATTTCTGTAAGTTCTGAACGTATATTCCAGGCATTGGCAATCGCACGCTATGCAAATGAAATCGGTGCTGATGCTATTGCTCATGGTTCAACAGGTGCAGGCAACGACCAGGTTCGTTTTGACATGACATTCCTTGTTATGGCTCCAGGTGTTGAAATCATCACTCTTACTCGCGATATGACTCTTACTCGCGAATATGAAATCAATTACTTGAATGAACACGGATTCGCTGCAGACTTCACAAAATTGAAATATTCTTATAATGTTGGTATCTGGGGAACATCAATCTGCGGTGGCGAAATCTTGGATTCAACTCAGGGTTTGCCTGAATCAGCATATTTGAAACAGATTACCAAAGAAGGAAGCGAACAGCTTAAGCTTGAATTCGTAAAAGGTGAATTGCATGCAGTCAACGGAGAAGTATTCGAAGATAAGATTGCTGCAATCCAGAAAGTAGAAGAAATTGGCGCTGCTTATGGCATTGGCCGTGATATGCACGTTGGCGATACTATCATTGGTATCAAAGGTCGTGTAGGCTTTGAAGCTGCTGCTCCAATGTTGATTATCGGTGCTCACCGCTTCCTTGAAAAATATACATTGAGTAAATGGCAGCAGTACTGGAAAGACCAGGTTGCAAACTGGTACGGAATGTTTCTTCACGAAAGCCAGTATCTCGAACCGGTTATGCGTGATATCGAAGCAATGCTTACAGAATCTCAGCGTAACGTAAACGGTACAGTTATCCTTGAACTTCGTCCTCACTCATTCTCAACAGTCGGTGTTGACTCAAAAGACGACTTGGTTAAGAACAAGTTCGGTGAATATGGCGAAACTCAGAAAGGCTGGACTGCCGATGACGCAAAAGGCTTCATCAAAGTTCTTTCAACTCCTTTGCGTGCTTATTATGCTAATCATAAAGACGAGGAAACATTATGATTAAAGTAGGTATTGTTGGTGGTGCCGGCTATACAGCCGGTGAGTTGATTCGTCTGCTTATTAATCATCCGGATGTTGAGATTGTTTTCATTAACAGTACAAGTAATGCCGGAAACAAGATAACAGATGTTCATGGCGGATTGTATGGCGAAACAGATTTGGTTTTCACAAGCGAATTGCCTTTGAATGAAATCGACTGTCTGTTCTTCTGTACAGCCCATGGTGATACTCGCAAGTTTATGGAAAGCCATACAGTTCCTGAATCTGTAAAGATTGTGGACTTGAGTATGGACTATCGCATCGAGAGCCCGGAACACGACTTCGTGTATGGTCTTCCTGAATTGAACCGTCGTCGCATCTGCAATGCTCAGCATATTGCAAATCCGGGTTGTTTTGCTACATGTATCCAGCTTGCGGTTCTGCCTCTTGCAAAACATCTGATGCTTAATTCAGAGCTTCATGTGAATGCTATCACTGGTTCAACTGGTGCGGGTGTGAAGCCTTCGGCAACATCTCACTTCAGCTGGAGAAACGACAATATATCAATATACAAGCCGTTCACTCACCAGCATTTGGCTGAGATTACACAGAGCCTGACTCAGCTGCAGAACAGCTTCAGCAGCCGAATCAATTTCATTCCGGTTCGTGGTAATTTCTCACGTGGAATTTTTGCGACTACATATATTGACTGTAAAATTGAGATTGATGAAATCAAACGCATATATGAAGAATATTATGCAGACCATTCATTCACTTTCATTACAGACAAGAATCCGGATTTGAAACAGGTTGTGAATACAAACAAATGTTTGCTCCACCTTCAGAAAATCGACAACAAGCTGCTGATCATATCTATGATTGACAACTTGCTGAAAGGAGCCAGCGGACAGGCTGTTCACAATATGAACCTTCTGTTCGGCCTTGAAGAAACAGTTGGCTTGCATCTTAAGCCTTCTGCGTTCTGATAAAAGATTATTTATTCAAGTTTCGCAAGCTCAACTTGCAGGAAACGAGTTGACAAGGGAACAAGTTGACAAGTAAACGGGATTTGTTTCGCCTTGTCAACTTGTCTCTGAAGCCTTGTTAACTAAAAAAACATCTTTGAGAAATGAAACTATTTGATGTATATCCTTTGTTTAATATAGAAATCGTTAAAGGTCGTGGCTGCCATGTCTGGGACAGTGAAGGCACAGAATATTTGGACCTTTACGGTGGTCATGCTGTTATATCTGTCGGTCACAGTCACCCTGTCTATGTCAAGGCTATAACAGAACAGGTGAATAATTTGGGTTTCTATTCAAACTCAGTAATCAACTCACTTCAGCAGAAACTAGCCGACAAACTTGGCGCAGCTTCCGGCTATGACGATTATTCTTTGTTCCTTATAAATTCAGGAGCAGAAGCTAATGAAAATGCCTTGAAACTTGCTTCTTTCCACAACGGGAAGAAACGTGTTCTGGCTTTCAAGCACTCATTCCACGGACGTACTTCTGCAGCAGTGCGTGTAACAGACAATCCTAAGATTATTGCTCCTGTCAATGAAGACCTTGCTGTTACATATCTCGAACTTAACGACGCTCAGGCAGTTGAGGAAGAATTGAAGAAAGGTGATGTTTCATCAGTTATCATTGAAGGCATTCAGGGTGTTGGCGGAATTCAGCTTCCTGCAGACAATTTCATGAAACAGCTTCGTGAACTTACAACACAATATGGAGCTTGCCTTATCGTTGACGAAATCCAGTCCGGTTACGGAAGAAGCGGTAAATTCTTTGCTCATCAGTATGCCGGAATCAGACCTGATATCATTACTGTTGCAAAAGGTATCGCAAACGGATTCCCAATGGGCGCAGTATTGATCAGTCCGGATTTCAAACCTTCATATGGAATGTTGGGAACTACATTCGGCGGAAATCATCTTGCTTGTGCTGCCGCAATTGCAGTCCTTGATATAATGAAAGAAGAAAACCTTGTGGCTAATGCAGAAAAGGTCGGAAAATATCTGATGGACGAATTACACAAACTTCCGGGAATCAAGGAACTCAGAGGCCGTGGTCTTATGATTGGTATCGAGTTTGAAGAGTCGATCAAGGAAATCCGTTCAAAACTTCTGTTCGAAGAAAAAGTGTTTACCGGAGTAGCCGGAATGCACACAATCCGTTTGTTGCCACCTTTGTGTCTGACAATGGACGAAGCAGCAGAATTCATCGCCCGTTTCCGCAAAGTGTTGGGAGCGTGATTCGATTCAGTTGACGAGGTCTCAGAGACAAGTTGACAAAGAAAAGTTTATACAATAAATATTTAGCCATAAAGGGGCGATACACATTTAGCCTGGGGCATGAGCCCTAGGCTTTTTTTATTTTAACACCACTCAAATACGCTTGGCTGAAAAACTTCTGCCAACACTTCCTTGTATCCGTAACATTTGCAGAATATACAATAAGTGTAGGGAAGGTTATGTGGAAACAGAAAAGGTTTCAGCAGAAAAACGCTAGGAACTACGTTTGTTTTTGCTGTTTTTCTTTGGTACTTATTGTAAAAAAACGTCGCAGTGTTTCCCGCGGAACATGGTAGTGTTTTTTTTTTATTATGTAATTACTATTTTTGCGATATTCAACAAATAACGATAGAGTTATGATAATAGGTATTGATGTAGGAGGTAGTACTACCAAAATAGTGGGAATAGAAGGAAATAAAGTTAAGTATCCGATGTTTGTCAAGGCTAACGACCCGGTAACATCGTTGTTTGGAGCTTTTGGTAAGTATATTTATGATAATTCCATATCCTTGTCTGAAATAGAACAGGTTGTATTGACAGGAGTTGGCAGTTCTTATATAAAACAGCCTTTGTATGGTTTGCCTACAGCTTGTACCGATGAATTTATAGCAAACGGATTAGGTGCCCAGTATGTGACTGATTTGGAAAAGCTGATAGTTGTGAGTATGGGTACAGGAACTTCATTCGTTCAGGTTGAAGGTGATGATATCCAGCATATAGGAGGAATAGGAATTGGCGGAGGAACATTGATCGGTCTGTCAACTCTTCTTCTTCAATCGCATGATATACTATGGGTTTCAGAACTGGCAATGAAAGGAAACATTAACAATATAGACCTTCAGATACAGGATATATGTAAAACATCTTTGCCGGGACTGCCATTGGATGCTACGGCTTCTTTGTTTGGAAAAGTTGATAATAATGCCCAGCCGGAAGACGTGGCTTGTGGATTGTTCCATATGGTTATGCAATCAATAGGTCAGGCGGCTATATTGGCAGCTTTGAATACAAGCATTAAAGATTTTGTCCTTATTGGAAACCTTACCCAATTGCCTCAATGCAAACCGGTTTTTCAATCTATGGGTGATATGTATGGTGTAAATTTCCATATACCTGAATATGCTGAATATAGAACAGCAATAGGTGCTGCTTTTACGTATATAAAACAAAGGTCGGTGAAGCCTATCGGCTAATATTGTAGGAACAAAGTATTAAACGAGAATATAGTATTATTTACTTAGCGTATGGAAACAGATTATTTATTGGCGCCTTTATTTTTTGTTGTTTTAGGTTTGGTTGCAGGTGCAGTACTGAAATCATTGTTAAAGAAATCAAGTTTACCTTATACCGTTGTTTTGTTTTGTGTAGGTATTTTCTTGGGTTTGCTGGATCGATTTGGTATTTTGTCAGACTATGAAATGTTTAAGTCAGCTATTGATTTTGCTGGGAATTTAGATCCGGACATGATTCTTTATATATTCCTTCCTGTTTTGATTTTTGATGGAGCATATGAATTGGATTTGCATGTTTTCAAGAAGTCGTTGTTTAATTCAACTTTGCTTGCCGGTCCGGGAATAGCTATATCTATGTTTATCATGGCTGCTTTTGTTATGGGTTTGGCTATGTTTGTTCCCGAGTGTAAAGAATGGAATTGGAATTATGCTCTGATGTTTGGTGCTCTGATTGGTGCAACCGACCCTGTGGCAGTGGTTGCTTTATTGAAGGAATTGGGAACCAGTAAACGATTCTCCACATTGGTAGATGCAGAGTCAATGCTTAATGATGGAACAGGTATTGTTCTGTTTATGTTGTTTTTCAGCGCATACACAGCAATGGGAGGTGACACATCTTCACCGCTTGTACGTATTTTGATAGTTGTTGTTGGCGGAGCAGTTCTAGGCTGGGCCTTGGCAAGATTTACGATTTGGTCTCTTGGTCAGGTTGGAGGAGACGAATCTGTTCAGAATAGTGCCATAATAGTTGGAGCTTATATTACTTTTATACTGGCACAGAGTTTCTTGAATGTTTCCGGGGTAATTGCTTTGGTTGCTTTTGGTCTCACTATATCATATGTTGGCCGACCACAGCTTAAGCCGGAGGTTCACAGATTTATGCAATCCTTCTGGGAACTGGCTGCTTATATGGCTAATACCTTAATATTTATTATAGTAGGTGTGGTTATTGCATTGAAGGTAGATGTCACATGGACAAATGTGCTGTTGCTGATAGCCGTTTATGTAGGTGTAAATTTGGCTCGTGCAGCTATGGTTCTTCTGCTTTATCCTATAATGAAGAAATGCGGTTATGGCTTGACTATGCGTGAATCTGTTATTTTGGTTTGGGGCGGTCTTCGCGGGGCATTGTGCATGACATTGGCTCTTATGGTTTCATATACACCAGCCATTCCGGAAGAAATACGTCGCCAGATATTGTTCTTTACAGCTGGTATCGTGACTCTTACTCTTACAATTAACGCAACGACAATGCGATGGCTTTTGCTTAAACTTGGTTTGACTAGAATTCCTTCGGCAAAAATGTTGTTGGACTATACAATCAGACAGAGTTTGGCTGATAACAGCGAAAAGTATTTGGAATCATTGAAGAAGCGTGAGGCGTTGGAGATTTCAGACTGGAAACTAGTTGAAAGTTTTATGCCAAGGAAAGCCAAAGCACCGGATGTGAGCTTCAAGCCGGAAGATATGTTGGCTGATATACGTTTGCGAGTTCTGAATAAAGAAAGAGCTTTATGTTGGAATATGTATGATGAAGGTATAGTTTCGTTTGTGACTTTGCGTTGTCTCACGGCTTCGATAGACGAGTTGTATGATCACAGTGGAAGATTGCCTCTTTCATACAGGAAACGGATTTTTGAATACTATGACAATAGTTTTTATGTTCGTTTAATCAAGAAATTGCCAATTGCCAGAAAATGGCTTGATGTATATTTTCATGACCGTGTAGTTACGGGCTATGATTTGGCTCGAGGTTTTGCAATCGTCCAGAAAAAATCCATAGAGCTTGTAAAGGAATTTGAGAACTCGGACGTACTGATGGCTCAAGAAAAAGAGCAGCTGGCTGTCTTAAAAGATGAAATTAATTCTAATCTTCTTAAGATTACTGAGATTATGGATTATTTGTCAACTAATTACCCTGTTTCATTCAGATGTGGAGTGACAAGAAAATCAATCCGTATGTTACTTGCAAATGAGCATCGCCAGATAGAAAATTTTCAGAATGAAGGTTTGCTTACAGCAAAAGAAGCTAGAGCTATGATTGATGATTTGGATGAACGTCATGCTTCGATAAGCAATTTGACAACTGTCTGGAAAAATAAAGTAAAGGCTGAATAAAATATTATTGTTGTTAAAAAGTGCTTTTACGGTAAATATTAAGAGGTTTAATAGAAATAATCATTAATTTTGCACTTTAAAAACTAATAAAATACGGATAAAATGACTGCGACGAAACGAATTAAGCGTGCATTGGTTTCAGTGTACCATAAAGATGGTTTAGATGAGATATTGAGAAAACTTCATAATGAGGGTGTTACTTTTGTTTCAACAGGCGGAACCCAGACTTTTATCGAATCTTTGGGTATTCCTTGTGATGCGGTGGAAGATTTGACAGGTTATCCTTCTATTTTGGGAGGACGAGTAAAGACTTTGCATCCAAAAGTATTTGGAGGTATTCTTGCCCGTCGTGAAAACGAAGGAGACCGTCAGCAGTTGGCTCAATATGAGATTCCTGAAATTGACTTGGTAATCGTTGATTTGTATCCGTTCGAAGAAACTGTTGCTTCAGGAGCGGAAGAGCAGGCAATTATTGAAAAGATTGATATAGGTGGTATTTCCCTTATCCGTGGTGCTGCAAAAAACTTCAAGGATGTTGTTATTGTAGCATCAAAGAATCAATACCAGCCTTTGTTGAATCTGTTGAATGAAAAAGGTGCAGAGACAACTTTGGAAGATCGTAAATGGTTCGCAAAAGAAGCGTTTGCTGTATCCTCAGGTTATGATTCTGCAATATTCAACTATTTTGATTCACGTGAAGGTTCATATTTCCGTGCAACAGTTGATACTCCTATGCACTTGCGCTATGGTGAAAATCCTCATCAGTCTGCTAAGTTCTATGGCAAATTCAACAATATGTTTGAACAGTTGCATGGTAAAGAAATTTCATACAACAATTTGCTTGATATAGATGCTGCTGTTAATTTGATTGATGAATTTGACGAATTGACATTTGCAGTTTTGAAACATAATAATGCTTGTGGAATCGCATCTCGTCCAACTGTGTTGGAAGCTTGGAAAGATGCTTTGGCTTGTGATCCTCTTTCTGCTTTTGGTGGAATTTTGATTACAAATACAACAATTGATAAAGAAACTGCAGAAGAAATAAACAAGATTTTCTTTGAAGTTGTAATTGCTCCTGCTTATGATGCAGAAGCTTTGGAAGTATTGCAGCAGAAAAAGAACAGAATAATTTTAATCCGTAAGGAATGTAAGACTTGTCCAATGCAGTTCCGTTCTCTTTTGAATGGTGTGTTGCTTCAGGAAAAAGACTTGAGTATTCAGAAAGAATCTGATTTGGTTCCAATGACTGAAAAACAACCAACAGCTTCAGAAATTGAAGATTTGTTGTTTGCTAATAAGATTGTTAAGAACAGCAAGTCAAATGCAATAACATTGGTTAAAAACAAGCAGCTTTGCGCAAGCGGTATTGGACAAACTTCTCGTGTTGATTCTTTGAAACAGGCTATAGAAAAGGCTAAGTCATTTAATTTCGATTTGAATGGTGCTGTAATGGCTTCAGATGCATTCTTCCCATTCCCTGATTGTGTTGAAATTGCTGACAAGGCTGGAATTACTGCAGTTATTCAGCCTGGTGGCTCAATCAAAGATGATTTGTCTGTTGCTTATTGCAATGAGCATAATATTGCAATGGTGAAGACAGGTGTTCGTCACTTTAAACATTAAAATCTAACGTTTTAAAATGGGATTATTTTCTTTTACACAAGAAGTGGCTATGGATTTGGGAACTGCCAATACCATTGTAATATGCAATGGTAAAATGGTAGTTGACGAACCTTCCATGGTCGCTTTGGATAGACGAACCGACAAAGTTCTGGCAGTAGGTCAGAAGGCTCGTGAAATGCATGGAAAGGCTCATGAAAATATCCGTACTGTGCGCCCGTTGCGTGAAGGAGTTATAGCAGACTTCTATGCCGCAGAGCAGATGATGCGTGGCTTGATTAAAATGGCTAGCTCTAAGAGCCGTTGGTTTACGCCTTCTTTGCGTATGGTTATTGGAATACCTTCTGGTAGTACAGAAGTAGAGATTCGTGCCGTGCGTGATTCTGCCGAACATGCAGGTGGACGTGATGTGTATATGATATTTGAACCTATGGCAGCTGCTTTAGGTATAGGTATAGATGTACAGGCTCCTGAAGGAAACATGATTGTTGATATAGGTGGCGGTACAACAGAAATTGCTGTTATTTCATTGGGCGGCATTGTATCTAATAAATCTATACGTATTGCAGGTGATGACCTGACAGCTGATATTATGGATTATATGCGTCGTCAGCATAATGTAAAAGTTGGAGAGAGAACTGCTGAGCAAATTAAAATAAATGTAGGTTCTGCTCTGACAACATTAGATAATCCTCCAGCAGACTATGTTGTGCATGGTCCAAACCAGATGACAGCTTTGCCTATGGAAGTTCCTGTTTCATATCAGGAAATTGCACATTGTCTTGACCGTACTATTTCCAAAATGGAAGCTGCAATTCTAAGTGCTTTGGAGCAGACTCCTCCGGAATTATATGCTGATATTGTGCGCAACGGTATCTATCTGACAGGTGGTGGAGCATTAATGAGAGGCTTGGATAAAAGATTGTCTGATAAGATGAATATTGTATTTCATGTATCAGAAGACCCACTGCATGCAGTTGCCCGAGGTACAGGTGTTGCTCTTAAGAATATTGATAAATTTAATTTCCTTATCCGTTAAGAGCAAGGTAAGGACTGCTGTTGTTTTTAATACATAATTAAAGCAAAGCGTATGACGTAGATTGCACGGAATTTTTATGTCCGATGTGCTCTGCGTCATTCGTGTTTGCATATATGTATGATAGATTATACTCCCAGATTTATATTATTTCTGAAATATGCGCAAGCTCTTAGACTTCTTGTTGAATAAAAGGCACTGGTTTCTCTTTGTATTGCTGGAAATAATTTCTTTGGTATTTGTTTATCGCAATAATAATTATCAGAGAAATGTGATGTTGAGTTCTGCTAATTACATTACTGGTTATCTGTCTTCTTTGTCATATTCGTTTGTTTCATACCTTAATTTGAAGGAAGAGAATAAGGCTCTTTTGGAGAAAAACGGTTATCTGGAAATGGAAATACTACGTTTGCAGGATCAGATAGAGGTTATGATGGCTGATACGGTTTTATTCAAGGGATATGCTAAGGATTCCTTAATTCCGGATTTCAAATATGATTTTGTAGTGGCTGAAGTTGTTAGTAACAGTGTGTCGCACCTTTCCAATTACGTAACACTGAATAAAGGAAAATCCGATGGGGTTATGCCTGATATGGGTGTTGTTTCAGATAATGGAGTTGTCGGTATAGTTGTTTCTGCTTCCGATAAATATTCAGTTGTGATACCTTTACTTAATCCCAAGTCACGTCTTAGCTGTAAAGTTTTGGGAAGTAATTATTTCGGAACATTAAGTTGGAATGGCAGGGATGCGACATCCGCAACATTGGAAGAAATGCCCCGTCATGTTGAGTTTGAAAAGGGAGATACAATTGTGACTAGTGGTTATTCTGCCATTTTTCCGGCTGGAATAATTGTTGGGACAATATATGATTTTAAGAAACAGCATGATGATAACTTTTACGCATTGGATATAAGATTAGCTACTGATTTTTCATCATTACATAATGTTAGGGTTATCAGAAACTTTAATCAGTCTGAACAGAAAACTTTGGAGAAGGAGGTGAATAGAAATGATTAATAATATCATAAGAAGTCTGATTTATTTTATAGTGTTTTTGTTCATACAGATTGCTGTGTTGAATAATATCCACTTTCTTCGTATAGCTACGCCGTTTCTATATTTGTATATAATATTGAAAATGCCGGTAGGTATGTCCAGAAGTCTTATATTGTTGTTAGCCTTTTTTATAGGACTAACTATGGATATGTTTTCCAATACTGCCGGAATGCACGCTTCTGCCTGTACATTTGCGGCATTATGCAGGGCTCCGTTGATAAATTTCCTGGTAGGTAAGGATCAGCTTGAAGGAAGTTATCCTTCTTTCAACACTTTCGGTTATTCTTCATTTTTCAGATATGTTTTGTTTTTTGTATTATTACATCATATAACTTTGTTCTTGGTTGAATCATTGAGCTTTTATGATCCATTGTTTATGGTTTTGAGAATATCAGCAAGTGTTGTTTTGACTTCTCTTCTTGTTTTTATAGTAGAATCGTTCAATATCGTTGTTCGGGAAATTGGAGGCAAATAATAAATATGAATTGGAGAACAGGAAGTATGTTCTGATAGTATCAGTACTTCTTGTATTATTGATCTTTATAATCCGTTTATTTTCACTTCAAATATTAAATAATGATTATAAGGCATGGGCTGATAGTAATGCTTTTCTGAAACGGACAATTTATCCTGCCAGAGGAATTATTTACGACCGTAACGGCAAACTTCTTGTTTATAATCAGCCTACGTATGATGTTATGATAATAATGCGCGAAGTTCAGGAGTTTGATACTTTGGACTTCTGCAATATCGTTGGTATAACCAAAGACCAGTTCCTTAACAGAATAAAGGATTTGAAAAACAAAAGGCTTAATCCCGGATATTCATCCTACGTTCCTCAAGTATTTATATCTCAACTTTCAGCTCAGGAATGTGGAGTGTTGCAGGAAAAACTATATAAATTCCCCGGTTTTTATATACAAAACAGAACTATCCGCGAATACAATTATCCAAATGGCGCATTGTTGCTTGGCGATTTGGGTGAAGTAAGTGTAAGCGATTTGAAAGCTGATGACTATTATGTCCGTGGAGATTATTCCGGACGTTCCGGAATAGAGAAATCTTATGAAAAGGAATTACGAGGAGTCAAGGGTATGGAAATTCTTCTTCGTGATGCTCATGGCCGTATTAAAGGTAAATATGAAGAAGGAAAACATGATTTGCCGCCAATTTCCGGCAAGAATCTTACTCTGTCAATTGATATGGATTTGCAGGCTTATGGAGAGAAACTCATGCAAAACAAATTGGGCGGAATTGTTATGATTGAGCCGTCAACTGGTGAAGTCTTGTGTATGGTTTCATCACCAACATTCGACCCTAATTTGCTTGTGGGAAGATTACGAGGCAAACATCACAGCGAACTTGAGAAAGATCCTTTGAAGCCTTTGTTCAACCGACCGTTGATGGCACAATATCCTCCGGGCTCAACATTCAAGCCAACACAGGGACTTATCTTCCTTCAGGAAGGAGTTATTACCCCCGAAACACGTTTTACATGCGCGCACGGATATACATTTAGAGGTGGAAAACCAGCTTGCCATGGACATCCTTCTCCTATTAACTTGACTGGCGCTATATCTACATCATGTAACTCTTTTTTCCCTTGGGGATTGCATTATATGCTTGATGACAGAAAATACTACAAGTCTGTCCAGGAAGCATTTGATGTATGGAAAGATTATATGGTTTCCATGGGATATGGTTATAAATTAGGAATAGATTTGCCTGGTGAGAAACGAGGTTATATTCCTAATAGCAAAGTGTATGACAAAATATATCGAGGCCGTTGGAATTCAAGTACAATCATTTCAATTGCTATCGGACAGGGAGAAATCCTTGCCACTCCTTTGCAGATATGTAATCTTGCGGCAACAGTGGCAAATCAAGGATATTTTATTACTCCTCATGTAGTAAAAGATATCCAAGGCTCATCATTAGATAGCATATATACAGAAAAACGATATACTGGAGTTGATACCAAATATTATTCGTATATAGCTCAAGGAATGCGTGGCGCCGTTGCCGGTTCCGATTATGGGGCAACTTGTAGGGGAGCAAATTTGCCGGACATCGAGGTTTGCGGAAAAACGGGAACTGCAGAGAATCCTCATGGAAAAGACCATTCCATTTTCATGGGATATGCTCCATATAAGGAACCTAAAGTTGCCATTGCCGTGTTTGTTGAGAATGCCGGTTTTGGTGCAACTTATGCAGTTCCAATCGGCAGACTGATGATAGAAAAATATCTAAGAGGAAATATATTGCCCGAAAGTGAATCTATTGAGGAATATATTGTTAATTCTGTTATTTTGCCGGAATAGTACATACTTTTATTAGCGAAACTGTTTTATCCGTATATGATTTATAAAAATAATATATTGAAGTCTGTTGACTGGGTGATAATATTGCTTTATGTGCTTATGGTTGTTGCCGGATGGTTCAGCATCTGTGGTGCTAGTTATGAATTTGATATGGCAAAATTATTCGAACCTTCAGGAAGACCAATGACTCAGCTGCAATGGATTGGAATATCTTCTTTTGTTATTTTCGTCATCCTGATGCTCGAAAGTGATTTGTTTGACATGTTTGCCAATATAATATATGTAGCGACAATAGCTCTTCTTATCGTGACTATATTTATTGCGCCCGATGTCAAAGGTTCACATTCATGGCTGGTCCTTGGTCCGATAAGACTTCAGCCCGCTGAATTTGCCAAGTTCTCGACGGCATTGATGGTCTCGCATGTAATGAGCCAATATGGCTTTAAACTTACTCAGCCAACGAATTTCTTAAAGGTTCTTGGACTGATATTTCTTCCAATGATATGTATTCTGCTGCAAAAGGAAACCGGTTCTGCTTTGGTTTACTTTGCTTTCTTCCTTATGCTTTATCGTGAGGGAATGTCTGGCTATTTTCTGCTTGCGGGAATATGCGCTGTAGTGTTCTTTGTCACCGGTATGAAATATTCCGGAGTTATGCTGGGAATGACGCCTTTGGGAGAATTTATCGTATCACTGATGATATTGGCAATATCAATCGGATTGATATATGTTGAAAGCAAGAACAAGCTGGCATTGCGCATCGTTTCCTATGTGTCTGCTTCTTCATTGTTTATTAGCTATGTAGTATCATTTTTTATACCGGTAAATTTTGCCCATATAACTATAGCTCTAATCATTCTTTCCATAATCTATCTCGTATATCTTTCCATATATCATTGGGTATGGAATTATGTAATGATAGCATTGTTCTCTATAATATCATTAGGTTTCCTTTTTTCTGTAGATTATGTGTTTAACGATATTCTCGAACCTCATCAGCAGATTCGTATAAAAGTATCGTTAGGTTTGGAAGATGACCCAAGCGGAGCCGGATACAACGTAAATCAGTCGAAGATCGCGATTGGTTCAGGCGGATTTCTTGGAAAAGGTTTCTTGAATGGAACACAAACCAAATTGAAATACGTTCCTGAACAGGAAACGGATTTTATATTCTGTACCGTAGGCGAGGAACAAGGTTTTGTCGGAGCAACACTTGTGCTTATAGTCTTTTCTATATTTATAATCAGGCTTATCTTATTGGCAGAAAGGCAGGACAATAGTTTCAGCCGGATTTATGGCTATTGTGTGGCTTCCATATTCCTGTTTCATCTTATTATTAATATAGGAATGGTAACGGGACTTACGCCCGTTATCGGAATCCCGCTACCATTCTTCAGCTATGGAGGTTCTTCATTGCTTGGATTCACAATCCTCCTTTTCATTTTCATACGTCTTGATGCTTCAAGGAAGGAGAGATGATTCCTGAACCTGCAGTCCTATTTCCTGTATTCCAATTATGCAGGAATCTCTCATTGCCTGCTTTACGGCAAAAGTATATTGGCCTTTGTGTGGAAATCTATATCCTCTTTTTATCGGGAAACTCATTTCATATAATGAAATACCATGTCCATACCATTTCCCGAAGTCATCGGCGAGCATACATTCAATTGTATCTCGCTCAATTCCACCTATAGGCTTTTCCTCTTGCAGAAATAACCAGATATTCTGATAAGGATATTTGTTGTTATTTCGTATTTGCAGGGAAACATCATAGGTTTTCGACGGGTCATCAATATTGAAAGTGAAATAATATTCCTTATTCTTGTCCCACATTGTTTTATCTATGATTCTGTATTGCTCGTAGGTAAAATCCTGTTTGCAGGAAAAGAATAAGGATATTATTGCAGACAAACCTAAAACATTAAGCTTCCGAGTTATTTGAAGGCTTGGGCGCTTTGTTGTTGTTTTGTTGTTTGTTGTCATTGTTGGCTTTTGCTTTGGGGCGAGGACGATTATTGTTGTTTCTGTTGTTATTCTGATTGTTGTTGTTTCTCGCCTTATTTTTGTTGTTTGTATTGTTTACCTTGTTGCCTTGATTAGCATTAGGCTTTTCTGCAGAACTGTTGTTTTCTGCAGCAACTTCATTCACTTTGCTTTGGTTCTGCTGTGTGTTTGGTTGCTGAGCCTGTTGCTGCTTGTTGTTGCTTTCTGCAACATTGTTTGCGCTCTTCTTTTTCTTCTTTTTCTTCAGATTATTGTCGAAACGAGTAACGCTGTCCTGGCCAAGTATATCTTGCGCATCCCTTTTCGGAGCAGAAGTCTTGTTGTCTGCCTCAAGCGAAACAGGCTTAATGCCTTTCTTATTCATATTTATCACATCAAAAGCCCTTGAGGCATTGATGGTGACAAGATTTGCAGCAATAGTCTTGTCTGTTGAATAAGTAATTTCACGTTTGAAAATATCAGTCTTGAAATGATAATAGCTGTTATCTTTTGTTTCAAGAACGATTTCTCTCGACGGAAGACGCTTTTGGGCTTCAACATATGCGTCAACCTCATAATTTATACAACATTTCAGCTTTGCGCACTGTCCGGCAAGTTTTTGAGGATTCATAGATATATCCTGATATCTTGCAGCACCGGTTGCAACCGAAACGAAGCTAGTCATCCAGCTAGAGCAGCACAACTCTCTTCCGCAAGGACCGATTCCTCCGATTCTTCCGGCTTCTTGTCGTGCTCCAATCTGTTTCATTTCTATGCGCACACGGAAAGTTTCAGCCAACACCTTAATCAGCTGTCTGAAGTCAACCCTTTCATCTGCGATATAATAGAAGATAGCCTTATTACCGTCGCCCTGATATTCCACATCACCGATTTTCATGTCCAGTCCCAGTTTTGCGGCAATCTGGCGGGAACGAATCATAGTGTCATGTTCCTTTGCCTTAGCCTCTTCGAATTTCTCCATATCTCCGGGACGAGCTTTTCTGTAAACCTTCTTTGGCTCAAGGTCATATCTGTAGTTGTTCTTCTTCATTTGCAGAAGAACAAGTTTTCCGGTAAGCGTAACCGTTCCGATATCATGACCTGGCGAAGCTTCAACAGCAACTATATCTCCTTTCTCCAAAGGTATTTTTGTGTTGTTCAAATAATAACCTTTTCGAGTGTTCTTAAACTGAACTTCCACAAAATCAGTAGCTCCTTCGGCATCCGGAACGCCACAAAGCCAGTCGTATGTGTTTAATTTATTGTTTTGTATTTTGCTGCAGCCTTTAGCTTTCATGCAGCAACTTCCTTTATTTAGTTTAAAATCCATTACAATTTTTGTTTGTGTATTATTGATAATGTCATTCACTACGTCAGTTACGACCTGTTGACATATAATGCAAAATTAGCGAAATAAACTGATTGATTCGGCATTAATGAGGATTATTAATATCATAATATTATTTCTAAATATGCGAATATCTATTTTTTTGAATATTTAGGTAAGCAAATATTCTTAAAACTGAGTCTCAGTTTCTATAAATTAAGTCTTAGTTTTTATAAATTAATCCTTAGTTTTTAAGAACTAAGCCTTAGTTTTAAGATTAAATAGTTATGTTCAGGATTTATAAATATGCTTTATGGATAGGGGAGAGTTTTTGAGATATAAAAAAACCTATGTTTTACAGAAGAATGCGAATGCATCCGGTAAAACATAGGTTTTTAAGTTAAATATAATATCAGATAGGATAGACTTATTTGATGATGTTATGCTTCTTGAATACTTTCTGGATAGTTTCAAGAGCATAATCCAACTGCTGCTGAGTGTGTGTTGCCATCAAAGAGAATCGGATAAGAGTATCTTCTGGCGCAACAGCAGGAGAAACAACCGGATTAACAAATATACCAGCTTCGAACAATTCTTTTACAACCAAGAAAGTCAAATCATTGTTACGGATGAACAATGGGATGATTGGTGTTGAAGTATGTCCGATTTCGCAACCCATATTGCGGAAACCGTCAAGTGCATAGTGAGTAAGTTTCCACAAGTTTTCGATACGTTCAGGCTCGTTAAGCATAATGTCCAATGCAGCATTTGCAGCAGCTGTTGCAGCCGGAGTGTTACTTGCACTGAAAATGTAAGAACGAGAATTATGTCTCAAGTAATTTATTGTTTCTTTGTCTGAAGCAATGAAACCTCCGATTGAAGCGAATGATTTACTGAATGTTCCCATAATCAAATCAACATCGTCTGTCAATCCGAAGTGGTTACAAGTTCCTCGACCTTGTTTACCAAGAACACCGATACCGTGAGCTTCGTCAACCATGATGCTAGCATTGTATTTCTTAGCCAGCTTAACGATTTCCGGAAGATTTGCAACGTCGCCTTCCATACTGAACACGCCGTCGATAACGATAAGCTTCACTTTGTCAGGAGCGCATTTCTGAAGCTGCTTTTCCAACGAATCCATATCGTTGTGCTTGTATTTCAACTTAGTTGAGAAAGACAAACGGTGACCTTCAATGATTGATGCGTGGTCCAATTCGTCCCAAATGATATAGTCTTCACGACCAGTCAGGCACGAAACTACACCAAGGTTTACCTGGAAACCAGTTGAATAAACAATAGCTTCTTCTTTACCAACGAATTCAGCCAAGCGTTTTTCCAATTGAACATGCAAGTCCAAAGTTCCGTTCAAGAAACGTGAACCGGCGCAACCAGTACCATATTTCTTGATAGCTTCAATAGCTGCTTCTTTAACTTTAGGATGATTGGTCAGGCCTAGATAAGCGTTTGAACCAAACATTAAAACTTTCTTTCCATTGATAATTACTTCAGTATCCTGATCACTCTGGATTTCACGGAAGTAAGGATAAATACCCGCTGCCATTGCACGCTGCGGCGCATCATACTTTGCTAATTTCTCTTGTAGAAGTTTCATATTTATTTATAAAGAGAATGATTTATCTATCTAAATTATTAAACATTTAAACAATATATATCTATATGTTTATTATTTTCTCTTTTCCATGATTTGTTATACTGTTAATTACGAGTGCGTTGACTGCCGTAATATATCTCTGCATGAAAGTGCAGAGTCCAAATACGGCGCAAAAGTAGTAAAAAATGCATTATGCTGATTCAAAATAACTTTAAATCTTTCAGAAAAGCTCTCATTTTTATGCCAGAACTGTCGTTTTATAGTATTTTTATGATGAAAAATTGTTTTTTTTAGTTGTTGAGTAATATTTATTTCTTCTTAAAAGGCTATAAAAATTTACTCGTAATCTTTAAATATTTATATTTAGTATGTGTATGTGTCGAAAACTAGTTGCACCACTGTTTTTTTCAATTTAATTTTGTCGCGGAAATCAATTCCACTTTTATTATGCGCTATGCTGCGGGATGTTTGCAACGTAGATTGGAGAAATATTTTTCAGCTATAGCTTTTTGCTACTAAAATATTTAGAAATAGAGAGATGAGAGTTCATGCCATTATTAATCCCATATCGGGTGTTGGTTCGAAGAGGAAAATACCGAAATTGATTGAGCAGTTATGTGAAGAGACAGGCGACGAAGTTTCCGTTTCCTTTACTGAATATGCCGGTCATGCTAGTGTATTGACCCGTAGTGCGGTTGAGTCTGGAGTTTCCTGCATCATAGCTGTTGGCGGAGATGGGACAGTTAATGAGATTGCAAGGGCTATGTTGCATTCCGATGCGATTTTAGGTATTATACCAAAAGGTTCAGGCAATGGACTTGCACGTGAGTTGAATATATCAATGGATGTCAGAAGGGCGTTGGACGTGATTCGCGAACGCCATGTCACAACAATCGACTGCTGCAAAGCCAACGACCGTGTGTTTTTCTGTACCTGCGGTGTCGGGTTTGATGCTGCCGTCAGTCAGAAATTTGCCAATGAAAAGCGCAGAGGCTCGTTGACATATATAAAGAGTACGGTTGAGGAATATTTGAGCTATCATCCGGAACAATATGAATTACTTATTGACAATCAGTCTATCAAGGAAAAAGCGTTTCTGGTTGCCTGCGCCAATGCTTCGCAATATGGAAACAATGCTTATATTGCTCCACATGCGAACATTAACGACGGGAAAATGGATGTAACAGTGTTGTCGCCTTTCCTTCCGATAGATATAGCTCCGCTAGCCATACAATTGTTCTCACGCAAAATAGACAGAAACAGCAAAATACGCACGTTCAAGGCAGAGCAGGTGTCAATTATCCGTCAAAGACCTGGCGTTATGCATTTGGATGGAGAGCCAATTATGGCAGACAGCCGTATTGACATATCTGTTATTCCGCATGCATTGAAGGTTTTTACTCCTTCCGAAGTCTCTTTCCGTAAGGAAGTGCGCTATCTTTTCGATGAGGTTACACGTTTCTTTGACAGACGTTTGCCTTACATCTTCAGATAAAAGTCTTTCGTGAGGTTCTTGTATTCCTCGGTATAGACATGGCGCTCTATTTCAATTGTCAGACTATCCGAAATTATTTCATCAGGCTTGTTAAGGGAAAATTCTGCCATTATCCGTTTAGGCGCAGATTCCGGAGTCGGGAAAACTTTTGTCTCTCTTGTCAGATGGAGGAAAGTTTTCTCGGCTGTTTCCATCAATAATTCTCTTTGCTCATAAGGTAATATGACGGACAGCAGTCCGTTGTCCGATAATAATCGTCTGCTGCCATTAAGTAAGTCATATACAGACAGAGTGTCAGTATGTCTGGCAGTGTTGCGCTGTTTGTCCGGACATTTCAGCGAAGAAATAAAATATGGGGGATTTGAAACAATCAAATCAAAGGAGCAAATGTTTTCATTCATTTCGGCATAATCCTGCAGTTTGCACTGTTTTGCAGAGATACGGTTTTTAAATGGACTTTTGGCTGCATTGTCGATAGTTTGCTGAACGGCTCCGGAATCAATGTCAATTGCAAGGATTTGAGCGTCAGAACGCTGTGCCAGTATCAAGCTTATTACACCGCTTCCACTACCAACGTCAAGAATTTGTTTTGCGTTGTTGCACGAGCTCCATGTTCCTAAAAGCACGGCATCGGTGCCGACTTTCATGGCACATTTATCGTGCCACACGGTGAATTGTTTGAATTGAAAGTATGGATTAGGCATATTTTGATAATTGAAATGCGCAAATGTACACATATTTGCTTAGAACTTCGTATCTTTGGCACATTTATTGTATATATTGTAATATTGGATTTGATTATAAATTTATAGATAGCTCATAAATACACAGAAGCATTTCTGGATATCTGTGTTAGCCATTTAATAATATATGAAGATTAAAAGGAAAAAATTATTTAGTCAGAGTACATTGGATGTAGATGATACTGTCGGTGTTGTAATGCCTATATTGACAGATTGCGATGCAGACGAAGACTTTTCGGAAGGAATAGACAAAGTGGGTGATGTGTTGCCTGTTTTGCCACTTCGTAATATGGTTCTTTTCCCTGGTGTTGCTATGCCCGTGATAGTTGGTCGCCCGAAATCAATGCGTCTGATTAAGGAGGCAATAGAGAATAAAGCTCTTATCGGTGTGGTTTGCCAGCGGGAAGTCGAAACTGAAGAACCTGGTTTCGATGATTTGTATGCAACCGGAACTGTTGCAGATATCATCCGTGTTCTGGAAATGCCGGACGGAACCACTACAGTTATACTTCAAGGCAAGAAACGCTTTATCTTAAACGAACTGACTGAGACTGATCCTTATCTTAAAGGCTCCATTTCGTTGCTTGAGGAAACTCGTCCGGATGCAAGCGACCGTGAATTCGAGGCTTTGACTTCATCAGTTAAGGATATGACAATAAAGTTGCTCAGTGCTAGTCCTGAGCCGGTTCAGCGTGAGTTGATTTTCTCTATCAAGAACAATCGCAATGCTTTGTATATAATAAACTTTGCATGTGCCAATATATTGACTTCGGCAGCTGAAAAACAGCAGCTTTTGCTGATAAACGACTTGCGTGAACGTGCTTTCCGTCTGTTGTCTATTCTTAACAGAGAATACCAGCTTCTTGAGCTTAAAGCTTCAATCCAGATGAAGACTCAGGAAGACCTCGACAAACAGCAGAAAGAATATTTCCTTCAGCAACAGATCAAGACAATTCAGGAAGAATTGGGTGGAAATATCAATGAGCAGGAAATCCGCGAGTTGAAAGAAAAAGGTATGAAAAAGAATTGGCCATCATCTGTTGCCCAAACATTCGACAAGGAAATAAGAAAACTTGAGAGATTGCATCCTCAGTCTCCGGATTTCTCAATTCAGATGCAATATGTCCAGACAATTGTGAATCTTCCATGGAACGAGTATAGCAAGGATAATTTCAATCTTGTTCATGCTCAAAAGGTTCTGGATAGAGATCATTACGGACTGGAGAAAGTCAAAGAGCGTATAATCGAACATTTGGCTGTGTTGAAGCTGAAAGGTGATATGAAATCTCCGATTATATGTCTTTACGGTCCTCCGGGAGTTGGAAAGACTTCGCTCGGCCGTTCAATCGCTGATGCTTTGGGCAGAAAGTATGTTCGTGTATCACTTGGCGGACTTCATGATGAGGCTGAGATACGTGGTCATCGCCGCACTTATATTGGTGCGATGTGTGGTCGTATTATCAGTAACCTACAGAAAGCAGGAACTTCCAATCCTGTGTTTGTCCTTGATGAGATTGATAAGATAACAAGCGACTTCAAAGGTGATCCGTCTTCTGCATTGCTTGAAGTTCTTGATCCTGAACAGAACGGAACATTCCATGATAACTATCTGGATATCGACTATGACTTGAGCAAGGTGATGTTTATTGCTACGGCAAATAACCTGAACACAATCTCACAGCCACTTCTTGACCGTATGGAACTTATCGAAGTGAGCGGATATATTCAGGAAGAAAAGGTTGAAATTGCAGCACGACATCTTGTTCCGAAACAGATTGAAGCTCACGGATTGGAGAAGAGAACTGTAAAATTCCCAAAGAAAACTCTCGACAAGATTATCGAATCATATACGAGAGAAAGTGGTGTTCGCGAACTTGACAAGAAGATTGCCAAAGTTGTCCGCAAGGTGGCTCGTGATGTTGCAACCTATGGTTATAACGGAATCGTACAGATTAAGCCGGAAGATGTGAAGGAATATCTGGGCGCAGAAGAATATAGCAGAGATAAATATCAGGGCAATGAATATGCCGGAGTTGTTACCGGATTGGCTTGGACAGCAGTTGGCGGCGAAATTCTTTTCGTGGAATCAAGTTTGAGCAAGGGAAAAGAAGGAAAGCTGACGCTGACTGGAAATCTTGGTGATGTGATGAAGGAATCAGCAGTTATTGCTCTTGAATATATCCGTGCACATGCATCATTGTTTGGAATAAATGAAGATATGTTTACTTCTTGGAATGTTCATGTTCATGTTCCGGAAGGAGCTATTCCAAAAGATGGTCCGAGTGCCGGTGTGACAATGGTTACTTCTTTGGTTTCGGCATTTACACAAAGAAAGGTAAAGAGCAGTCTGGCAATGACCGGAGAAATAACTCTCCGCGGAAAGGTTCTTCCAGTTGGTGGAATCAAGGAGAAAATCCTTGCTGCTAAACGTGCCGGAATAAAGGATATTATTCTATGTAAGGACAATAAGAAAGATATTGATGAAATAAAGTCAGAATATTTGAAAGGTCTGGAATTCCATTTCGTTGAAGATATTCGTCAGGTTATTGATTTGGCTTTGCTTGATGAAAAAGTGGATAATCCTTTGTTTTGATTTAAAATGAATTTCTCCCGGAAGATAAGTGTTATACACTTTCTTTCGGGAGAAATTGTATTATGGCTTTTTATACCCTTTGCTTAGAAGCTGTATGAAACACCAATTGCCGGCATAAGTGCGTATGCCTGATAATGTCCGCTGAATGTTCTTGGCTGCTGAAGCAAATCCAAGTCAGTGTATGAACCGTCGCGTCCGAAACCGGTAACATAAGAGAACGCAAAGTCAACAGACAAAGGCTTAACCGGTCTGAAGCTCAAACCTGCTGTAATTCCAAGTTTGTCCATACTTGGAGTTTCAGGGTTAAGATAATCGTCTTTTACCGGAGATTCATCGTAGTATGCACCGAAACGAATGTCGAATCTTTCAGTAGCAGCGAATTGTGCTCCAAGGCGATAAATACGAGTGTTCTTATATTCCTTAGGTGCACTGATGTTATATTTGCCAAGTTCTGCATCTGGATTGAACTTAACGTCCAATGACTTATATGCGCCCCAACCTACGAACTGAACTTCTCCTGAAACTGTCCATCTGTCGTTAGGACGGTATGTAACGGCTGCATTCCAGTTGTCAGGCAAAGGAAGCTCCGCAGTGAAAGTTCCGCTTTCCAATGGAGGAACTGCAATTCCGTCAGGCAAATTCTGTATACCCATTTGCTTAGCCATAGCAATAAGGTTGTTCACATTGCCAAGCAATCCTTCCAAATGCTCTTTGTTGGCATATTTCAATGCAATGTCGCCTTCTTCAACTTTTGCTACAACTTTTGAGCGGTATGACAAACCGATTGTCCATTTCTCATTGATATCATACATGGCGCCGACGTTGAATCCGAATCTCATTCCTGCTTTTCCGTTCAGAGAAACAGAAGCTGCGGATGTTTCGTCGTATCTTTTCATTTCTTCGATAATAGGGTCAACCATAGGTTTGATTTGGGGATATTGTTCAAGCACTGAACCAAGCATGCCGTTTGCCATATTTGTCATAGCTCCTGGTCCAATCAATGCGCGGTTTAGGGTGATGTTTCCGAATTCCATCATAAGACCTGCACCAATGCTAAGTTTATCCATGATTTTCCATGAAACAGTTGGCTGGATATTGAAAGCCTTCAATGAGATGTCCTGAACCAAATGAGCTCCCGCCCAGTCGTTACCCCAGTTAATGCTACTTCCATATGGAGTGTTTATCATAACACCTGCTGCAAGATTGTCGTAAATTTTAAATCCGGCATATACATATAAAGGAGTGCTAGGTGTGTTGTCTGAGTTGTATTTCTTGTCTCCAACTGTGCATGATGCATTAGGGAAAACAGCAGAAACACCTGCTGACAAATCAAAGCTCTTATCCATAAACACCAAACCTGCAGGGTTGAAGTGCATACTTTCAGCGCCAAGTTTCATGGCAGCTCCAACATGTCCCATACCAGCCTGCTTTGTACTTTGTGCATTTACCTGAAAACCTTCGGCTGATGCATAAGAGAAAGGCAGTGCCGAAATACATGCTAGTGCGATAATCTTCTTCATAAAATTAAATTATAGTGAATACTAAATGCATCATAAGATGCAAAAACGGGTGCAAAGATATTAACTTTTTTGAATAATTGCACAAATAGATATAAAATGTGCAGCACAAAATTTTGTTTTGTGTGCAATATCGTTGGCAGACAAGGTGGTTTCTTTATTTTTTCATTAAATATTTTTACCTTTGTCGTTGAAAAGAAAAGTATTCTTTTCCGTGTGCTTGCTAAACCACGTATTAAAAACAAGAACTTATGAAGAATAAAAATGCAGCTATGGTATGCTTCTCCGGAGGACAGGATTCAACTACTTGTCTGTTTTGGGCGAAGAAGCATTTCTCACATGTTGAAGCCGTTTGTTTTACTTACGGACAGAAACATTCCCAGGAAGTGGAAGTGGCTCGTCAGATAGCCACAGATGCTAATGTTCCTTTTCATTTATTGGATGTCTCATTGATAAGTCAGTTGGACACCAATTGTTCCCTTACAAATTCCTCAATCGATATGGATGCAGAGAAACCGCAGGATTCATATCCTAATACGTTTGTTCCCGGACGTAATATGGTGTTTCTTACTTTTGCGGCAATACTTGCACGTGCTCATGGCATTTATAATCTTGTTACCGGAGTTTCCGATGCTGATTTCAGCGGTTATCCGGATTGTAGGGACACGTTTATCCGTTCGCTGAATGTTACGTTGAATCTTGCTATTGACGAACAGTTTGTTATTCACACACCTTTGATGAATCTGGACAAATGCGGAGTGTGGGAGCTTTCGGACCAGCTTGGTGTTTTCGACCTTGTCCGAAACAAAACTCTTACTTGTTATAACGGTGTTATTGCTGACGGTTGCGGTCATTGTCCGGCATGTACACTTCGCAACAAAGGTTTGCAACAGTATTTGGTAAAGAAAAATAAAACTCTATAATAAATATGGATACACGAAAAGAGGAAAACGAATTGCACTTGTTGGGTGGAACAACTGTTTATCGCCAGGATTACGCACCAGAGGTGCTTGAAGCATTTACAAACAAACATCCGGAAAACGATTATTGGGTAAGATTTAACTGCCCTGAGTTTACAAGTCTGTGTCCTATTACAGGTCAGCCTGATTTTGCTACCATATATATTGATTACATTCCAGACATCAAAATGGTTGAGAGCAAAAGTCTGAAGCTTTATCTGTTCAGCTTCCGCAATCATGGAGATTTTCATGAAGATTGTGTAAACAAAATCATGAAGGATTTGATAAAGTTGATGGATCCTAAATATATTGAAGTGACAGGTATATTCACTCCACGAGGCGGTATCAGCATTTATCCTTATTGTAATTATGGACGTCCTGGAACTAAATACGAACGTCTGGCTGAACAACGATTGTTCAATCATAATGCAGAACGTTTCTGAAAACGCATCAGGATATAACATTACCCATAAAAAAGCTGCCTATGTTTCCGGAAAAAACATAGGCAGCTTTCTAAAAAAACGTCGGCATCTTTTTTTAAAAACATAACGACGTTCGCTTTGTTAAATCAGTATATAAAATTTCCTCTTAGTCAACTCTCAAATCAAATTCATTTTTCAGTTTTCCTAAAGTCGGATTTATAGTCATTAGTAACTCTAATTTTTCGGCTGCCGTGTATGCCAGATGTTTCTCGTTTGTTTCCTGAACTCTCACTTTCATTTGTATATGCGAGTTTCCAAGTTTGTTTCTGAGAACAGATAAAATATCTATTGCGGAATTTATCAGTTCTTCCTGTTGAGGAGGATTGTGAACTGCTATCTCGAAATAAAAATTATCAAGCAACTTTGGCTTACAGTTCAGCATCGTATTTTTTAGGAATACTTTCTCTTCGATTGAATTAGCCAGATTTTCCCAGGCATTGATAAGTTCTGTTTCAGTAAAATTATTGTTCTGCTCCGGCATAACAACAGAGGCAGATACAGAATCTCCGGCAATGTTTTTCTTCTTTACTCCCAAATCTTTCAGAGATGTTCCGCCCATTGGTGGTCTGGCTGCGCGTTTTGTAGCCGGAGGAACAGTTGGCTGAGCCAGATTGTGAGTTACTGTATTTTGTATATTAGTCGGAACATGCGTTACGACTGTTTTTTCAGTCTGTTGCTTGGCAACAGGTGTGGGAGCGTTGTTAGCAACTTCTTGCGCAGTGCCGATAGGTTCAATTATTGTTTTTTTTTTCTCTTCTTCGCTATGCTTGTTCAGTTGGCATATCTGAATCAAAGTAAGTTCAAGCAATAATCTTTTGTTTCGGCTAGCTTTATAGTTCAAATCACAATTGTTGGCTAATTCCAATGCTTTGAATAGCACATTCTCCGGACAGCGTTTAGCCATATCCTTGTATTTTTCCTTGATTGACGAGCCAACTTCGAAAAGCACGATTGTTTCTTCGTCCTGGCATACCAGCAAATCACGGAAGTGGGAGGCAAGTCCGGAAATTATATTCTGTCCGTCAAAACCTTTGTTCAGAATTTCGTTGAGCAGCAACAATGCACCTCTGATGTTTCCATTAAGAATAAAATCCGTCATACGGAAGAAGTAATCGTAGTCCAGAACATTCAGGTTTTCAATGATTGCCTGATATGTAATGTTTCCGTTTGTGTAATTCGCTGCCTGGTCAAACAGAGAAAGAGCGTCACGCATACCACCGTCTGCCTTTTGGGCAATGACGTTCAGAGCTTCAGGCTCAGCTTTTATGTTCTCACGTGATGCAACATATTGCAGATGTTCAACTATATCTGAAATTGTAATGCGTGAGAAATCATAAGTCTGGCAACGTGACAATATTGTAGGTAAAACTTTATGTTTCTCAGTCGTTGCAAGAATAAACAATGCATGATGAGGCGGTTCCTCAAGCGTTTTCAGGAATGCATTGAAAGCCTGGGAACTGAGCATATGAACCTCGTCGATGATAAACACTTTGTATCTTCCTATCTGAGGAGGAATACGAACCTGCTCGATTAGCTGTCTGATATCATCCACAGAGTTGTTTGATGCTGCGTCCAGCTCGTGAATGTTATATGAACGTTGCTCGTTGAAAGCTTTGCAGGATTCGCATTCATTGCAAGCTTCGCCATCTGCTGTAGGATTAAGGCAGTTAATGGTTTTAGCGAAAATACGGGCGCATGAAGTTTTGCCGACTCCACGAGGTCCGCAAAAAAGATAAGCATGGGCCAGTTTGTTGTTTTCGATGGCATGCTTCAGTGTTGTAGTAAGGGCTTTCTGACCTACAACATCCTTGAATGTTGCCGGTCTGTATTTTCTTGCCGATACAATATAATTATCCATTCTTTGCTTTTTTATTCTTATAGACAAAGATAAGCAAAATAATTAAATTACCTTTGTAAAAAAATTAATCTTGCATGAAACGGTTGAAAGAGCTTTATGAAAAATATTTGTCCGGTCTCAATATGTATTGGGTCGTGATAATTGTGTTCCTTATTCTTATATTTTTTGCAGGAGACAGTAGCCTATACAAGCGATATACCTATGATGAAAAAATAAGAAGTCTGAAGGAGGAAATAGAATATTACAAGAAAGAAATAGAAGTGAACAGCCGCAAACTGAATGAACTTCATACTGATAAAGACGGACTTGAACGTTTCGCCCGTGAGGAATATTTGATGAAACGCCAGAATGAGGATATCTTTATTATTAAAGAAGAGTAATTTAAAAATTAAGAATTAAGTATATACGGATGGAGTCAAAAATTAGGAGTGCGATATTCTGCTTGTCTTATACTTTGGTTGTGATTGGAGCTATGTTGTATCTCACGAAATGGGGATTTGCGCCATATTTGTTTGCGGTCGGTTCGGCAGGTGTGGCTGTTTCGTATCTTTCAGTTCGGGTAGATAATATGGAATTCCGACAGAAACGATTACACCGTTTCAACGTGTTGGCAGGACTTTTGATGATTGTTTCTTCTGGTTTGATGTTTAATTCCCGTATGGAATGGATATTATGTCTATTTATTGCTGCAATATTTCAGCTTTATTCAGCATTTGCCGGTGGAGGGGACAAGAAATAAAGATATAGAAAAAGAGGATAAGCTTGGTTGATGTATCATTCCAAAGGCTTATCCTCTTTTTTTTGTATGTATTTTTCAAATTTATTCAGCAGTTTTTTCTTCTGTTGCTGCTTCAGCTTTTTCTTCAACTTTTTCCGGTTCAGCAGGAACAAATTCAGTGATTCCAGCTTCAACAAGGATGTTATACCAGCTGATAAGTTTCTTGATATCGCTTGGGTAAACACGTTCACGGTCAAATTCAGGAAGAACTTCAGCCATATAAGCACGCAATTCTTCAGGTTTTGCAGAAGTGCTGATTGAAGCTTTAGCTGCGTTTTCTTTATTTTTTACACTTTCCAGGACATCATGCAATGGAACTTCGCCTTCGTTGGTGTAGATTGCGATATCGCCCAATGAAATTACTTTATCTTTTGCATAGGCTGGAACTTTCTTCTTGTCAACCAATGATTCTACAATTAACATATTCTTTCCGTGAGAGACCAATCTGAATAGTCCTGGTCTTCCTGAAATGGATAAGATTGTTTTCAACATAATCGTTATATCTTTCTTAATAGAGTTAAACTTATATGAGTTGCAAATTTAGTATAACTTGTGGATATCACAAATCATACTTGCGCAAAAAGTTTTCCATTTGAGGTATTAAAGCAGAAATACCGTCGTTAATGATTGTAAAATCTGCAAGTTCGCTCTTTTCTTCGTCTGCCATTTGGCTGTTAATCCTGCGCTCAACCTCTTCTCTCGAAGCTCCGTCTCTCATAATAGCCCGTTGGATACGAATATCTTTTGGAGCATAAACCATAAGCTTGACATCAACAGTTTTGTCAAATCCTGATTCAAAAAGAATGGCGGATTCAATAGCGCAAGCTTTTGTTTTCTGTGATTCAGCCCAACAATTGAAATGCTTGTTTACTTCAGGATGGATAATACTGTTTACCTTCGCAAGCATTTCTTTGTTCCCGAAAATATGCTTGGCAAGCAGTTTTCTGTCAAGACCATTATTATTGTAAATGTCATTACCAAACAGAGAGACAAGTTTGCCTTTTATTACTTCAGAAGTATCTGTCAGTTTTTTGCTTTCGTCGTCAGCTATATATACTGGTATATTATATACCGACAAAAGAGAGGCAACTACTGATTTTCCACTGCCAATTCCTCCTGTTATTCCAATTCTAATCATCAGTAACTCTTTTTTTCCAATATAAATTCTATTTTATTCGGATTCAGCATATAGTCTTTTATCCATTCCGGCTTTTTAGTCAAATCTATGCTTATAGCTCCATTTATAATTTCCTCCATGTCTTTGAAAGAGAGGTTTATTGCCAAATCCTCTGCATCAAGTTCTTTGAATCTTGATATTGGAATATTGCAAGTTACCTCAATTTCTGCAGGGAAAGTCCTTATAATGTATTGCGACGGGACATCTTCGCATTCAACATGCACTTTGATTGTTTTCTCTGTGAACTCTTCAATAGGAATGATTACAGACACTGCATCAGAGCTGAAATTCACTCCTTTTATTGGAGCAAGTTTGATGTTTCGGGAAACAGTTTTTTCTCCTTTCTCTATTTTTATAAATGAAGTTTTCACTTCAAATACAGAATCCAATACTTCTTTGTTGGCATATACTAAAATTCTGGAAGGTGATATTTTTATATCTCCGGAGAGTCTGTATCCCGGCTGTGTCTTTATTTCCCCATCAAAAAAAACGGGAACTTCTTTTTCTGAAATAGGACTATATTTCAAGTCTATTTTTTGAGGGAAATATCCGTTGACAATGGTTGTTGACAATATTTGTTTTGACACGGATGCTTCAATGTCTTCTCTTGACACAGAAAGGATGCCGGTTTTTGACGATGAGTTTTTCATGTCAACTTCCAGAGGCATAAAACGTCCTCTGATACTATAGTTAAGCAACACATTGCCTTTGTCCTTGATTCTTACAGTTATCTTCTTGGGCATTTCTTCAGAGAATGAAATGTCCGGTGGAATATTGTGATATACAACAGGGATTGATATTTCCGTTTCATATTCCTGCTGTAAACTTACAAGTAGCCAAAATCCTAGGGCAAGGAGTGTGAAGGATGAAAAAATCAAAGCTTCTTTCCATCGATACCGACGCAAAGAAGCTTCAATCTTCGTCACGGCGGCCTTGAGATTGTCTTTTAAAGAATCAAGTCGTGACATATTGTTTTTACTTTTTTATTTTATTTCTGTTTAGCATCTTCTGGTGATGCGAAAACCGAAGTCTTGTCTATCTGAATGTTTACACCATTTGCGATTTCAATAATCATATAAACATCTCCGATTTCTTTAAGCTTTCCATAAACTCCTCCGGCTGTGATAACCTTATCTCCGACTTTCAGAGCTTCGCGAGCTTTCTGGATTTCCTTTTGTCTTTTCTGCTGAGGGCGAATCATGAAGAAATAAAAGATTGCTACGATAACAACCATCATGATAATCCCTGACCATTGTGACTGCTCAGCTGCATTAGCTTGAAGCAAAATACTCAATAAATTCATTGTTATAAAATTGTTTTTACATTGTTATCTGTCAATAGTGACAGGGCAAATGTAAGTAAATTAATCTTTAAACAAAAGTTTTTCAGCTTTTAATTCATTTACAATAGAGTCTAGGATACCATTGATAAATGTTCCGCTCTTAGGCGTGCTGTAGTATTTGGCAGCATCGATATATTCATTCAAAGAAACACTTACCGGTATCGTTGGGAAATTCAATATCTCGGCAATAGCGACTTGCATGATAATCAAATCCATGTTTGCAATACGTTCAGCTTCCCAGTTCTTGATATGTTTGTTGATTCTCTCTCTGTATTCTTTCCCTTTCAGCAGTGACTGACGGAAAAGTTTAACAGCGAATGCTTTATCTTCCAAATCTTTGAACATTGGCTGAATAGGCTGTTTGCAGCCGGCAGATTCCTCGAATTTCTTGATTGTTTTCAAAGCAAAAGTTTCAACAATTTCAATATCGTCGTTCCAATAGATGCTCTTGTCTTCAAGATATTCAATGATATCATCATTTCCGCAAATCAGATTTTTGAAAACTGCGCGCCAGAATTCTCTGTCTGTTTCGTATGAATCGTCTTCGTTTGCCAAATATTCTGCATATATATTTGAAGAAAGAATAAGGTCAAGAACCATTTTGACAAATTCTTCATCATTATCCCATGATAGGCCTTGTTCCGAAACATTTTTCTGCAACATTTCATTTTCGGCAAGTTGTGCAACAAAGCGGTTGTCGATAAAACGAGTGTTCGGATTCAAATCTTCATCTGTTGGCATAAACTTGTGTTTGCGGATGTCTAATGTCCGTCGATGAAGGTTGGTAACTTCAATGATTAGGAGGAGCAGGTAATTGTACAAGTCATACGATTTCTGAAGGCTGAACAGCAATTCATTTTCTGCTGTTTTCAAATCGCCATTACCATTCTGATAGTAAGAGTAAACTATCTGTAAAACTTTAATGCGGATTAAAATTCTGTTAATCATCGTTTGAAAGAACTTCTTGATTTGTAATTTAGACCGCAAAGATAATTCTTTTTTATTTAATAGCTATGGGATTGTGTGTAATTTTTTTGTTGAGAATGAATCTCTAAATACTCAAAATAAACCTTTAAATAAAAATATTTAACTTTGCGGTGTGAAATTTGTTTTTTTTGTGGTATGAAAAGATTTTTATCATTAGTCTGTTTACTTTTCTTATTTGTTGCTGTTGCTTATTCACAAGGATATACAATTAAAGGTCGAGTGATTGACCGTTTGAGCCGACAGCCGATAGAATATGCTAACGTATTGGTTGTTGGTGGTAATAATAACGGAGTGGGTGCGGCTACGGATATGGATGGAAACTTTGTAATAGAAAAAGTAAAGCCTGGAATTTGTAAACTTTCCGTTTCGTATCTTGGGTATAAAAGTGTAGTTACGCCTGATTATATTATTTCTGCGACTACTCCATTTATTGAAATTGAAATGGATGAAGACAGCAATACTCTTGAAGGTGTTGTTGTCCGTCCCAACAAGTTTAATAAGACTATAGAGAGTCCTGTCAGTATGAAAGTGATAGGCTTGAGAGAAATTGAAAAAAGTCCGGGTGCTAATCGTGATATTTCCCGAATAGTCCGTTCATATCCCGGGGTTTCATTTTCTCCTGTAGGATATAGGAACGATTTGATTGTCCGTGGTGGCGGTCCGTCTGAAAACCGTTTTTATATGGACGGGATAGAAATACCTAATATAAATCACTTTGCAACGCAAGGTGCGACCGGTGGACCTGTTAGTATTGTTAATGCAGACCTTATTCGTGAGATAAAATTCTACACAGGAGCTTTTCCTGCAAACCGTTCAGGTGCATTAAGCTCGGTTTTGGACTTTTCTCTTCAGGATGGCAATCCTGACAAGCAAACATTCAAGGCGACTGTCGGTGCTTCAGAATTATCACTTAGTGGTAGCGGACATTTTGGTAAGAAAACTACATATTTGTTTTCTGTGCGCCAGTCTTATTTGCAATTCTTGTTTGATGTTCTTGGCCTTCCTTTTCTTCCTAATTATATAGATACCCAGGTGAAAGTGAAAACTCGCTTCTCTGATACTGATGAATTGACATTCCTCGCGCTTACGGGTATTGATAAGATGAAACTTAATACTGACGAAGACAGTGAAACAGCACAATATATACTCAGCTATCTTCCAACTATAGAACAGGAAACTTTTACTGTTGGTGCCACTTACCGACATTATGCCGGAAAACACGTTCAGACATTTACTTTGAGTCATAATTATCTGAACAATAAAAATATCAAATACAGAAACAATGATGAATCTTCAGAGGATAATCTTACACTAAGACTTCGTTCTCTCGAACAAAAAACATCATTCCGGGCAGAGAACAGAAGTTATTTGGGAAACTGGACTATGCGTGAAGGTGTTGAACTTAATTACTCAAGTTATACAAATAACACTTGGCAGCGACTGTTTACAGATGTTCCGGTTATTTCAGATTATAATACAGATTTGGGACTGTTCTCATGGGGATTGTTTGCTCTTGCCGACTATACATCACCGGACAAGAAACTTACGGCTTCAGCCGGCTTGAGAGCCGATGCCGCCAATTATGCAGCTCAGACAAAACGTGTATGGGAGCAGCTTTCACCTCGAGTTTCAATAAGCTATGCATTGAATGAAATGTGGTCAATTAGTGGAGGAAGCGGAATTTATTATCAGCTGCCGCCATATACGGCTTTGGGATTCAAAAACAGTGAAGGAGTTTGGGTAAATAAAGGGTTGGACTATATGAGGGTTATCGGAGCCAATCTTGGATTCGACTGGCGCTGGCGTGACCGATGGATAGTTTCTGTGGAAGGTTTCTATAAAGGATATGGAGATGTTCCATTGTCAATCCGTGACCAGGTACCTCTTACTTGCAAAGGTAATGATTATGGAACTTCAGGCGATGAAGCTTTGGTTTCTTCTGCCGAAGGACGTGCCTATGGTCTTGAAACAATGGTTCAGTGGGAGATTCCTAATAAGCTAAACCTTACAGGTTCTTTTACTTTGTTTAAAAGCGAATACAGGAATAATTCTTCTTCTCCTTATATAGCTTCGGCATGGGACAACAGGTTTGTGTTGAATTTAAGTGGAACATATGATTTGCCTAAACATTGGAGTATAGGTGCAAAACTAAGCAGTATCGGTGGTTCACCTTATACACCATATGATATTGAGAAGTCTTCATTGGTGGAGGCCTGGGATGCGCAGGGACGACCTTATTATGACTATGATGCTTATAATACAGGAAGACTTGATGCCTTTGCCCAGCTCGATTTGAGAGTGGATAAAGACTTCTATTTTAAGAAGTGGAGATTTGGCGTTTATTTGGACTTACAGAACATTACAGGCAGCAAATTGAAACAGCCTGATGCGCTCATGAGCACAGGTGTAATCGAAAATCCTACAGCTCCGCTTTCCGAGCAGCGTTATGTAATGAAAACGGTTAAACAGGAAAGTGGAACAATTCTGCCTACTATTGGACTTACTGTTGAGTTTTGATACAAAAATCACAATTATGAATTTCTGTAATTGGAATAAAAAGGCTATATTTGCATCGCTTTAATATTGATAATTTGTAACTTCTAAATAAAAATTGAGAAAATGACAAAAAGTGCATTACAAATTGCCAGAGCTGCTTATCAGCCAAAGCTTCCTAAAGCATTATTGGGTGCTGTAAAAGTAAAAGAAGGCGAACCAACTCAGTCGGTAGCCGATCAGGAAGCAATCAAACAGTTGTTCCCTAACACTTACGGTATGCCGTTGATTCAGTTCGAAGAAGGTGGCGAAGCTGCTGAATTCCCTGCAATCAATGTTGGTGTTATCTTGTCTGGTGGTCAGGCTCCTGGTGGTCACAATGTAATTTCTGGTTTGTTCGATGGTATCAAGAAATTGAACAAAGACAGCAAATTGTATGGTTTTATCTTGGGTCCTGGTGGTTTGGTTGATCACAACTATAAAGAATTGACAGCTGAAATCATCGACGAATATCGTAACACTGGTGGTTTCGATATCATCGGTTCTGGCCGTACAAAATTGGAAAAAGAAGAACAGTTCGAAAAAGGTTTGGAAATCATCCGCGAATTGGGTATCAAGGCATTGGTAATCATCGGTGGTGACGATTCTAACACTAACGCTTGTGTATTGGCTGAATACTATGCAGCTAAGAACTACGGTGTTCAGGTAATCGGTTGTCCTAAGACTATCGACGGTGACTTGAAGAACGAAATGATTGAAACATCTTTCGGTTTCGATACAGCTTGTAAGACTTATGCTGAAGTTATCGGTAACATCGAACGTGACTGTAACTCAGCTCGCAAATACTGGCACTTCATCAAATTGATGGGTCGTTCAGCTTCTCACATCGCTTTGGAATGTGCTTTGCAGACTCAGCCAAACGTATGTATCGTATCTGAAGAAGTTGAAGCTAAAGATATGTCTTTGGATGATGTAGTTACTTACATCGCTCAGGTTGTAGCTGACCGTGCTGCTGCAGGTAACAACTTCGGTACTGTTTTGATTCCTGAAGGTTTGATCGAATTCATCCCGGCTATGAAACGTTTGATTGCTGAATTGAACGACTTCTTGGCTCACAACGGTGAAGAATTCAACGCTATCGAACGTAACAAACAGCGTGAATATATCATCAATCACTTGTCTGCTGAAAACGCTGCTATCTATGCTTCTCTTCCAGAAGGCGTAGCTCGTCAGTTGTCTTTGGACCGCGACCCTCACGGTAACGTTCAGGTTTCTTTGATCGAAACTGAAAAACTGTTGTCTGAAATGGTTGCTACTAAGTTGGCTGATTGGAAGAAAGAAGGTAAATTCGTTGGTAAGTTTGCTGCTCAGCACCACTTCTTCGGTTACGAAGGTCGTTGCGCTGCTCCTTCTAACTTCGATGCAGACTACTGCTATTCTTTGGGTTACACAGCTTCTGTTTTGATTGCTAACGGTAAGACTGGTTATATGTCTTCTGTGCGCAACACAACTGCTCCTGCTGCTGAATGGATTGCAGGTGGTGTGCCTATCACAATGATGATGAACATGGAACGTCGTCACGGTGAAATGAAACCAGTTATCCAGAAAGCTTTGGTTAAACTTGACGGTGCTCCTTTCAAGAAATTCGCTGCAAACCGTGATGCTTGGGCTAAGGAAACTGCTTATGTTTATCCAGGTCCTATCCAGTACTTCGGTCCTACAGAAGTTTGCGACGAACCAACTAAGACTTTGCAGTTGGAACAGGCTAAATAATTTAGAGAGTATTTATTTCTAATATAAAGCCAAAAGGGGCTGTGCTGATATTATTTCGGCATAGCCCTTTTCTTTTTTATAATTCTTGTATATATGGGGAGTGAAATGAGGAATAAAAAATACTTCCGTATAAGTATATGCTCAAAATTATTTTTATAAAAGAAGTTTATCTGAGCTCACTCTTATAGAAGTTATAAGGAGTCACAGGAAGTTAAAGCTCCGCAGGAAGTTAAAAGCCAATAGATTTCAGAGACAAACAGTATTGGCCTTTAACTCCTATTACTCCTTTTAACTCCTATAACTCCATAAATTATGCAACATAAATATAAAATTGATTTCGAACAGTTACTTATAATTCAGAATATATACGGAAGCAATTTGATTTAGGTACGGAAGTAAATGATTTTACATCTGAACCCACTAAGAATTATGTTCGGATGTACTTTCTCTCATATCTTTGAACTCTTTTACCAGCGAAAGAAGCTCTTCTCCATATGTGTCCAACACCTTTTTCCCGATTCCAGGAATTGACAAAAGTTCTTTTTCAGTTGATGGAAGGAAATTCGTTATGCCGATAAGAGCTTTCTGTTGCAGTATGACATATACAGGTACTTTTTTCTCCTCGGCAAGTTTTGCTCTCCAGCTTCTTAATTTCTCGAATAATTGTGGGTTGAGGATATCTGTTGTTACCATCAGCTTTTCGATGGATTCTTTTTTATTGCGTGAATTATTCTTTACTTTTTCTGATTCATTATTCTCGTTTATTGAAGCCCTGGCTTTTGCCGACAAATATTCAAGAATACTGAATCCGCTTTCCGAAGCTTTCAGAACAAGCCTTTTTATGTTCAGTTCCTCATAAAGAGATTTATATGCATTATGCAATTTCTTTTTCTCTTCTTTGTTGTCAATTTCATATTCAGTCATCTTCAGCAATGGAAGGCAATAATCTGCCAGTCGTGGAAGGAAATATGTGCAACCTTTGTTTATTCTTTCCTGAAGGTGAGTATCTTCTTTATATGAAGCAGACTCGTTTACCATTTGTGTCAGTTGTCGCTGGAATTTATTTCCGACTTCCAGAATATGTGTCCGGAATTCGTCCCTTAAATTACTGCAATGCGTGCTGAAATCTGGATATAATTTCCCGAGGCTTGAATAAATCTGATATGCAGACGTCTGCATTTGCCTGTTGAGAGTCTCGAAATTGAATAATTCCAAAAGAAGATATAGATAATATCTCTTTTGCTCTTCTTCCAATTGCTCTTTTCCTGGAGTTTTGGATTCTATCTCAGATGTAAAACGGTTTATTCTGTTGTCCGTTATCAGTGCTTTACTTGTCAGATATGAACTCAGAACCAGACCTTTCAGTGTCTTGCAACGGCTAAGAGCAACGTAAACTTGTCCGTGCGAAAATGCTAGAGCAGCATCAATAATAGCACGTTCAAAAGTCAACCCCTGACTTTTGTGTATTGTGATTGCCCAGGCAAGTTTAAGAGGAAACTGACTGAATGTTCCAACTGTTTTTTCTTCTATTTCCTTGGTTTCGGGGTTTAAAGTATATTTTATGTTAGTCCATGTTTCTTGTTGAACTTTTATCTCATTGCCGTCATTGTCAACGACAGTAATCATTTTGGGATTTACAAAAACAACTTTCCCGATTTTTCCGTTATAATAAAGTTTATCTCCGGATGAATCATTCTTGATAAACATAACTTGCGCGCCTTGCTTCAGCTCAAGAACTTCTTCAGTTGGATAATTATATGATGGGAAATCATCTTTTATTTCCGCCTTGAATTCGTATAGTTTGCCGGGAAGCTGTTCCAATTTTCCGGAATTAATCTGCTGCGCCATATAATTATGCGTAGTAAGAGTTATATATCCGTCTTTTTCATCGGGTTTGAAATCCGGAATGAATCTGGAGTTAAGCTTTTCCAGACTTGCGTCATCCAATCTGTTTTCTCTGACTTTATTCAGAATGTCAACAAATTCAGAATCAGACTGACGGAAAACTTTTTTCAGCTCGATTTGCCAATAATGAGTTTGCGACAATTCATGGCTATCGAAGAAAAACGGAGAAGCATAGTGTTCCTGCAGCAACTCCAGCTCTTCGTCTTTTACCACCGGGGCAAGCTGCTGAAGGTCTCCGATAAGCAAAAGCTGAACTCCACCGAAAGGCTGGCTGTTGCCTCGGAATCGTTTCAGAACATCACTTACGGCGTCAAGCAAATCAGCCCTTACCATACTCACCTCGTCAATAACCAAAAGGTCAAGACTGCGGATAATCTGTATTTTTTCCTTACTGAATCTGAAATGCTTCTTGGTGTCATCACCTTGAGTTGTTCCCGGGATATACGGACCGAGTGGAAGTTGGAAAAATGAATGAATAGTAACACCTCCCGCATTCATAGCCGCAACGCCGGTTGGTGCAACAACAATCATACGTTTTTTGCAAATTTCTTTCAATTGTTTAAGGAATGTGGTCTTTCCGGTTCCTGCTTTTCCCGTCAGAAAAAGATTTGTTCCTGTGTTTTGGATAATCTGAAAAGCAATCCGGATTTGTTCGTTGGTTTCCATATTATATAATGTAGTTTAATTATGATAGGCTGGTTGGTAAGTAGGAGAATATTGCAAAACTAATTTAAACACAGAGACACAGAACTACAGAGATTATCATTTTGTTTATACTCAATATATTACCTCTGCGTCTTTGTGCCTCTGTATTTGATTTTTATGTTTTGCGACATCTTCCGTTGATAAATTATCCGAATAAATCCAGTGTGAGCTGTCTTTTTTCTGCTTCAAGTTTTTTGAGATGACGTTTTCCCTGAGGCGTAAGAATTTCCATTTTGTCGAATCTGGTGCGGATAACAGTTGTCACCACATAGCTTACGTTTATGATTTCGCCAAGTTCGGAAAGCTTACGTGAAATTTCCAGAACACAGTCGATGCACATACCGCTTGAAAAAGCCATCTTGTTGTCAATCATCTGTTTCTTGAAATCTTCGTCTTGCATATAGAAGTCGATAGTTACTCCTCCTTTATTGTATATTCCTTTCCATCTGTAACGCGCGTCCTTAAGCACAGGGGAGATGATTTCTATTGTAGCTCTTTGATCCTTGACAGGAGGAAGGTCATCGCTTCTGAGGATATAATAGTCGAAATTCTCACGTTTCACTTCCAGCAATCCTGAGCGGCTGCGATTACTTTCGTTCAATTCTCGCAAAGTTATTTTTGTTACTTTCGGATAGCCTTTTATTGCTTCATAGAAGTTAGATTTGATTTTGCAGAATCTCGGCGAATTACTCAGCAAATCCATAAGATGTGAAGGTACACCTTTTGCCTCAAGCTTCAGGCTTCTCTTGAACAGGGCAACTTCCTTTTGCATCTTCTCATCATCGTCGCTGTGGCGTTCCATCAAAGGCTGGCCGCCGACAGAAAGAATAGGTCTTACCAGGATTTGCATTGCAATGTTCAATACAACGGAAATGCAACGTGGATTTTCTCCGGCAACACTCCATATATCTTTATAACCATCCTGGAAACTATATGGTTCGTTATACACCATAAGCTTCACATCAAGCATATCAGACAATGAACGGATAAGATTCAGAATTTCCTTTTCACATCTGTGACGGATAGACGAATCAATATAAGTGGACTTGTCGTTGAAGAAATATCTTAGCTCCAGCTTGTTCGCAAATTTTATTATACTGCTTTTCATTTATTTCTTGTCTTTAGGTTTGCGGTCGAAGAATGGATTTTTAGATGAAGCGCTGATAGGAATTGCCATAACGCATTTACATTCGTCACCCAAAAGCTGCAATCTTTGAGCGGCAAGACCGGCGCTGAACATTACTCTTGTGTCAACTCTCAAGTCTGCAGCAGTTGCACAAGCTGAACCTATGGCTATTCCCAAATCAACTGAGTTGATTGCACATGGAACATATTCCGGTTTTTCCGCACAAGTTTTGAAACCGCAGTGAGCACAATTCAAACCTTGATTGAATTGTTTTGTTCCCATAATTACAACAGCATCTGCGCTGTCCATATTGTCGGCGTCGCGGATGAGGAATTTCATTCCTGTTTCCTCAGCCAGTTCTCTCATCTTGTTTGCTAATGTCTTTATATCTTCGTCTGTAAGCAATGCAATTTCAATTATATCCACACCTTTTCCCTTAGGTGCAGTGCGGGCTGCTGTCATAATCCGGTGGGCAGCTTCAATCACCAGCTCTTTTCTTATTGTGCGTTCGTTCGTAACCATAGTGTTTATGAATAAGTTGTTATATGAAATTTTCCGGACTTTTTGTCGGTATATAAAACTTCAATAGTACAAATTTACATAAAAATCGGAGAGTTTTATGTAAATTTGTTCCTAATTTAAACACTCATAATAAAATGGATAAAAATTTCGGATTTGTAAAGGTTGCAGCCGGTGTTCCTTCCGTTCAGGTTGCCGACTGTTTTTATAATATCTCACAGATAGAAAAGCTGATGCGCGAGGCTTCGGCAAAAGGCGTCCAGCTGATTTCTTTTCCAGAACTTTCCATCACAGCCTACACTTGTATGGATTTGTTCGCTCAGCAAACATTGCTTGGAAATGCAGAGAAAGCATTGCTTCAGCTTGTAGATTCAACAAAGGATTTGGATATATTTACATTGGTAGGTCTTCCTTTGGTTACGGAAAACAGACTTATCAATGCTGCAGTAGCTTTCCAGAAAGGAAAAATATTGGGCGTTGTCCCGAAAACATATCTTTCAAGTTATAAGGAATTTCAGGAAGAACGCTGGTTTACTTCTTCTCTGGAACTTTCGAAGAACGAAATCAGAATCGGGGAAGATTATTATCCGATGAGCAGCATGATGCTTTTCGAGGCAGGCGAGGTGTGCGTTGGAGCTGAAATATGTGAAGATGTGTGGGTTCCGGTTCCAACCAGTTCATGGCTGGCAATGCATGGAGCAAACATTTTGTTTAATCTGTCGGCAAGCAATGAGTTGATTGGCAAAATGCAATATCGCCGTCAGCTTGTTCAGCAGCAATCAGCACGCTGTTATGCCGGATATATATATTCTTCATGCGGATTTGGCGAATCTACCACAGATTTGGTTTTCTCCGGAAATTCAATGATTGCTGAAAATGGAATTATTCTTGCCGAATCACAGCGTTTCTCTTTGGAAAGTCAGCTTGTAGTTTCTGAAATAGACATCAACAATCTTCAGCACGACCGCCTTGTAACTACAAGCTTTATGCGAGGAACTCAGGCTGCAAATATCAAAGGCGAGATTATCAGAATACCGTTTACATTGCCGGAATACGACTTGCAGGAAAATCCACTTCTCCGCAGTATCGACCCGCATCCGTTTACTCCTTCAGGAAATGCCTTGAAGGAAAGATGTGAGGAAATATTCCAGATTCAGATTTCCGGATTGGCAAAACGTATCCGTCATGCTCATGCACAGACTGCAGTTGTAGGTATTTCCGGAGGTCTTGATTCAACTCTTGCTCTTCTGGTAACTGTTATGGCTTTTGATTATTTGGGAATACCTCGTGATAAAGTGATAGGTATAACAATGCCGGGATTCGGAACAACCGGACGTACATATAATAATGCTGTGAACCTTATCCGTTCATTGGGCGTTTCATTGCGTGAGATTTCAATTAAAGATGCCTGTATCCAGCATTTCCACGATATTGAGCACGACAGCAACATCCACGACGTAACTTACGAAAACAGCCAGGCTCGTGAGCGTACGCAAATACTGATGGATGTTGCAAACAAGACAAACGGACTTGTCATCGGAACCGGCGACCTTTCGGAATTGGCTCTTGGATGGGCAACATATAATGGCGACCACATGTCAATGTATGGAGTCAACGGAAGCATACCGAAAACTCTGGTTAAATATCTTGTTGAATGGGTTGCAGAGAATAAAGTAGATGCTGAATCAAGATTGACATTGCTGGATATCGTTGACACTCCTATTAGTCCAGAGCTTATTCCGGCAGATGAGAATGGAAATATCAAGCAGAAAACAGAGGATTTGGTCGGTCCTTATGAATTGCACGACTTTTTCATCTATCATATGCTGCGTTTTGGTTCATCACCAAAGAAAATATTCTATCTAGCCCAGCAGGCATTTGCCGGAGTTTACGATGATGATACGATCAGAAAATGGCTCAACACATTTGTTCGCCGTTTCTTCCAGCAACAATTTAAGCGTAGTTGTTTGCCGGACGGTCCAAAGGTCGGAAGCATCAGTCTTTCGCCTCGTGGCGACTGGCGTATGCCTAGCGATGCAGTTTCGTCTTTATGGATGGATGAGCTAAAGGCTTGATTTAATGATATTGACTGTTTTTCTGGAATGTGAAGATTTGATGGAGAAACATGTTTTTTATAAGTGTTAAAAATAATCACAGGAAAAGTTTGATCTTAGATTATTTTAAAAAATATGTTGTAGAATATCTTTTTTTATTTGTTTAGTAAATTTAAAAGTTCCATCTTTGCGTCCAGATAACCTAAACAATCTTTTTGCCTTAAAGACTAATACCTATTAAAAACCTGTAGAGGGGTCTTTGAGATAAAGACCCCTCTATGTTTTTTAATAAGAAGTAGTCTTTTAAGGCTGGTTTAGGCTTCTCTTCTCTACTTCTTTATAATCTATATCCTACGCTTAATACAAAGTCATAAGTCGAATAGTCCACGGTTTCGTAATATTTATATTTGGTCTGCCTTGTGTAAAAATGAGTATTTGCGGAAATAAACCATCTGTTTTTCAGTAGATAGGCAAGACGCATTGACAAAGTTGTCAGTCGGGCATTACTTTTATCACCTTGTATATTCGCATAGTCAGGGTCTATTTCTGTCCAGTCCATATCCGGCTCATAACCTTTCCATGTAAATATATGGTAGTTGTCGAGCCCCAAAATGAATGCAACTTTGTCTTTATATATTATTCCTGCAGAGGATTTTACGCTGTATCCGCTTCCTAGATTGTAATCTCGTTCGCCCAGTTTCAGGTAGTCGGACAAACTGGCACCCAAAGCTATTCCGTTTGTATATAATTCGCCAAAAACAGCAACATCGCTTTCTGAAGTCGGCTTTTTATAATAAATCAGTCCCGGACCGGCAGATGCTGCTTCTGAAATCCTGTATGGGGCAATATTCCTGTCACTATCTTTTCTTAATGAAGAATTGTAGTAACCGAAATGTTGGAACATACCAAACATCAAAGATCTGTTGTTTCTTTTCCATATATTCGTACCCCATAATGCGCCAACGGCATTCACTTGTGAAATAATAGGTTGTGAAGAAAGGAAATCCATTCCCAAATGGAATCTGAACCATTCGTATGGCGAATACCTTTCGTCTTCGAACGGATTGCCATAGTTGATGTCAAAAGTGACATTCATCCCTATGGAGCCATCTGTCGAGTGATCCTGGTCCGCAAGAAACCTGGAACCGGCAGAAACAATGAAACGTACGGGTACATTGCTGAACGAGCGTCCTTTGTGTGGGCTGTATTTCCATGCTTCACCGCTGATAAGCCTGTTAAGAGCCCTTATGGGAGATATAAGTCCGACCAGGATTTCTCTTCCTACACGTTCTTTGCCGGAGGTTCTGTTGTCGATAAAGATGTCGGACAGCCTGTATGTTATTTCGCCCAATTCAATACCTCCAAACGTTGTTGCAAGCATATCGTTGATTGAAGGTGGTTCTGTTTCCATGAAAAACTCCCACATCAGGCTTCCTCCCAATGTGAAAGGGATGGATTGCCAGAAGTTCAATCCATTACTCCTTGCTGCATTGTAGTATAATGAGCCGTGATATGGATGCGCAAAAAGGTTGGTTGAGAATTTGTCAACATCCCATACCGGCCCTGTCTTGAAATTGTCCTTAATAGTTTTGCCGTTTATCATGGCAAAATCTTCATGCATGATGAATCTGTTGAAGGTCCAAACTCCAATATTAATACCGAAAACTTCTGTAGCAGCTGTCCAGGGTTTCTTTTTCTGATAAAAAAGTGTTGAGTCACTTGTGTAGTTTCTTGGCTTTATCGCATGCCAATACTCCTGCGCATTTATAGCGCATGTGAAAACAAATAGAAAGACTAGTTTTAATATGAAAAATCTCATTCTTAAGTTTTTCTGTTATTATGAATTATAATACAAATATCCGTTTAAAATAACAATAAAAAAATAGTTTGGTTTAGTTTTTTATACAAAAATATAGTCTTTGTGTCTTATTTTAAACATAATGACTTCTTTGATGCTGTAACTGCAAACTGTATGATAAACATCCGTAGTGGTTTGAAGAATTAATTTTGGTGATAACATATGATTGTTTTTTATAAAATAAGGCAAGCAAGTGTCAGCTATATATACAAATAGTGACTTGTTTAGTCAACAAAAACAGTTAAACCACATGAAATATTCATTTCATTACATTGAATACTTCATTTGATTGTTATTTTAATATTAATCCACCTAGGTGGTTCAATCAATCCACCTAGGTGAGCCAATCGATTCACCTAGGTGGTTCGATTAACCCACCTAGGTGAGCCGATATTTTTGATATGATGAAAACAAGAAAAAATAGTGTTGAACAGAATGTTTCTTTACTATTATAGCAATAAGGGCTATGTTTAAATTTACTTTGCACTTTCTTTTCATATTTCAAAAGTATTAATATATTTGCATTATACAAGTTGTTTAATACAAATAGGGTACTTTAATATGCGGAAAGAGCAATTAATAGATGAACTACTGAGCGCCTGGGAAGAAACTTATAAAAAAGGGCAGCTTACGTTCTGGGTTTTATTGTCATTAAAAGAAAGCAGTAAATGCGTGGAGGAAATTAAGGATTTTGTTGAGAATATGTCAAATGGTTCAATGACATGTGAAGAACAAAGCCTGTACAGAAATTTACGGAAGTTCCAGCATTTAGGCATTGTTGCATATGACAGTAAAAGAGTAAGCAAAGGACCTGATAGAAAATATTATTTCCTTTCAGATATTGGCAAAGAACTCTTTCAACGTTTTGTTGAGCGAAATATACTGATATTTACAAATGAAGCTATCAATAATATATTAAAGAATTAAGTTATGAGAATATTTACATTACGCTTGTTTCAATTTGCAATTTGTGCATCATTAGTTACAACCCTGTTCAGATATACTCTCAACCTTTGTATAGACCTGAACGGTTGGATTCTACCTGTTTTATGTTCTGTCGTTTATTTTGTATGCATGTTCTTTAGCGGATGGTATTTGGGGAGAAAAGATGAAATTGAAAATGACATCTATGATATAGGGTTCAGATTTCATCTCATCACATATATAATATGTATTGGAATGAGTTTCATATCTCATTATATCGGATGGAACACGGAAACATTGAAAACAATTACTATTACAGCCTTATGTTGGGGCGGAATCCTGTTGGTACATTTTATCCTTTTCCTTTTGGAACAAAGAAAAACTATCAAGGGATATTCTAAAGATGGTTTATTTGAATGACAGATTATGTTAAACCTTTTTGATTAAACGTATTATGAAAACGATTATTACTTTAGCTTTTATTGTGTTCACAATATCGCAGATATCTTTAGCAGGGACACAGAACCGTGCAGTTACTACCGGTTCCAACATAGAAAAACAAGCCGAACAAAATATACAGGATAGAGTAATGGATTCTTTTATGGGTTCTTTTGCAGCTCAAGACAACAGTAAACTAAATTCGCTTATCAATGAAATCACATTAATGTACGATCAAAGCCAAAATTCTCTGTTTTTATATTGGAAAGGCTATGCATTGTATTATAACAGTATCTTCTATCTGAAAAACGGAGATAAAGAGAGTGCGGAGAAAGAGTTAAACAAAGGTATTGAATCTTTAGAGTCAATTGACGTAAAGAACTCGGAAGATTATGCCTTGTTGTCAATGCTATATAATTTTTCATGTCAGTTTATAGGATTCCCTAAAATTATTCAGGTATCAAAAAAGGCAACCGATTGTATTGAAAAGGCAAAGAAACTCAATCCCGATAATTTAAGAGCTTACTATGTGGAAGCTAACAACAATTACTATACACCTCGGAAATATGGAGGTGGTAAAATGGTTGAAGAATGTCTGATTAAAGCTATTTCCCTGCCAACTCAAAAAATCAGTAATCCATACCTCCCTTCATGGGGTAGGCAGGAAAGTTTTGAAATGTTGACTAACTACTATATCAAGACAAATAATGTGGAACAGGCAAAAAAATATATCAAGCAGGGATTATCGGAATATCCGGACAGTTATACTTTGTTGAAAAATAAATCAAAATTGAATTAGTATTTTATTATCAGCAACCACTGTTTATGATAAAGCATTCATTAATATTGTTGTTTATAGCCTTGTCATCGGCTGTTCAAGCTCAGAACATTTGCGGAAAAATTATTGATGACAAGGGCAAACCTGTCATGGCTGCTAACGTATATTTTAAATCGAACCCAGACAAAGGAACGACAAGCAATATTGATGGCAGTTTCTTGATTCCTTTTACAAATGACAATGATACACTGTACGTATGCTTTATTGGATATGAAACAGAAACAATTCCTGCGTACAAATTAAAAACGGATGCAGATAACATAATTATATTAACATTTGATTCTCTAATGCTTGGAGAGGTCGTTGTATTGGGTGCAACACCTATTTCAGAACAATTCTCTACTGAGAAACTCAGTAGTTTGGACATTTATTTAAATCCCACATCTCAGGCAGATCCTTTAAAGGCTATTATTAATATGCCAGCTTCAACCAATAGTGATGAAAGTGCCAACCCTTCTCTTAGAGGCAGCAGTTCAGACCGTTCAAGAGTAATATATAATGGCGTGCCAGTATATCGTCCAGTAAGGGCTTCAAGCCTTAATAATATTGGCTTCTTTAGTATTTTCAATCCGGAAATGATTGATGTACAGACTGTATATCCTTCTAATCCTCCATTGATTTCGGGAAATGTATCCGGCGGTATAGTTGATATAACTACGATAAAGAAGATTGACGAGAATAAGTATCAGTTTTCAAGCGGCATTGGAAATATAGGTTTTTCAATGGCTCAAAAATTAAAAGGGGAATCAACTTTCCTCCAAACTTATGGAAATTGGCAAAACTCATTTCTAATGAAGAAAATTAATGATAAGAGTCTACCCGATATGAAAAAATATGATACTAAAGACATCGGCTTAAATCTACGCTATACCATTAATGACAAAATGTATTTCAACTCCTATAATTACTTTATGACGGAATGCTATGAAGGAGTATCATCACTTCTGTCTTTCAAGGGAGATTTGAAATCAAACGGAACAAGATACTTTTCCATCAATAATCTCACTGTATTCTCAAAAAACGGAATGTTTAATTTCAATTATGGATATAACTTTGAAAAAAAAGACGTTTTGTTTGGAAATAATAACTTGAACTCAAAAGACAACTCTCATTTTGTATCATTTAATTACAAAAAAGAAATCGTCAGAAACCTAACTTTTCAGACAGGTATAAGTTATGATAATCAGAATATTTCTGTCCGGAACGAGGTCCCAAAATATTATTATGCCATGAATGAAGGTTCACCGGTCAAGAATCAGGATACAATAATATCCAATTATATTCTTGAGCCATACCTATATATGAGCTGGGATCTGAACAAAAAAATATCAATGTCTATGGGAGCCAGAACCAATATACCGCTTAACAATCAAAAGAATTATGTCAGTCTTCAGTACAGCTTAAAATATGTACCTGTCAGTAACCATTCTTTGATCTTCAGTGCAGGACAATATCATAACTATACCCAGCCTGATTATTATAACCTGATGTACAGGTTGTTGAAAAGCAGACAGGTATCATTAGATTACCTTTATGAAAAGAAACATACTAAAATCCAAGCTGCTTTATATTATAAGCAGGAAAGCGGTGAGCAAGACATTGATTTCTATTATACCATCAATAAGACTCGGACCTATGGTTTTGAATTCTCCATATCTCAGACCATATGGAACTACCTTACCATTTCGTTGTCCAATTCTACCATCAAACAAACAGTAGATGTAGATGGACTTGTCTATAGAGGTGGCTATAATTACGGATACTTCCTTAAACCGTCAATTACATACAACAACCCAAAATTATTTTCTGTCGGTCTAATGTATATAGGACGCCCAGGAACATATTTACTAAGGTATCCTATAGTTTCTTCAAATTGGAACAACGAAGCAAATGCCTATGAACTTTATTATTCTCAATTGACTGAAATTCAAAACAGAGCTTACAACAGGCTTGATTTGTCGTTTTCAAAACACATGAGTTTTAAAAAGTGTTCATTGACCTTATATCTTACCATTAACAATCTTCTGAACACAAAAAATGAAACTAATGACATTTTTTATTAACCTGATTATGCCAGCACATATAAGGAATACTATCCTTTGAGAACATTTTATTTCGGATTTGTCTTTGCATTTGTTGTGTGTTAGAATAACAAAGTTCTTCTCCAACAACAAATCAAAGATATTTTGATAGCCTCTAAGGATACGCCTGCCGTATTCTGTATTTCACTGTATGGTTTTAATGAATATCGCTTAATGTTGTGTATCTTGTTGAAAATCCAATAATTTGCATTATTTTTCCTGAATCCATCCGTAATCGGGCGAGTTTGTGTATCTTTACCGGAAAAAACAATGATAGATTTCATAACTTTATGTGATTATGTCGGAACATTTGCCTTTGCCATAAGTGGTATACGTTTGGCGTCGGCAAAGAAATTCGACTGGTTCGGTGCTTATGTGGTGGGCGGTGTTACGGCTGTTGGTGGTGGAACAATGAGAGATGTATTTTTGGGAGCCACACCGTTTTGGATGACACAATCTTCTTATCTTATTGTGACGGGTCTTGCCCTTTTGTTCGTAATCATTTTCAGGAAATACGTTATCAGGCTGAATAATACCATATTTATTTTTGACGCCATAGGATTGGGTTTGTTTACTGTTGTGGGAGTTGCAAAAACTCTTGAATATGGATTCCCGATTTGGGCTGCCATAATAATGGGCACAGTTACCGGTGCTTTCGGTGGTATGCTGCGTGATACGCTGATAAATGAAGTGCCTTTGATTTTCAGAAAAGACATATATGCTTCGGCATGCGTTATAGGCGGTATTATATATTATATATGTTTACAGATAAATATTTCTCTTCCGGTAACACAGTTCATATCCGCTGCCACAGTGTTTATAACCCGTGCCATTGCTGTGAAGTACCATATAAGTCTGCCGGTTTTAAAAGGAGAATAGCTTGTCAGAACAGAGTTAATCATTTATCTTTGTACTTTCCTGATAAGTGGTTGAAACCAGTGTCTGCAAGGCATAAATATTAATAATGCATACAAGGAAATGAACACTACGCAAGATAAAGCATCCATTCTGTTGATATACACCGGTGGAACAATAGGAATGACGGAGAATCCGGAAACAGGAGTTCTTGAATCTTTCAACTTCCAGCATTTGGCCGAGAATGTCCCGGAGTTGAAGAAGCTTGGTCACCATGTTGAGACCATACAGTTTGAGCCGCCGATGGATTCGTCTGCGATGGGACCGGATTCGTGGAAAAAAATAGTACAGATAATTTCTGACAATTACACCAGATTTGACGGATTTGTGGTCCTGCACGGAACGGATACTATGTCCTATACAGCTTCGGCTCTCAGCTTTATGCTTGAGAATTTGAGCAAGCCTGTGATTCTTACCGGTTCACAGCTGCCGATAGGAATGTTGCGTACGGATGGAAAGGAAAATCTTATAACAGCCATTGAAATTGCTGCTGCTAAGGAAAACGGCATACCTATTGTTCCTGAGGTTTGCGTATTCTTTGAGAACGAGCTTATGCGTGGCAACAGAACATGCAAAGCTAATGCTGATAACTTCAATGCTTTCCGTTCATATAATTATCCTTCATTGGCAAAAGCCGGAATACATATCAAATATGACCAGTCGCAGATTTACAGGCCGATTTCACGTAAGCCTTTGAAACCTCATTATCTGCTTGACAGAAATATTGCCGTATTGAAACTTTTCCCGGGAATTTCGCCTCAGGTGGTGGAAAGCATACTTAATATACCCGGAATAAAGGGTGTGGTGATGGAAACTTTCGGAAGTGGAAATGCCCCAATGGACGAGTGGTTCCTTTCTATGCTGAAAGATGCGGTTGACAGGGGGATTGTGATTGTAAATGTCACACAATGCCGTGCCGGTAGCGTTGAGATGCACCGATATGAAACGGGGCACAAGCTGCTTGAAATCGGAGTTGTTTCGGGGTATGACAGCACAACAGAAAGCGCTGTGACAAAACTTATGTTCCTGTTCGGGCACGGTTTGACTCCTGATGAGGTGAAAGAGCATATGGATTGCTCGTTGATTGGTGAAATTACGTTACCTGCAGCCTTGCGTTAGGCTGTTGCGCATCGTTAAAATATGAGAGTAGAATAATGAAATTGTCGTTTTTTAGTTTGGCGAGTGGAAGCAGCGGAAACTGCTATTATCTTGGCACATCTGAATATGGAATACTGATTGATGCCGGTATTGGCTTCAGAACTATAAAGAAGTCTCTTAAAGACAAAGGCATTGAAATTGAAAAAATAATAGCCGTGCTGGTCACTCACGACCATGCCGACCACATAAAAACCGTAGGAATCCTTGGCGAAAGGATGAATATTCCTGTTTATTCAACTGAAGGAGTACATTTTGGTATCAACAGAAGCCGTTACGTTGAAGATAAGCTTTATACATCGAGAAGAGTTATCGAAAAGGAAACTCCGTTTATGATAAAGGATTTCAGAATAACTGCGTTTCAGGTGCCTCATGACAGTGTTGACAGTGTCGGTTATTTTATCGAATATGCAAATCACAAGTTCACCATAGCAACAGATGTTGGACATATCACTGATACTGTAGGTAAATATATTGCCCAGGCAAATCATCTTGTCATTGAGGCAAACTATGATGAAACAATGCTTGTGCAGGGCTCTTATCCGGCGTTTCTTAAGGAACGTGTGGCAAGCCCGATTGGCCATCTGAGCAACAGGGAAGCTGCCGAATTTATTGCTACGCATTATACTCCGGAGCTTAAAAATATTTGGCTTTGTCACCTTAGCCGTGACAACAACCATCCGGAACTTGCCTACAAGACTGTGGATTCGCGTCTGTATAAGGAAGGTATCAGGGTTGGAAAGGATGTCTCGCTGGTTGCACTGAAGAGGACAAACCCTTCTGATATGTTTGAATTGGAGTGATGATGAAAAAAATAAAGTAAAAAGTTTGGGAAAAGTTTGCAGAGAAAAATAAAAGTGGTATCTTTGCACCCGCAATCGAGAACGAAACGGTTGTTAAGAATGACTTCGTAGCTCAGTTGGTAGAGCAAATGACTCTTAATCATTGGGTCGAGGGTTCGAGCCCCTCCGAGGTCACCAAACTTAATAATTATGAAATACTGACTTTGTAGCTCAGTTGGTAGAGCAAATGACTCTTAATCATTGGGTCGAGGGTTCGAGCCCCTCCGAGGTCACGAAAGGGAATATGCTGTAAGCGTATTCCTTTTTTCGTTTATTAATGTTGAAAATTGCTTATTTTTGTGTACGCCTTAAAACTAGATTAATTGTTTAATGCAGCTAGTCTGCTAAAATAACTTTTTATGAAAATAATGCGAAGTATATTGGCAGTAACATCATCTGTGGTGTTATTGTCGTCTGCAGCCAATGCAGAAAAACTTACCGAGTATGTGAATCCATTTGTTGGTACTGACGGTTATGGAAATGTATATCCGGGAGCCCAGATTCCTTTTGGTGGTATACAGATAAGTCCGGATACAGATGCGAAATTTTATGATGCCGCTTCCGGATACAAATATAATCATACTTCTTTACTGGGATTCAGCCTTAACCATCTTAGCGGAACGGGAATCCCTGATTTGGGAGACTTCCTGTTTATTCCCGGAACAGGAGAGATGAAACTTGAACCCGGAACACGAGAAAATCCCGATGCAGGTTACAGGTCAAGATATTCTCATGATAAGGAATATGCTGAACCAAACTATTATACTGTAGATTTGCTGGATTATAATGTGAAGGCAGAAATGACTTCCGGCCTACGAAGCGGAATGTTCAGATTTACTTATCCTAAATCAGAGAAAGCATTCATAATGATAGATATGAACCATACTTTGTGGCAGAATTGTGAATGGGCAAATCTGAGAATGGAGAATGACTCAACTATTACAGGCTATAAGCTTGTCAAAGGTTGGGGACCGGAAAGGCATGTTTATTTCACAGCTGTTTTCTCAAAGAAGCTCAAGAATTTCAGGATAATGCAGGACAAGAAACCTGTAATTTATAATACAAGCAGATTCCGCAGCTGCAATGAGGCTTGGGGCAAAAATCTGATGGCTTGCATATCTTTCGAAACAGATGCTAACGAAGTTGTTACTGTAAAGACTGCAATTTCAGCAGTCAGCACTAATGGCGCAAAGAACAACCTTAAGGAACTGGACGGAATGACATTTGACTCGTTGAGAAAGAAAGGAGCTGACTTGTGGGAAAAGGAACTTGGCAAATATAAAGTGGAAGGAAGCCATGACGACAAAGTTACTTTCTATACTTCGGCATATCGTGCAGCCATGCATCCGTTCCTGTTCCAGGATGCTGATGGAAGTTTCAGAGGTTTGGATAAGAACATTGAGAAGGCTGAAGGTTTTACAAACTATACGGTTTTTTCATTGTGGGACACATACAGAGCTTTCCACCCGTGGTTGAATCTTGTGAATCAGGAGTTGAATGCAAACCTTGCAAATTCAATGCTTGCGCATTATGACAAGAGTGTTGAGAAAATGCTCCCTATATGGTCGTTCTATGGAAATGAAACATGGTGCATGATTGGTTATCATGCCGTGTCTGTCCTTGCTGATATGATTGTGAAAGGAGTGAAAGGCTTCGATTACGAAAGAGCTTATGAGGCTATGAAGACTACGGCAATGAACGAGCATTATGACTGTTTGCCGGAATACCGTGAGAACGGATGGGTTCCTTTTGACCGTGAGGCTGAGTCCGTTTCCAAAACTCTGGAATATGCATATGATGATTATTGCATTGCGCAAGCAGCCAAAGCTTTGGGAAAAACAGATGATTATGAATATTTCCTTAATCGTTCCATGGGATATCAGACTCTTATCGACCCGGAAACGAAGTTTATGAGAGGACGTGACTATGAAGGAAACTGGCGTACTCCTTTTGCTCCGATAGCATATCAAGGACCTGGCTCCGTAAACGGTTGGGGTGATATAACAGAAGGTTTCACCATGCAATATACATGGACTGTGCCTCATGACGTACAAGGTTATATTAATATTGCCGGAAAAAAGACTTTCAAGAAGAACCTTGATGAGTTGTTTACTCTTGAATTGCCGGAAGATATTCCAGGTGCGCATGATATTCAGGGACGTATCGGCGGATATTGGCATGGCAACGAACCTTGTCATCATGTAACATATTTGTATAACTATCTGGGCGAGCCATGGAATTGCCAAAAATGGGTAAGAGAAATTGCCAAACGTTTTTATGGAACTGAGCCCGGATCTTTGAGCGGAAACGATGATTGCGGACAAATGTCGGCATGGTATATGTTTAATTGCCTTGGTATATATCCGGTAGCTCCGTCAAGCAATGTATATAATATTGGTTCTCCATGTCTCAAAGGTCTTACTGTGAGATTGAGCAATGGAAAATATATTGAGATGACGACTGAAAACTGGTCTGAAGAGAATGTATATATAAAGGAAATGTATCTCAACGGTGAAAAATATACTAAGTCTTATATTAATTATGATGATATAAAGAATGGTACAAAAATTCATTTTGTGATGAGCAATAAGCCTAATTACAAGAGAGGAACAAAGGCTTCGGATATTCCTGCGTCAGTTTCTGAAAAAGGAAAAACTAAAGTTTTTGTGGCAAATAAATAGAATTTATAGTCAATATGAATTTAAGGTGTGTCAAGAGTTTGGCACACCTTAATGTTATTATCAGTTTGTAATTCAGTTTACTTTGAATTAAATTATAGTTGAAGAGAAATAATAAAATACCCTGTCTTTCGTTTGTAATTTTGTAAAAGAATCAATATTACTAAAAAGAAAAGAAGATGAAGAGATTTGTTATTTTATTCTCAACAGTGTTGTTTGCAGCTGCGTCGTTTAAAGCGTCGGCAATTAAGAGAGTGGAGATTGAGCCTCGTATGGGTTATAGCCTTTCAGTGGAGAGTGGAGCTCATGCCGCAATGTTGGTAGGCTTGCCATTGTCTGAAAAATTCTCCTTGCGTGGAGGTCTTTATTATTCAAAGACAGATTTTCTTGATTTGTTAGTACCAATATATGCCTCTTTCCAAATTCCATTATCTCCGGATAAACTTGCTTTAAGACTTGAAGGTGGAGTTTTCTCCGGTTCAAGGACAGGTTTGACTGCAACAGCAGGTTTCGATATCAGTAATGTTTTTGTTGGTGCATCATATTTCCATAATATTGTAAATAACGATAGACAAGATGGGTATTTGGGAGTTTCTTTGGGATATCGTTTTAAGTTGTGAATAGAAAATAACCAATAAATGAAAGATTATCCCTTTTCCATATTTTTATATTCAGCAGGTGAAATTCCCATTACCTTTTTGAATAGTCTGGAGAAGTAATATGGATCATCTATCCCTATTTTAAAGCAAACCTGGTTAATTTTCATATCTGTAAAATCCAACAGGCGACAAGCTTGTTGGATTTTTAATTGATTGAAATAATTTATGGGAGAATAACCTGTTTTGTCTTTAAACAGAACGGAAAAATGTGTAGGAGAATAACCTATGTGTTTTGAAATGTCCTCAAGTGAAAGTTTCTTCTCGATATTTTCTTTCATGAAATGTATTGCCGCTATGGTTATGTCTGCTTTGGAATTATCGTTTGTATTGGCATCTCTATATTGCTGAACAAAGCGAAGAGTTCCAAGGAAGTGATGGAATATTGAGCAAGAAAATAGAAGGTTCTCGTGACTATATCCCATTTCTAGAGTATGAAGAATTTCTTCAAACATATCAAGTCTGACACTAATCCTTGAATGTATTCCCGGTTTTATTTCCATTGGAAAAGAAAGGTTTGAGATAAACTGTGAGGCAAGTTTACCTTTGAAATGAATCCAATATATGGTCCATGGATTGTTCTCGTCAGCTCCATAAGAATGAGGTTTCCCCGCAGGAAGTATGAAACATTGGTTTTCCTTGATTGAATATTTGTTACCGTCCAAAGTATACCAACCACAACCTTTTATGCAATAGATAAATACATATTGGCTAATTGGTTCCTGTCGTTCTCTGAAGTGGTGCTCCGCCGATGGATAATATCCTATATCTGTTATGTGTAGTATAGATGATAACGGATTATTTTCCATTTCTTTCACAACAGTTTGTGGTAGGACAATAGCTCTTTCACCATAGAAGCCATCTTTTCGTTTTATCATAATTGTAATGTTTGCAGTTTGTTTTCTAAATATTATCCATTATCATGGATGCTGTTTGTGCAGGTTGAATTAGATTTACTAAATCTGCATTGTAAAAGTATTAATTATTTATTCAAGTTTGGCAAGTCATTAAACTTTAAATTTGATATAAGTTGATTAGCTAAAGAAATAATAAATATCGGAACATATTTGATAAGCTGTTTCCTTGTTTATTGGAGGCTTTAGAAAGATTGTCTATCATTTCCTTTTTTTCTCTATTTTATTTGTGCTGTCAGAAAGTTTCCTTTGCAGAAAATAAATTATTTGAGTTGATAAGGTTTCTCAAATGAATTGATTGTATTTTTTTGTATGCTTGTCAACTCGTTTCCTTGTTAACTATAATTTTATGAAACAAAAAAATTATCTTTTACTGATTTGTTTTGTGTCCGCAATGGGTGGGTTGCTGTTCGGATATGACTGGGTAGTTATTGGTGGAGCAAAAATATACTACGAACCTTTTTTTCATTTGGAAGGAGAGGCGGCTATGCGCGGATGGGCAATGAGCAGCGCCTTGGTTGGTTGCCTTGTTGGTGCATTGCTGTCCGGAAAATGGAGTGATTTATACGGAAGGAAGAAGATGCTGATAGTAGCATCCGTTCTGTTTATCATCTCGGCAATAGGAACAGGAGCCGTCAGTTCGTTTTTCTGGTTTGTGTTCTATCGAATAGTGGGCGGATTGGGAATTGGCATTGCGTCAAATGTTTCGCCAGTTTATATAGCAGAAGTTTCACCTGCGTCAATACGAGGAAAACTGGTATCGCTCAATCAGCTGAGCATTGTGTTTGGTATTCTGATGGCGCAGATTGTGAACTGGCTTATCGGAGGAAGCTACTCGGGCAATTCTGCTGAGCTGAGCAGTGATGCTGTTGGCTGGGCATGGAGATGGATGTTTTGGGCAGAACTTGTTCCGGCATTTTTGTTTTTTGTACTTGCATTTTTTATCCCTGAAAGTCCGCGATGGCAGGCTATGCGCGGAAACGTGTCTATGGCAGGAAAGACTCTTGCTAAAATTGGAGGAAAGGAATTTGCCGGTGAGACATTGAAGAATATCAGAGAGCTGGCTCTTCAGGATAATGAGGAAGTATCATGGAAAGCTCTTCTGAACCTTTCATACAGGAGAGTCCTGATGATAGGAATAGTCCTTGCTGTGTTTCAGCAATGGTGCGGGATAAACGTGATATTCAATTATGCACATGAGATATTTTCAGCAGCAGGTTATGCAGTGTCGGATGTGTTGATGAATATTATGGTGACGGGAATCACCAATGTTGTGTTTACCGTTGTGGCAATTTATACTGTGGACCGTTGGGGAAGACGTTCGCTTATGTTTTTGGGCTCTATAGGTCTGGCACTAATATACTTCGCACTTGGTGCGGGATATTATTTTGAGCTTAGTGGTTTGCCTATGCTTCTGCTAGTGGTTCTTGCAATAGCGTGCTATGCGATGTCGTTGGCCCCTGTAGTTTGGGTTGTGCTTTCTGAGATTTTCCCGGTAAAGGTGAGAGGTCTTGCAATGGCTCTCTCAACATTTTTCCTGTGGGTGGCAAGTTTCCTACTGACTTATACTTTCCCGATACTCAATGAGGCAATTGGAGCTTATGGAATTTTCTGGCTTTATGGGATAATTTGCCTGCTTGGTTTCTTTTTTATCCGTACTAATTTGCCGGAAACAAAAGGGAAAACTCTCGAGGAACTTGAAAGTAGTTTGGGCGCTTGAAAAAGAAAAGGTTGAATCTATAAGTATATGTTCAGATACAAATTGTATTGGCCTTTAACTCCTATAACTCCTTTTAAATTCCTATAACTCCTTAGATTATAAAACATAAGAAAATTAAACCAGTAAACTAAAAGAATATGAATTCATCAGTGAAGGTTTGGGAAGAAACCGTGATGATTCCAACGTATGGAATCGGTAAACCGGAGAAGAGTCCGATGTTTCTTGAGAAACGTGTTTATCAGGGAAGCAGTGGTGTGGTTTATCCTTATCCTGTTATTGAAAAGATAGAAGATACATGTGAGGAAAGACCTTATCATGCCGTGTTTCTCGAGAATGAATATATAAAAGTGATGATTCTTCCGGAATTGGGTGGCCGTGTGCAGATGGCTTACGATAAAATAAAAGGAAGACATTTTATTTATTATAACAATGTGGTTAAGCCTGCTTTGGTTGGTTTGCTCGGTCCGTGGATTTCGGGCGGTATTGAGTTTAATTGGCCTCAGCATCACAGACCTAGCACATTCCTGCCGGTAGATTATACTATTGAGAAGAAAGAAGACGGTAGTGCTATTGTGTGGGTTAGCGAAAGGGAGAGAATGTTCCATCAGAAAGGTATGGCAGGATTCACTCTTCGTCCGGGAAAAGCTGTTCTGGAAATACAGGGTGTGGTTTCAAATCCAACTCCGATGCCACAGACATTCCTATGGTGGGCAAATCCTGCCGTGGCGGTGAATGACTTCTATCAATCTGTTTTCCCGGCAGATGTGAATGCCGTGTTCGACCATGGAAAGAGGGATGTGTCCAGATATCCGATTGCTACGGGAACATATTATAAAATGGATTATTCTGCAGGTGTGGATATTTCGAGATATAAGAATATACCTGTGCCTACTTCATATATGGCAATCCGTTCGAAATATAACTTCGTGGGCGGATATGAGAATGACACACGCGCCGGTTTGCTGCATGTGGCTAACCATCATGTATCTCCTGGAAAGAAACAATGGACTTGGGGAAACGGTGACTTTGGTAAAGCTTGGGATAGAAACCTGACGGATGCAGACGGGCCATATATAGAACTTATGACAGGTGTCTATACTGATAATCAGCCCGATTTCACTTGGTTGCAACCATATGAAGAGAAAAGGTTCACTCAGTATTTCATGCCTTACAGAGAACTTGGAGTAGTGAAGAATGCAAGTTCTGATTTACTGATGAATATTGAGTCTGATGGTTGTGGAACTTCTGTTCTGAAATTGTTTGCAACATCGTTGCAGAAAGATTTGCGTATAGTCGTTAAAAATAACGGAGTTTCATTATTTGAAGAGATTACGGACTTGTGTCCGGAAAATGTGTTTGAGAGAACATTGGATATTGCCGGAATAGATAATTCAGAGGTTATAATATATAATGTAAAAGGCAAGATTGTACTTTCCTGGAAACCGGAACCTTCGGAAATAAAGGAAATGCCTGAGGCTGCTAAGCCTGCATTGGAACCTTCGGAAATCAGAACAACAGAGCAGCTGTATTTGACTGGTTTGCATTTGGAACAATACAGACATGCTACATATTCGCCTGTAGATTATTATATGGAAGCATTGCGTAGGGACGAGTCTGATGTCCGGAACAACAATGCCATGGGTTTGTGGCTGATTCGTAAAGGTCGCTTTGCAAAGGCTGAGCCATATTTACGCCGTGCTGTCAAGACACTGACAGAAAAGAATCCAAATCCTTACGATGGTGAGGCGTTTTATAACCTTGGTCTTTCACTGAAATATCAGAACAGATTGGATGAGGCTTATGAGTGTTTTTATAAATCATGTTGGAATGCTGCATGGCAGGATTCCGGATATTTCTCTTTGTCACAGATTTCTTCGGCTTGGGAAAACTGGGATGATGCTTTGGATGAAGTAGAGAAATCGCTGGTGAGAAACTGGCATAGTTTGCGGGCACGTCACCTTAAAACGACAATTCTTCGCCATTTGGGCAGAACAAATGAGGCTGAGCGATTGATTGAAGATTCGTTGCATATCGATAAATTCAATTATGGATGTCTGTTTGAGAGGTATCTTATGACAGGCAATAAAGATATACTTGAGGAATTGGTTCAGATTATGAGAAAGGATGCTCATAATTATGAAGAACTGGCACTTGATTATGCTTCTGCCGGATGTTATGACGAAGCGCTTAACGTGGTAGATTGGGCAATTTCTGTTTTGGATTCTGACACCAGAATGTTACATTATTATAAGGCTTGGTTCTTAAGTTGCATGGGCAGAACAGACGAGGCTCGTGGTGTTGCTCAAAAGGCAGAATTGTTGCCTGAAGATATGTTTTTCCCTAATTCTCTTGAGGCTATTTTGGCTTTGCGATGTGTCGTGGAATTGCTTGAGCATTCTCCTAAGGCTAATTATCTGCTTGGAAATATATGGTATGACAAGCGCCAGTATGATGAAGCAATATCTGCATGGGAGAAATCAGCTGCACAAGATTCTTCATTCCCAACGGTGTTGAGAAATTTGGCTCTTGCTTATTTCAACAAACAAGGTAGAGCTAATGATGCTCTTGCTATGATGGAAAAGGCATTTGCCCTTAACACGGATGATGCTCGTATGCTTATGGAGCTTGATCAGTTGTATAAGAGAATGAACAGAGAGCATAAATTCAGATTGAAGCTGCTGGAAAAATATCTTGAAGTGGTTTCTAAACGTGATGATTTATATTTGGAATATATCACATTGCTGAATCAGTGCGGCGAGTATGAAAAAGCCTTGAAGTGCATTGAGTCACGCCGTTTCCATCCTTGGGAAGGAGGAGAAGGTAAAGTGCCGTCACAATATCAGACCGCTCATTTGCAATTGGCAAAACAGTTTATGAAAGTTGCGGAATACAACAAAGCTATGGGGCATATTGATGCATGCTTTGAGTATCCGGAAAATTTGGGTGAGGGCAAATTGCACGGGGCTCAGGAAAACGACTTTAATTATTATAAAGGTTGTATTTTGGAAGCATTGGGCGATGACGAAAAAGCCAAGGAATGTTTCCTTAAGGCTTCTACCGGAATCAGTGTGCCTGCAGCAGCAGTATATTACAACGACCAGAAACCGGATAAAATATATTATCAGGGACTGGCTTTGCGGAAACTTGGACGTGAAGATGAAGCTCGCGGACGATTCAACAGACTGATAGATTTTGCTGAAAAGCATATATTTGATGTTTTCAAAATGGATTATTTTGCAGTTTCTTTGCCCGACCTTCAGATTTGGGAGGATGATATGAACCGTAAAAACGAAGTTCATTGCCGCTATTTGCTTGCTTTGGGTTATAATGGTCTTGGCAAAGTTAATGCAGCTCAGGTTGAGTTTGCCAAAGTACTGGAGATGGATAATAATCATCCGGGAGCTTTTGTAATAGAATAGATAAAAAGTAAATGTCAAATAAAAACAAATACATGAACAAACTGAATTTATCTCTTTTGATATTGGGAATGTCTGCTTTCAGTGCATTTTCCCAGACTGAAAAAATAAATTTGTCAGGAGATTGGTCCTATAAGCTGGACCCTCAGGACAAAGGTGTTGGTGAGGCTTGGTTTAACGATGAGTTGCCCGGCAGTTTGAAGCTGCCGGGTTCACTCAACACTAATGGTGTTGGTGATGATGTGTCTGTGGAGACTCCATGGATGGGGTCAATGTGGAACAGAGCTTGGTATGATAGTGATTTCTATGCTAAATACCGTTCGCCGGAAAACACTAAAGTTGTGTTTTGGCTTTCTCCGGACAAATATTATTCCGGAGCAGCATGGTATCAGAAAAAGATAGTTGTTCCTAAAGACTGGAAGAATAAGGCTGTGGTGCTGAACCTGGAGAGATGTCACTGGGAAACTACATTGTGGATTGACGGAAAAAAAGTTGATTCGCAAAATTCGCTGTCTGTTCCACACAGGTATGAACTTGAAGGATTGGCTCCCGGCGAACACACAATAACTCTATGTGTGGATAACAGAGTTAAGGATTTCCAGCCGGGCGTGGATGCTCACAGCATTTCAGATAATACACAGTCAAACTGGAATGGAATTGTGGGTGATATCAGTGTTGAGGCACATCCTAAGGCTTATATTGAGGGCGTAAAAATTGTTCCGGTTATAAAGGAGAAGAAGCTGGTTGTGACTGTTGATGTTGACTCAAAGGATAAGTTGCGTAAAGGAGAAATTTCGATAAAGGCAAAATCTCTGAATGAAAACAAGGCAGAATTACCGCTGTTAAAGGAAAAAGTAAGCCTTGCTTCAGGTAACAATGAGTTGGTGTTTACATATGATATGAGTAGCAACTTCAGTTTGTGGGATGAGTTTAATCCTGATTTATATGAGTTGCAGGTAGAACTTGATACAAAATATGGAGTAGACAAAACAACTGAGCTTTTCGGGCTAAGAGAACTTGGAGTTAAAGGAACACAGATTACGGTTAATGATAGAGCTGTATTTTTCCGCGGAACACTTGAATGCTGTATTTTCCCAAAAACAGGTTTTCCTCCGGTTGACGTTAAAGAGTGGGAACACATAATGGATGTATGTAAGGCTCACGGGTTGAATCATATCAGATTCCATTCGTGGTGTCCGCCGGAAGCAGCATTCATAGCGGCGGATAGGAAAGGTATGTATTTATATGTAGAATGTGGTTCATGGGCTAGTGATATTGGAAGTGGAAAAGGCATTGATGAATATATCTATAGCGAGAGTCGCCGTATAGTTGATGAATATGGAAATCATCCTTCATTCTGTTTGTTCTCTTATGGTAATGAGCCAAGTGGGGAAAAACATAAAGAGTATCTTCGTGGGTTTGTAAACTATTGGAAAGAAAGAGACAACCGTTTCCTTTATACTACAGCTTCCGGATGGCCGGCAATCGACGAGAATGACTGGCATTGCCTTCCGGCACCACGTATTCAAGGTTGGGGCGAAGGATTGAAAAGTATAATAAACGGAAAATCTCCTAACAGCAATTATGACTGGACGGCTAAAATATCAAAGACAATACCAACTATAAGTCACGAAATTGGTCAGTGGTGTGTTTATCCGGATTTGAAAGAAAGAAGCAAATATACCGGAGCATTGAAGGCTAAGAATTTCGATATTTTTGAGGACCGTTTGAGAGATAATGGTATTTTACACTTGGCAGACAGCTTCCTGCTAGCTTCAGGAAAACTTCAGGCATTATGTTATAAGGCAGATATTGAAGCTGCACTTCGAACAAAGAACTTTGCCGGATTCCAATTGTTGGATTTGCATGATTTTCCTGGACAGGGAAGTGCTATTGTTGGTGTGCTGAATCCTTTTTGGGAATCTAAGGGATATATAACTGCTGAAGAATATAGTGAATTTTGTAATAAAGTTGTTCCGTTAGCTAGGATGGATAAGTTTGTATTCCATTCTGGAGAGAAGATTTCTGCTTCGGTGGATGTAGCACGGTTTTCAGCCAATGATATGGAGTCTGCAGTTGAATGGCAACTGAAGGATTCGCATGGTGTAGTGAAGACTTCCGGCAAACTTCCGTCTGTAAGTTTGCCGACAGGAACTCTTACAAATGTAGGTAATATTTCTTGTTCAGTTGATACTGAAAAGCCGGAACAATTTGAGTTGGTTCTTTCAGTTGACGGATTCAGGAACAGATGGAATATCTGGGTTTATCCTGATAAGGAAGAGGAAGCTGGTGATGTGATGGTTGTTTCATCTCTTGACGATAAAGCTGTGGCTACATTGTCGGAAGGAGGAAAAGTTTTGCTTACACCTACTTTGGGTATGATGAGAAATGAAGGTGTAGATTCAGTTGCTGTAGGTTTTTCTCCAATATTCTGGAATACATTATGGACTCAGGGACAGCCGCCACACACATTGGGAATTCTCTGTAATGGTAATCATCCTGCTTTGTCTGCATTCCCTACAGAATATCACAGTGACTATCAATGGTGGGATGCAATGTCGCATTGTAATGCCATTCCGTTACATAAGCTTGGTGATGTTGAACCAATTGTAAGAATAATTGATGACTGGTTTACTGCTCGTTCACTTGGACTTGTTGTTGAGGTAAAGGTAGGAAAAGGCAAACTTATGATTTGCGGAGCAGACTTGCTTACTGACAGACAGAATAGACCGGAAGCTCAACAACTGCTTAACAGCCTGCTGTCATATATGAAAACTGAGAAGTTCAATCCAAAATCAGAAGTTACAACTGATATGGTTAAATCTATTTTGAAATAGGGAGAAAATAGAAATAATTTGATAAGACTTTGTTTTCTTGTTTTCCTGAAAACTTGTTATCTTATAAGAAAAGGTGTCCAAAAGATAAAGGCCGAAATTCATCTTTTGAGACACCTTTAAATTGAAAAACAGAAAGACGGTAAATCCCGCATCTCCCGCATCTCCATTATTATCTAATTGGATTCATATTATTTTTTGATACATCCTCTTAATTTTTGTAAAAAGTTTTTGCTTGGATAATATCACTTGTTTTTAAACACAAAAAACTTATTAAGCACAAAATTTATCACTGTATAAAACGCCATTGCAATAAGCTGATTGTAATATGGATCAATGGAAAGTGTCTTGTTCAGATAAATAAGAAGGAAATACTGTGGAATATAACTTAACGCGAAAGCAAAAGCGAAGCGGACAGCGCTTTTTAGCCATGCAGCATCGGAGCGGAAAGTCCATTGTTTGTTCCACACGAAGCTGTTCGCAAGACCAACGATATAACCGGTGAAATTTGATGTGGTTTCTGATATTCCAAAACATTTTGTAAGAATCCAGATTGTTATTGCTGTAACAGCTGTATTGCTTAATCCAACAATGGCGTATTTAATTATTTCCGTTTTTGTCTTCATTCTTGTTGATTATTTCTTCAATCTCTTCGTCTGTAAATTCTTTTACATTAGTTATAGTGAATGTCTTGGAAAGGAAATTTCCATATTGGTTGCATTCAACAATAAGCTTTTCAATTAATGTTTTTATGTTTACCTTATAAGAGACCAAAGCTATGATAAGGATATGCTTTTGTCCGTTCTTTATATATTCGATTTCCGACTCTGCGTGGTTTATTGCAAAAGTAGCTTCACGTTCCACTATCTGTCTTTCATAATCCTGCAAATCTTTTTTGTCGGCAGACATGAGCAATATACAGAAGCGAAGGCTTTTTCCTCGTCCGCCTAGTCCTGTTGATATGTACACTTGCTTTTCTCCTGTCAAGTCTGAAGCCAGATTTATTTTGCATTCCATCAACGCAAGAGAGCCCCAGTCCAGAATTTCATCGTCATCTGTATGTTTAAGAAATTCTTTGATAAAATTATAAGCCAAAGGATTTTTGGATATGGCGAGTTCCGATAAGATAGATTTTATGTATCCTTGATCTATTTCTGTGTAAGGTGGTTTTATTTCAAGCTCATCATACAGCTCTTTGTTCAACTCTTCGCATTGGTTATCCGGAAAGGGGATTTTTTTTGCCTCCAATCTGGTAATTCCTGAATGCCTGAAATAATCCATTTGTGTCTCTAGAGAAACACGACGCTCCAGTATGTGGATATGCTTCTCCTTTGAGAATAGTTCGTTGAAACGTTCGAAAGAATATTCCTGGTCTGACATATATATTATTATATTTCAAGTTTCGCAAATTCAACTTTCAGAAGTTGAGGAAGTTATATAAAGTTGTGGCTCTGCTCCGCATAGCCCGCAAGTTAAAAGCCGATAGTTTTTATATACAAATAGTATTGGTTTTCAACTTCCATAACTCCTTATTTGCTTCTGTAACTCCATAACTTATAGCACTTGCGAAAATTTAGTTATAGTATAATTATTCATAACAAAGATACACTTTTCTTTGGAATTTGATAAAAATCATAGAAAATCCGTGGTGTTTTATTCTAGCATAATATGTATTGTATTTAAGCTAAAATCAGGTTGTTTATGTAGTTGCTACGATATTGGCAACTTGTTATGTGGTGAAAATGATGCTCTAAAACATGAATTTTAATTGTTGCATAATCGAGGAAGTTATTAATTTTACACACAATTTTAGAAAAAACTTAAGTAATATACATGGAAAACGAATATACAAACTCAGGTTTGTCATTGGCAAATTATGAGAAACATATTGATGGCAAAGAAACCAGATTATGTGTTTTGGCAAACAAAGCCGGAGCAGAGGTTACGGTTCTTAACTATGGCGCGAAAATAGTGTCTTTGATGGTTCCGGACAAAAACGGCAAAATGGTTGATGTCGTTACTGGGCATGCTTCAATTGATGATTATCTTACATCTGAAGAGCCTTATTTCGGTGCGATTTGCGGAAGATATGGTAACCGTATTGCAAAAGGACGTTTCGAAATTGATGGTGCAGTTTATGATAAGTTGGCAATAAACAACGGACCTAATAGTCTGCACGGCGGATTGAAAGGTTTCAATGCTGTAGTATGGGATATGAAACAAGTTGATTCGCAGACGGTAGAACTTAATTATGTTTCTCCTGATGGTGAAGAAGGTTTCCCTGGTGAACTTTCCGTAACTGTTGTATATCATCTCTCGGATGCCAATGAAGTGTATATACGTTATAAAGCAACTACTACAAAACCTACAGTTCTGAATCTTACAAATCATTCATATTTTAATCTGTCCGGTGCCGGTGACCCATATATTGGTGATCACCTGCTGACTATTAATGCAGATTTTTATCTCCCGACTGATGATGTGGCAATTCCTTACGGACCAAAAGAAAAGGTGGAAGGAACTCCTATGGATTTCCGTACACCGCATACTGTAGGTGAAAGAATAAATGATTCTTTCGAACAGCTTGTATTTGGAAAAGGATATGACCATACATATATATTAAATAAGAAAGGAAATGAATTTTCTTTCTGCGCTCGTTGTGAGTCTCCGAAAACAGGTATTGTTATGGAAACATATACAACTGAGCCGGGTGTTCAGTTGTACACAGGAAACTGGATGACAGGAAACTTCGAGGGAAAGAACGGACAGCGTTATCCTGAACGTGCGGCGTTGTGTCTTGAAACACAGCATTTCCCGGATAGCCCTAACAAGTCAGAATATCCTTCTACAGTTTTGCGTCCTGGCGAGGTGTTTGAAAGTCAGACGGTGTATAAGTTCTTGGTTAACGAAGCATAAGTGATAGTTGACTGTTACTATAATTAATGAATAAGTAATTATAAATATAAACATAAAACAACCTAAAAACATGGAATCAACAAATCAGAAAAATTACACATTGCCAATCATTATGATGGTGGCATTGTTTTTCATGATCTCTTTCGTAACGGGTTTGCAGAACCCAATGGGGGTCATTGTCAAGAATCAGTTTGCGGCCAGCAACTTTATGTCTCAGCTGGGTAATGCTGCAAACTTTATCGCTTATGCATTTATGGGTATGCCTGCAGGTATGCTTTTGCAGAAAATCGGCTACAAGAAAACAGCTTTGGCTGCTATTGTTGTAGGTTTTGTCGGTGTGGCAATTTCTTATTTGTCTGGTCAGGTAGGAAGCTATGCTGTATATCTTGCCGGTGCATTTATCTCAGGTTTTTCAATGTGTATGTTGAATACGGTTGTAAACCCAATGTTGAACACTCTTGGTGGTGGTGGTAACAAGGGTAACCAGCTTATCCAAATTGCAGGTTCTGTGAACTCAATCGGTGCAACAATCGTTCCTGTATTGGTTGGTTATCTGATGGGTGACGCTGCAAAAGCAACTATCAATGACGCAAGTCCAGCATTGTTCCTTGCAATGGGTATCTTCGCTGTGGTATTTGTTGTGTTATTTGCAATGGAAATACCGGAACCTCATATGGTTAAGGAAGAAAAGTCTGCTACACCAGATAAACACAGCGCATTCTCATTCCGTCACTTTATTTTAGGTACAATCGGTATCTTTATCTATGTAGGTGTTGAAGTTGGTATTCCAAACTTTATGAACTTGTTTGCTACATCAGATTTAGGTATTGACCCGACAATTGCTGGTAGCTTGGTTGGTACATACTGGTTTTTGATGATGATTGGCCGTTTGTGTGGTGCTTCAATAGGTGCTAAAGTTTCAAGCCGTACAATGTTGACTTCTGCTTCAACAGTAGGTTTGATTTTTATTCTTATAGCAATTTTCGCTCCAACAGATGTTACAGTAAGTATGCCGGTGTTCTTGGCTAGCCTTTCATTCGGTATGGTTGAAGTTCCTGTTTCAATCATGTTCATGGCGCTTTGCGGCTTGTGTACATCAATTATGTGGGGTGGTATTTTCAACCTTGCTGTTGAAGGTTTGGGTAAATACACTGCTGCTGCATCAGGTTTCTTCATGGTGATGGTTTGTGGTGGTGGTATCCTGCCATTGATTCAGGGAGCTGTTGCAGATGCTGCAGGCTTCCAGTATAGCTACTTTGTGGTATTGTTGGGCTTGGCTTACCTGTTGTATTATGCATTGATAGGTAGCCGCAATGTAAACAAGGATATACCTGTTGAATAAGTTTATTTAGTTGCAAGAATTCAGAGGCAAGTTTGTTTATTATATTATTATGCAAACACGTTAAATTGTCTGTTATTTATAAGTAAAAATCCGGTAACGCAAAAGGTTGCCGGATTTTTTTGTCTCGAATACAACTATTAGCGTCGAGTGTTAATTTTACATTGTATATTATTTGAAAATCAAAACACTTTCTTATCTTTGCCAATATGTTTAATCTTAATAATGTAGAAAAACACCATGGAGCAGAAAATAAGAAATAAATTCCAGGAGTTATTTAATTGTGAAGGAAGTGTATATGCTTCACCCGGTAGAATTAACCTTATTGGTGAGCATACTGATTATAATGGAGGTTTTGTCTTTCCTGGAGCAATTGACAAGGGCATGATTGCCGAAATCAAACTTAATGGAACTGACAAGGTTCGTGCTTTTTCAGTAGATTTGAATGATTATGCAGAATTTGGCCTTAATGAAGAAGATGCGCCAAAAGCAAGCTGGGCGAGATATATTTTCGGTGTTTGCCGTGAAATAATAAAGCGTGGTGGAAAGATTTCCGGATTCGACACTGTTTTTGCCGGTGATGTTCCTCTTGGTGCAGGAATGTCTTCTTCTGCTGCGTTGGAAAGCACTTATGCTTATGCATTGAATGATTTGTTCTCATTAAATATAGATAAATTCGAACTTGCAAAAATAGGTCAGTCAACAGAACATAATTATGTAGGTGTGAACTGTGGAATTATGGACCAGTTTGCTTCAGTGTTCGGAAAGGCTGGCAGCCTTATTCGCTTGGATTGCCGTTCTTTGGAATACAAATATTTCCCATTTAATCCGGAAGCTGCAGGATATAAACTTGTTCTTCTTGATTCAGTTGTAAAACACGAATTGGCTTCTTCTGCCTACAACAAACGTCGCCAATCATGTGAGCATGTTGTGGCTGCAATAAAGAAAAGACATCCTGAAGTGGAATTCCTTCGTGACGCAACAATGGAAATGCTTGCAGAAGTTAAAGCCGAAGTAAGTGAAGAAGACTATATGCGTGCAGAATATGTAATTGAAGAAGTTCAGCGAGTTCTCGATGTTTGCGAAGCTTTGGAAAAAGGAGATTACGAAACTGTAGGCGAAAAGATGTATGGCACTCATTATGGTATGAGTAAGCTTTACGAAGTCAGCTGCGAAGAATTGGACTTCTTGAACGATATCGCAAAAGAATGTGGAGTTACAGGTTCACGAGTGATGGGTGGTGGCTTCGGAGGATGTACAATCAACCTCGTTAAGAACGATAAATATGAAGCATTCATCGAAAAAGCATTCAGTGCATATAAAGAAAAATTTGGTCATGAACCAAAATTATATAATGTAGTAATTAGCGACGGTGCTAGAAAGCTACATTAAATTAGAATAATCCAAGGCTTCAGGGTGTCTTTTGAGAGAAGCACGCTGAAGCCTCTTTTTTTAGTTGATAGGGATTTTGAGGCAAAGTCTCAATATAATATGTTGACAAGACTTCATAAACAATTTGACAAGATAAAACAACTATTACTTCTTATATGATTATCTAAAAACTCTTGTCAAGTCGTCAACTTAATCACTGTCATCATCTCGAACTTAAAACTTAAATTTAAACCTATTAAGTATGTCAGCAGCGTTTTATCAAGGTGAAGAAAAATTTCATGTAGCAATAGACTGTATTATTCTCGGATTTAGCGGAAAAGATTTGAATGTGCTGTTGTATAAAAGAAAATTTGAACCTAAGCAGGGCCAGTGGTCGCTAATGGGAGGATTTGTAAAGGCGGACGAAAGCGTAAGTGACGCAGCAATAAGAGTATTGAACGATTGTTCCGGAATTAAAGATTTGTATATGGAGCAGGTGGGAGCTTATGGCGAAGTGAACAGAGATTTAGGCGAGCGAGTAATATCGGTAGCTTATTATGCTTTGGTGGATATGGTAGATTTCAATGAAGAATTACTTAAAGAACATGATGCACAATGGGTTAAGATAACAGAATTGCCAGAACTGATTTTCGACCATAAGAATATGATAGAGGATGCTCTTGCTATATTGCGACGAAAAGCAGCCACTTTGCCAATCGGATTCCGTCTGCTTCCTGATAAATTCACATTGCCTCAATTACAAAGTCTTTATGAGGTGATTTATCAGACACCATTAGACAAACGTAATTTCAGAAAGAAATTATATGCGATGGATATTTTGGAAAAACTGGATGAAAAAGATAGAACGGGTTCAAAAAGAGGTGCTTACTACTATACATTTAATGTAGAAAAATACCAGAAATTACTAAAGCAAGGATATTATTTTTCACTTTGATAGGCTAATTCTGGTATAATCGTTTTGCTAAACACACGAATTATCCCTATTTTTGCAAAAGAAAACAACATATTAGCAAGATGAACGACATTAAAGTAATGAACAAAGCAGCTGATAACATCCGTATTTTGGCTGCATCAATGGTAGAAAAAGCAAAATCCGGACATCCGGGCGGTGCTATGGGTGGAGCAGATTTCGTAAATGTTCTGTTTTCAGAATTTATGATCTACGACCCAAAGAATCCTAAGTGGGAAGGACGTGACCGTTTTTTCCTGGATCCGGGTCATATGTCTCCTATGCTTTATTCTGTTCTTGCATTGACAGGTAAATTCTCATTGGAAGAACTGGCGCAGTTCCGTCAGTGGGGAAGTGTCACTCCGGGACATCCAGAAGTTGATGTCATGCGTGGTATTGAAAATACTTCCGGTCCATTGGGACAAGGTCATACTTATGCTGTTGGTGCTGCAATTGCCGCAAAATTCCTTGAAGCACGTTTGGGTAAAGAAGTGATGGGCCAGACTATCTATGCCTATATCTCAGATGGTGGAGTTCAGGAAGAAATTTCACAAGGTGCCGGTCGTGTTGCAGGAACATTGGGGCTTGATAACCTTATCATGTTCTATGACGCTAATAATATCCAGTTATCTACAACTGTTGAAGAAATTACTACAGAAAATGTAGCATTAAAATATGAAGCTTGGGGTTGGAAAGTAATTACAATCAACGGTAATGATGTCGCTGAAATCCGCCAGGCTCTTACTGAAGCAAAAGCTGAAAAAGAAAGACCAACTCTTATCATTGGTAACACTTTGATGGGTAAAGGTGCTCTTGGCGCTGATGGTAGCAGCTACGAAAATAAGGTTTCTACACACGGACAGCCTCTTTCAGCTGCTGGTGTTTCTATTGAGGAAACTATCAAAAATCTTGGAGGAAATCCTGATGCTCCGTTTACTATTTTCCCTGAAGTTGCAGAGTTGTATGCTGCGAGAGAAAAAGAACTCGAAGCTATCGTTGCTGAACGTTATGCCGCGAAAGCTGAATGGGCGAAAGCTAATCCTGAAAAAGCTGCAAAACTTGAAGATTGGTTCTCGGGCAAGTTGCCTGACATCGACTGGTCTAAGATTGAAACAAAAGCAAACGCTGCAACCCGTGTGGCTTCCGCATCAGCATTGGGTGTTCTTGCTGAACAAGTTGAAAATATGATTTGTTCTTCTGCGGATTTGTCAAATTCCGACAAGACAGATGGTTTCTTAAATAAGACTCACGCTTTCACAAAAGGTGATTTCTCTGGAGCCTTCTTCCAGGCAGGTGTAGCAGAACTTACAATGGCTTGTATTTGTATTGGTATGACATTGCATGGTGGTGTAGTTGCCGCTTGTGGAACATTCTTTGTATTCTCTGATTATATGAAGCCTGCTATCCGTATGGCTGCATTGATGGAATTGCCGGTTAAATTTATATGGACTCACGATGCTTTCCGTGTAGGTGAAGATGGTCCTACTCACGAACCGGTTGAACAGGAAGCCCAGGTTCGCCTGATGGAAAAACTTAAAAATCATAAAGGTAAAAACTCAATGTTGGTTCTTCGTCCTGCTGATGGAAAAGAAACAATTGTTGCATGGAAGATGGCAATGGAAAATATGTCAACTCCAACAGGTTTGATTCTTTCACGACAGAACGTAAACGACCTTCCTTGCGAAGGCGACAGATATGCAGAAGCATTGAAAGCCGAAAAAGGAGCTTATGTTGTTAGCGATGAAGCAAATCCTGATGTGGTTTTGGTTGCTTCTGGTTCAGAAGTATCAACATTGTTCGAAGGTGCAGCTTTGTTGCGTGCTGAAGGTGTTAAGTTGCGTATTGTTTCAGTTCCTTCAGAAGGTTTGTTCCGCAGCCAGAGCAAGGAATACCAGGAATCAATCATTCCGTCAGGAGCCAAAGTATTTGGTTTGACAGCCGGATTGCCAATGAATATGGAAGGTTTGGTTGGACCTAACGGAAAAGTTTGGGGATTGGATTCTTTCGGTTTCTCAGCTCCTTATAAAGTTTTGGATGAGAAACTTGGATTCACAGCTGCAAATGTTTATAAACAAGTAAAAGAAATGTTGTAATGAAGAAAATAGGTTTGTGTTGTGACCATGCAGGTTTCGAACTGAAGGAATATGTAAAGCAGTTGCTTTTGGACAGAGGTCTAGAAGTTGAAGATTTTGGAACACATTCTACAGAAAGTTGTGATTATCCTGATTTCGCACATCCTCTTGGCTTTGCAATCGAGGCAGGAGAAGTGTATCCGGGAATTGCAATCTGTGGTTCAGGTAATGGAATCAGTATGACTCTGAACAAGCATCAGGGAGTTCGTGCGGCTCTTTGCTGGAATGCAGAAATTGCGGGATTGGCGCGTGCACATAACGATGCTAACGTTTTGGTTATGCCTGGTCGCTTTATTTCCAACGAAGAGGCTGTAAAAGCTGTCGACGCGTTTTTCCAGACTCCTTATGAAGGTGGAAGACACCAGAGAAGAATTGATAAGATACCTGTAAAATAAGAAGGTCTTGATATAATTTGTGCCGTTTTGGGCATAAATCAATATTTCAGAAAACACATACATTTAATGGCTTTGCCTTGAATGTGTGTGTTTTTTTATTGTTAAACTTGTTAAGCTTATATATTGTAACTCTTACATTTAACTTGCTTTATTGAAAAGTTTATTAAAAAAACAATATAAAAAGTTTTGTCATTATATAATTATTTCGCTAATATTGCGCCGTCAAAAAAAATACGGCATTTATGCTGTAAAAATACCTTAAATTTTTTAAGTTAATCCAAGTCTAATTCATTTAGTAAAAAGAATGGAAAATTATTGTAAAAAGAATGAGAGTGTACGAAAGGTTGTGCTAACAACAAATGCAGCTCTGCTAACCTCAGGATTGCTTTTGGTTTCTTCTCTGAATGCATTTGCTTTAGAATCAAATCGGGGGGTATTTTCCTGTTAATCAATCTGTTACACAGAAAGGCAAGACTATTCAAGTAACTGTTTCTGATGAAGCTGGAGCTTTGATAGGTGCGAATGTAATTGTAAAAGGAACAACAAATGGAAACGTTACCGATATCAATGGTGTTGTTACATTGCAGGATGTTCCGGCAAATGCTGTCCTAGAAATATCCTACATTGGTTATCAGACAAAAGAAGTCCCTGTAGGAAATCAATCTGTTTTGAATATTTCATTGACAGAAGACTCACAATCATTGGAAGAGGTTGTGGTTGTTGGTTATGGTACAATGGAAAAGAAACAGGTTACCAGTGCCGTAACATCTCTTTCTGCAGGTGATATGATGAAAGGTGTCGGCGGTTCTGATATCACATCTTCTTTGCAAGGTCGTATCAGTGGTTTGTTGCTTCAAAATAACGGTAGTGCTAATGCCGGTACTACAATTCAGCTTCGTGGTATGACATCAATCAATGCCGGAAAATCTCCTCTTATCGTTATTGACGGTTTTCCTGGTGGAGATATCCGTTCATTGAATCAAGACGATATCAAGTCTATTGATGTGCTGAAGGATGCTTCTGCAGGGGCAATTTATGGAACACGAGCTGCATCTGGTGTGATTTTGATTACTACAAAGAGTGGTTCAAATACTAACGGAAAAGTTAAACTTACTTACAGTACAGAATTACGAAAAAAACAGGACTATGGTAAACCTGAAATGTTGTCACCTGATGAATATCGCCAATATAAGGTCGGTAAGGATTATGGGGACAATGTTGACTGGTGGGATGAAATGATCAATCATAACAATTTCTCTCACAAGCATCACCTGGCATTGGAAGCTGGTACTGAGAATGCGCAGATTTATACTTCTTTCTTTTATGAAGACAACCAGGGTATAGCAATTGAAGATTCACGACAGGATTATGGTGGTCGTGTAAATGCTAACTTTAAGCTATTTGATGGATGGTTGGAAATCCGTCCGAATATTGACTATCGCCAGGCATGGAGAAATGACAACTATCCTAATTTCCAGCAGGCGCTAAGAAATAACCCGACACGATCTCCGTATGACCCTGAAAGTGAGAGCGGATTTAATGTTTGGACAGGCGAGACTTTGGACTATAATGTAGTTGCAAACTCCAGGCTTACAACAAATGAAGCGCTTGACAAATGGTTCAAACCGGAAGTTTCAATGAAATTGAATATCAAACCTATTGAAGGTTTAACATATACTCAAGTGTTGGGTTATGAAAACAGACAATGGGAATATCATGGATTCCGTTCAAGATACCACCTTGATGAAGTTAACAATAAGCGTAATGGTTGGGCAAAACTCGCTTTCAGCAAGACAGAAAACCTTACCTCTGAAGGATATTTCTCATATTTGAAAACTTTCTCAGAAGATCATAGTTTAAATGCAACAGCAGGTTATTCTTATTTTGAAACAAATGGTGAGAATTTCTTTGCTGAAAACTATAATTTCGAAGTGGAAGGTGTAAAATTCTGGGATTTGGGTAAAGGTTCTTATTTGAGTGATGGTAAAGCAAGTATGGGTTCAGGTAAGAATATCACAGAACGTTTACTTTCTTTCTTTGCCCGTGCGAACTATTCATACAAAGATAAATATATGGTGACAGCTTCAATCCGTCATGAAGGTTCTTCAAAGTTTGCAGCTGATAACCGTTGGGCTAACTTCTGGTCATTGTCCGGTGGTTGGCGTATCTCAAATGAAGAGTTTATGAAGGATATTTCCTGGGTAAATGATTTGAAGCTTCGTTTCGGATATGGTGTTACCGGTAACAATAACTTTAGCTCGTCATATATGGCAAATACTTTAGGCTCTGATGTATATTGGATGTTGCCTGACGGTACATGGGCATATTCATATGGCAAGAGCCAGAATATCAATCCTAATTTAGGATGGGAGGAGAAGAAAGAGTGGAACATCGGTATTGACTATTCTTTGTTTGACAACAGGGTTTATGGTAAGTTTGATTACTATCGCCGTAAAATCGATAATATGATTTATAGTGTTAAAGTTCCGCAGCCTCCTCATACTATTGATACACAATGGCAGAATATTGGTGCGATGGAAAGTAAAGGTTGGGAATATGAAATCGGTGCTAATATAATCCAGACTAAAGATTTCACATGGACATCAAATCTGAACTTAAGCCACAACACAGGTAAGATTCTTACATTGTGGGGTAACAATACATATTATAATGGTAATGGTCTTCCTGCTCCGGGTAGCCCGGGTGATATTGCCCGTATGGAAGAAGGTTCAACTATCGGTTCTTTCTATATTTGGAAATTTGCAGGATTTGATGAAGACGGAAACTTCTTGCTTTATAATAAGGATGGAGAAGTTATTCCCGCGGATGAAAAAACAGAAGCCGACAAGCAGTATATGGGCAATTATGTACCTAAAATAATGTTGGGATGGAATAATACTTTCACATACAAAAATTGGGATTTAGGTATCAACATGCGTAGCTGGATCGACTTCGATGTTTACAATACTATCAATATGTATTTTGGTATTCAGGGAGTTGACGAATGTAATGTGTTGAAAGATGCTTATGGTAAATTCAATGAAGTTCGTGGTGAAAAACAGTCTTGCGACTATTATTTGGAAGATGGTACATTCTTAAAGATAGATGCTATCACTCTTGGATATTCTTTAAATATGAGTAAATATACCAAGTGGGTAAATAACTTGAGAGTTTATGGAACAGTAGGTAATGTTTGTACATTGACAGGTTATAGTGGTGTTAATCCGGAAGTAGATATTGCCGGATGGGATAGAGGAACTGAAAAGTTCTGGAGTATATATCCTCAGGTACGTACTTACACATTAGGTCTTCAAGTAACATTTTAAATCTTAAACTGAAATGAAAACAAACAAAATAAAAGAATTATTATTGGCCGGTATATCTTTAGTGGTTGCAGCTACTTCTTGCTCTGTTGAGCCGGATTTTTATTCTCAAGTTGTACCTGAAACTTTTTATACATCACAGGAGGCTGTTTGGGAACGTTTTAACCGTCCTTTCACTCACTGGCGCTGGTGGATTGGACAGGATGCTCCAAGATGGGAACTGCAGGAGTTAGGTACAGATGAGTTTTGTGTTCCTACACGTGGTAGTGACTGGTATAATGGTGCTGTTTATCAGAAATTCCATCACCACCAGTACACAGAAGATATGACTTCTATCGAAAGAGGTTGGACAAACTTTTCAATGGGTATAGCTTTGGCATGGGATGCAAAAGAAGATTTGGAAAGTGTAGATTTCGATAAATTGGGATTTGAAGAGGGAACTCGCGAATCTATGATGAACCAGTTGAATACATTGGTTGCAAGCTTCTATTTAGATGGTCTTGATTTTTTCGGTGGTGTTCCTTTGTACAGAACAACAAAAAGTGATGTTTTGCCTCGTTCAACAGATGTGGAAACTTTCAATTTTATCGATTCTTTGCTTACAGCTTCAATTCCTCTTCTTCCTGTAAAAACAGAGTTAGGAGGTATGGAAACTAACGTAATACATCAGGCTGTAGGCGCTGCTTTAAAAGCTAAATTATATTTTAATGCAGAAGCCTACATCAAAAAGCCTATGTATGCTGAGGCTGCTGAAATCTGTCAGGATATTATTGATGGTAAATACGGACAGTATGCATTGGCTAAGGATTGGACTGATATTTTCGGATTTAGAAACGAGACATGTACTGAAATATTATGGACTTTACCTAGCGAAAATGCTAAACTTGAAACCGACGGAGCTTATTGGGCATTCTCTATGCCTTATAACTTTAAGGATTTCTTGGGTGGATTGAAGGATTCTGGAGCAAACAATGGTTGTTGTTTGTTGCCTGGACGCGACCCTGAAGGAAATCTTTATGATTATAATTTGGGAAATAATTATGAAGGATTCAATGACAAGGATGTTCGTAAACAGCAATATGTATATGAAAGTGGTGCTAAATACAGAGGAATGTTCTTGGTTGGTGAGCTTGTAAATCCGGACAATGAGAATTTCGTTTGTACAGGTGCACGTGAATATATCGGTGAACCATTGGTTATCAGAGACCAGATTGCATATTTTGCAAAGGTCGGGACTGAGTTTGAGAGCGTTAAAGATTTGAAATCAACTATTGCAAATGCTGAAGAAAACTCTGGTGTGCGTCTGATGAAACGCAGCCCTCGTCCTAACCAGGATGAATATAAAGAAATGTTCAACCCTGATATTCCAATTATCCGATTGGCTGAAATATATTATACTCTTGCTGAATGTAAGATGAGAGCTGGCGACAAGGAAGGTGCTGCAAAACTAATCAACGAAGTGCGTAAACGCTATTTCGAAGGCGGTGTTGACCCAGACCCTGTAACAGCAACAAATCTGGATAAATACAGAATGCTTAAGGAATGGAAACTTGAGTTCATTGGTGAAGCTCGCCGTCGCACAGACTTGATTCGCTGGAATGCATATGTAACTGAGGACTGGTGGGATCACAAGGCTACAAACGATGCTAACTTGAATCGTTTCCCAATTCACTATAGTGTAATTGGTGCAAACAACCTTTTGGAACAGAACCCAGGTTATGGTGGAAAATAATTGAATTTTTAGTTTCGCAAGCTCTTCTTGTAAGGGCTTGCGGAATATTTATAATTTAAGTTTCGCAAGTCTCTTGTTAACTGGAAATTGAGCTTGCGAAACTTCATTATTTTAAGTAAATGAACTGGAAACAAAAATCTGTCTGGCTTATTGTCTCGTTGCTGGTGTTTTATTATTTCCTGGTTTTTGGAGTGTTTGTTTTCCGTTATCAGGAGGAAAGCCAACTGTTTATTCCTGCATTGTGGAATGTCAGTGAACAATATCTGGTGCCCGGAGGCTTCATTGCCTTTGTTGGTCAGTTTCTGATACAATGTTATCATTTACCGATGTTTTCAGTATTAGTCAATACGGCTCTGCTAATATCTGTCAGCGCTGTAATACACCGTCTGCTGCAGGAATACAATAACTATTGCTACAACTTCCCTTTGTCGCTTATCCCCGTATGTTGGCTGATGAACGTAGGTATAAGAAATAATTATCTGATTGATGGGAATGTAGCCTTGTTGCTTATGCTGCTTTCAGTTATCCCTTTGCTGTATATGAAAGACAGAATAATGATAACACTGTATTCTTTGTTTTCTACAGTATTGTTATTTGTTCTGGGCGGAAACATAGCCATATATTATTCTATATTCCTGTCAGTTTATTCTATTACGCTTCACGCAAAAAGTAATCTTCGCTTTTATCCGTTGGCAAGTCTTTTTCCTGCTTTGATAGTTTTATTGTTTCCCGTAGAATTAGGATTATATGCGCCTTTCACAGAAGCATTCAAACCGGAAGAATATCTTGAGATACAGCTCTTGCCCGATTATTATATCAATTACGCATGGATGATTTTCTGCGTTATTTTGCTAGTGGTTGTTTTTATTTCCTTCGCATTAAGTTTTCTCAATTCCAAAACCAAAAAAGATATAGCTTCAGTCCTTTGTTTCGGAGCATTGTTTTTCACACTTTCGTGCAATATGCCGGACAATACGGACAAGCAGAACAGAATGCTCAATGAGCTGTCGTTCCTCTCTGACGAAGAACAGTGGGATGCCATAATAAACAAATATAAGAATAGGAACATAAATGATTATATAAGCCTCAATTATCTGAATATGGCTTTGGCTAAGAAAGGTATGTTGGCAGAGAATATGTTTGCCTTCGACCAGAAAGGCCCCAAAAGCCTGGTTGCTCCATGGAACAGGACTTTGTATATGGACAATCTTCTTTGCGACATACATTTTATGACCGGCGATTTGGCAATGTCCGAAAGCTATGCCCTCGATGCCATGACTCAGTCCAAAAGAGGAGGTAACACAAGAGCCTTGCGCCGCCTGGTGCAAATAAATCTGCTTCGTGGAGAGTATGCCCTCGCTGGTAAATATATTGCTTTATTGGAACAAATGCCGTTTTATAAAGAATGGGCAGACGAATATTCCGGATATTTGTATGAACCGGAGCGAATGTTTGATAATCTTGAATTGAAAGGAAAAATCGTACCGCCAGATTCACTGGATAATCTGATGTCGTTGATGACTACAGAGAAACTTTGGAATGTCCACACTGCTGAAAACAGAATAGGGTGGGAATATCTCGGATGTTATTATCTGTTGGATAAGAACCTGGGTAAATTCAACAGTTATATTGAAGAATCCGGAGTAGAACATTTGCCACGTCATTTCCAGGAAGCTCTTTTGATTGAAGGCAGTGATTCTGTTTCCAACAAGCTGGTATCTGATAAAACAAGGCAAAGATTCGAGTCTTTCCGCAAGGTCATGGTTCATTTTTCGAAAAATAACGGAGACGTGTCAGCAATTTATAATGAATTTGGAGACACATACTGGTTTTATTATTATTTCAAAATATTCAAGAACAAAGGGAAATGATGAAAATATATTATATACTTTTCGCAGCATTCTGCCTGCTTTTCGCCTCATGCAAGCCTAATGTTCCTTCTGATGCTCAGGAAGCTGATGTGGAAATGTTTCCGGACTATCAGGATGTGACTGTTCCAGTAAATATCTCGCCGTTGAATTTCCGTCTAAAATCAGAGCTGGAAGAAGGAGTAGCTGTTTTTAAGTCCGTATCTTTAGAGGAGACGGTGAAAGCAGATGGTGGTTGCTTCTCTATGTCTTTGTCACGTTGGCATAAGCTTGCGGCATCTGCTGCAGGAAGCAGCATTTATGTTGTTGTATATTTCAAAGCTCCAAATCAATCATGGAAGAAAAAGACATTTGAAATACATGTTTCTCCGGATTCCATAGATTCATATCTCACATACCGGCGCATATTCCCCGGATACCGTATGTGGAACGAAATGGGAATATATCAGAGATGTCTTGAAAATTTTGAGGAAAAAACATTGCTTACAAACAAACTCACCAATAACAATTGTGTGAATTGCCATTCCTTCTGTGCAAACGACGGAAAGAAAGTGCTTTTCCATCAGAGAATGTATTATGCAGGGACCTATGTCCGCAACGGTGAAAAACTGGAGAAAATAAGCTATAATAAAAATGGCGAAGAGATAACTTTGGTCTATCCTTACTGGCACCCTTCAGGAGAATGGATAGCCTTTTCGACCAATGAGACTCACCAGGACTTTCATTTCTCGGACGCAAACCGTATTGAGGTGTATGATGTAAAGTCGGATGTCGTGCTATATAATATGAAAACTAAAAAAGTTGTTTCCCCGGATATTATATCAGCTGCGGATAAGTTTGAAACATTCCCCGCATTCAGTCCGGATGGCAGAAAACTGATTTTCTGCAGTGCCGATTCAGTCGCTATGCCGGAAAGATACAAAGACGTAAAATATAATCTTCTGGAAATAGATTTCAATCCTGAAACAGGGGCTCTTGGAAATAAAATCGACACATTATACAATGCTGCCGCAAACGGTTGTAGCGTTAAGTTCCCAAGGGTTTCTCCAAACGGAAAATACCTTCTTTTCACCACTTCTGCCTATGGTAATTTTTCCATTTGGCATAAGGATGCAGACCTGAAGATGATGGATTTGGAATCAAAAGAATTTCTTGATATAAAAATGGCTAATAGCAATGATGTTGAGAGTTATCATTCCTGGAGCAGTAACTCCCGGTGGATTGTATTCTCTTCCCGCCGCCTCGACGGGCAGTTCACCCGCCCATTTATTGCCCATGTTGATGAGAATGGAATGATTTCCAAACCATTCTTATTGCCTCAGGAGTCAGCATATTATTATGACCGTTCAATGTTCTCTTTTAATATTCCGGAATTCTCTTTCTCTGAGTCCACCACTTTTAAGGATTTTTCAAAATAAGTTATAAAAACACTGTATTGAAAAAAGTGTTATAAACATTGGGTTTTCCCCATTATAATCCTCCCTTCTCAACCAACCTCCTAAACTCCTCAATAATATTCCTGCCCATATTAATCCTTGTGCTATCCACTTTTCTGATTTCAACCGGAGAGACAGCATCTTTATATTTGGCTTTGCCGAGGCGGATTTTCATATCGTCCAGATTTCCTGTAATATTTATACCCATTTTGAATGGAACAGGAGATTTGAGGATAGAAATATGATAATCGAAGTTCATATCCAGTCCCTGAGTTCCGCCAACGGCTGCGCGATAACGGTCGATTTCCAGAAGGAAAGGATAGATGGTGACATTGCCGTCTTCAATTGTTATGTTGGTTTCGATATGGTCGAACACATTCCTTTTCTTGTTCTTGAACATTAGCATCTTTGAAATTTCAGCAAAAGTTTCGCCATCCATAAGGACAAGGCTGTCGCCGCTGATGAACATTGCCGAGCGGAGTGTTGGAATCTTTATGTTCAGACAAGAATCCAAGGCTGTTTCGGCAGTGACATTGAAATCGACTACGCCTTCGAACGAACGCAGCATAGGAACAGTTGAGTCCAGTGACGGAACGAAATCAACCAGTCGGGAAATGTCAACATTCCGCAGACGAAAATCAAAGCCAACATATCCATTCTCTTTTTCACGTGCCTGATATACAAGCATAGACTTCATTTGGGCGCCAATACTTGTCATGCTCAGGTTTTTCAGGTGAATTGCCTGATTCTTGATATCTACATCTCCGGAAACATTCTCGAAAATCATTTTTCCGTAGCGCACTCGTTTCAGCTTTGTGCTGAGCTCGAAGTCGAAGTTTTCAGGAACTACGAAAAGACTTAAGTCTGTTGATGTCGTATCCTGCTCGGATTCTATTGAATCTGAGGGTGAAGCCATAGCTCTTATCAGCTGATTGCAGTTCAGGTTGTTCGACGTGATTGCAAGCTCAGCTTTGATTTTCTTATTCTTTTTCAGCGATTCATACAGATTATATACGGAGCCGGTGGCAGTGATGTCGGAACGTCCTATTTTCATAGTGGCGTTTTTAAGACTTATTTTTCTGTTGCCGACAGTAAGTGCCGTTTTTTGCATTCTGACGGGCAGAGCTATTTCAGGTGTGCGCATGATAAGATTCCTGAAACCTATTATACCTTTCGGATCCCATATTGAATCGTTTACTTTTTCTGCAATAACGGCAAATCCGGCTTTGTCCATTCCGAATTTCATGTCTTCGAAACGGCAGAAAAATGAATCGGCATTGAATGTGAGTTTTACTTTCGGTTTCGTAAAATCTTTTTCCGACGGACTGAGCTTGATTCCGGCAGAGGTTTTCTGACAGAATAGTTGCAGAGAGTCATTTTGATTGGCTTTCAGCTTGCTGAGGTTAATCTTGCAATCTAGTTCTACGATTCTGGTTGTATCTTTCGGATTCGTAGATTTTACCTCGGCTGTTGCCTTTTCGATATTAGATTTCAGGAAAGGAGAATCCAGGTTTATCTGGTTTATTTCAGCATCAGCTTCGAGCAATTCGTTTCCTTTGAAATTGAATTTGGCGTCGCCGTTGAATTTGAAATCATGAATTGTGTCGGTTATGGCAAGTTTGTCGAGATTGATTTTTCCTTTCATCTTTATCTTTCCCAAATCCTGCTTTTTCAGAGTGGAGAGTTTGCAGCGCATGCGGATATTCGCATTTACTTTTCCTTCGCACACGATTCCTTCCTGCAGAGGAAAAGTCTGTGAGAGGGCAGTGAGGTCTATTTCGGAAGTTGTGTTCAGTGTAATGTCCGGGTCGCCAAACAGGTTGTCAACCTTTGCGTCGGCAAGAATTTCGGTGTGAGCGCCTTTGAAATGGAAAATTTTCAGATGCAGAAAAGATGTGTCTTTCTTCATCATATCTATTTTTCCGGAGAAATCGGCTGTGATTTTGTCGATTCCGTATGGCAAATCCTTGTATTTAGCGGAAGCCTCGTCGATTTTCATATCCATCACAATAGTCGGCATATAATCTTTGCCATATAAGCCTTTGATGGAACCGTTGAGGCTGACGGCGCCGGATGCTTTCATTTCGCCTTTCTTTAATATGCTCCGTGGAATCATATTTATGACTTTTTCCAGAGATGGCGCGTGCATGGCATAGTTCAGGTCAATATCCAGTGCGCGCTTTATGCTGTCGCCACGTAGAGTTCCGTTGATATCCATTTCTGTTCCGTTAACCACAAGTGCAGCGTTATGCAGGGTGAGAAGTTTTTTGCTTCTTTCGAGCATAAGGCTGGTTTCGAGAGAAGTGGAAATTCTGTGTGCTAGCAGTTTTCCGTCTTGCCAGAAGATTATGTTTCTGTTGCTGAAGCTAAGGTCAAGGACAGACTGTTCCTTTTGTAGAGAAGCCTGAAGTTGAAGATTCGCTCCTTGCAGGCTGGTGTAAACTCTGGTTGCTCTGTCGTCGAACACGAGATTGGTGCGGCGGAAAACAAGGCGTTTGATATCTATGTCCTGCTGCATTTTTGTAGCAGAAGTGGTGTCGGTTTCTGTTGAGTCCGACTTCATTATGTCCCAGTTTGACAATCCTTCCTTGTTGGTGAATGCATATACCGAAGCGCTGTCCACAACGAGGCGGTTTATTGTAATCTTATTGTTGAGATAATCCAGCGGACTCACGACAAGCACACATTTCCTGAAAGCCAGCAAAGAGTCTGTTTTTTGCCATAATGTGTCGTTGAGCGCTTTCGAAACCAGCGAGCCGTTTGTCAGCTTGAGTCCGAAGCGCGGGAAGGTTGAGAAAAAAGTCAGTTCCACGCTTTCCATGTCCAGCTTGGCATTCATTGTCTGGTTTGCGACACGCAACACTGTCGGAGTTATTTTCTCCGGAGTGAAAATGAAATTTAAAGTGAAGGCAATTAGTCCTAATACCAATAAAATTATGGATACAAGAGTGATGACTAATGTCTTGATTGTTTTCCTAATTCTATTGTTCATTTTTTTATGTGTTAGTTTTATTATTTTCAGTTTATCTGTGCAATAGTAGTTATCTCTACGTTTTTCTCAAAGTTCTGTATATTTACTGACCTTGTCAACTTGTCTCTGAAACTTTGTCAACTTTTAATTTGTGCAACTTTCGAAACTTGAATTATTCAAATATACGAATATTGTTTCTATGTGCAATGTTAATAGTAATCTTTAATGTTTAAAGTAAAATATTCCGAGTAGCTGAAAAGTTATAAGAAGACAGCTTTACAGTAGATTTAGAAATTGTAAAAATGTATAGTTGGTTTATTTCTGAGGAAATGTTTGTTATGTAAAATAAAAGCCAATTATTACAAACCGAGAATGTTTGATTTGTATTAATTGGCTATAGAATTTATGGGTAATTCAGATTCCTATTTCAGCATAAACTTGAAAGTCTCTTCCGCTCCGTTTCCAACTTCCAAACGCAATACATAAATGCCGGAGGCAACGTGGCTAAAGTTTAATAATCCTCCATTGCTGGAAATGCTGCCGTTGTTGAGAAAAGGATATAACTGTACTCACTATGAGTAGTAAGAAAATATATAAATGCTTAGTTCTTATGATTTTTCTAATTAAATTCTTAATCTATTGCCGTAATCTTATATCTTTCAGATAAGCCTTTTTAGGCTGAGGCCTTCGCAGAATATATTCAATATCAATTTCTGACAGACCTTCTATATTACGGGTATTATTATTTGTCACAGAAGCTGTTATATATACCTTTGAGGGTATAGAAATGTTATACTTTTCAAAATCCGAAGATTTTACAGCAATCATTTTTTTTTCAGCATCAGGAAAGTCTGTTGTATCAGCACTGTTTGAAATTGATTTTGCTGGCATATTTTCCTGTAGTCCAAAATATTCGTCAGCTTCTTCAGAATATGAGACAAGAACATATCCATAACCTTTTAATTCTCTCACCACATAAGCTGGAGCATCCTTTAGTTCAAATTCTATGTGCTCGTTTTCAATCTCGTCAAACCAAGGCAGTACATCTTCGTCTTTGTCACACGAACTCACCCCAAAAAACAGCATTCCTAAAACCAGCAGGGGAAGGAATAATTTTAATAATTTTCTTGATTCCATAGGCTAACTAGTCTTAATCAATTACAAATTAATTGGTATATAAATCAGTAAGATAACCTTTCCGAATAATACATTTCGAAACAAAACCCCAATCGTCTCCATGATCTCCTTCGTTCAGGACTTTACCTCGATTAGTGACATCAGCGGAAACATAAACTTTGGATTTCAATGGGATATTGTACTTCTCAAATTCTTCTACGGAAACAGCTATTCTTTTTTCTATGATATCTATTTCCGTTTGAGGAGTGCTAAGTTCTTTTTTGTAATAATCATACTCATGATAATACTCGTAGGCATATTGAGCATAATTTATCGTAACATATCCTTCATATATTCCATGCACATAAGCCGGAACATTCTCTAATGTAAAATCAATCTCTTCTCCCTCTGTTCCTTCAAAATCTTCTGTAACGAATAACTCGGGATCTTTGTCACACGAACTCACCCCAAAAAACAGCATTCCACAAGCCAGCAGGGGCAGGAGTAATTTAAGTAATTTTTTCGTTTCCATAGGCTAACCGGTTTTAATAAATTAATAAACAAACATCCTGACGTTTTGTTTATATACAACAATTTAAGCACTGAGTTTGTTGTTGGAATTTTACTATATTTTTGTATATTTTAATTTCTCCATTCCGTCGAATTCCCTCCTCAGCAGCTACTCCATCGCCTTGGACTTTACGATTCCCAACTGGGTTTCTTACGTCAGGTACAATTTGTTTATCAGTCGGTAATTGGTGAACATCGCCATTGCTTCCCACTCCCGGCCGCTCAAAGCGCGCAACATGTAATTGCCGAACGGCAAGCGAAAGCGGACACGATTTTTGAAATATACCTGCTTTCAGGTAAATATTGTATCGTCCCGAATGTCATTCCTTACTATAACATGAAAATATAAAGTCACTTGACTCATCATAAAAACATTGGATTTAAGCAGAGAAGTGTGTATCAAAAAGTCGTAAAAACAGCTTGATTAATATCCTTTTGCTGAATATTCCTTATTTTTGCTAACCAGTGATTTGTGCAAAAACAAACAAAAACTCAAATCTGAACATGTGATTTTTATCATTCCGGAAAATCATTGCAATGATTTCGGGAAATCATTGCAATCGTTCATCCATGTCATTGCAATCATTTACCTAACTCTTCACAATCATTTTTCCAAATCATTGCAATCATTTTTTTAACACATCGTATTTATTCCCAAAATGAGCCTGACAACATGGAAAATCAACCCTGAAAGCCGTGTTTTTTCATCAAAACGCTCAAAATCCACGTTCGTTTTTTAAGTGTTATTTTGTCAGGCTTCTTCTCTGTGTTTCTTACATTTTTACTTTATTTTCTGAAACCATTGCAATGAAATTTCTTTTAAGAAAGCAAATTCCCGTTTTTCCTGCCACTTTGTATTTCCTTAACTCCGCGAGAGTGCCAACGATTTCCGTTTTCTGTATTTTGTTCCGAAATATCGGATTCTCATAAGGGTTGGAATGACAGAATGATAGTTTGACATTTTGTTAGAAACACATCCAATCCGGAACGGACGAGAACCATGTTTTCTGGAGGAATAATCAATTCTCCACAACCATCCGAACCTATACCAGTTTCGGTCCGTATATATTTTCGTGTGGGGCCGTATATATTTTCTCGCGGGTTCGAACCTGCGAAAATTTTCTTCGTAGATTTTTTTCAAAGTCTGCGCAGAAAAAGAGGACTTTTATAATAGTGGGTCAAGTGACTTTATATTTTCCACCTGCTTATGCACAAAAGTAATATCAGATTAAACTTAAGTATAATCTTAGGAAAACAGGCTTGTTTTTATTTTGATAATTCGACTAACCTTCGTATGTTTGTCATATATAATAACAGGAGTTAAGGAGTTATAGAAGTAAAGGGGTTAAGTAGTCAAGGAGTCAAGAAGGTTATCCTTGTTAACTTGTCAACTTGTTCTCTCGTCAACTTCCAAACTCAAAAACTAAAAAATATGGCTAAAAGAAGAGAATTAAAAAAAGACATTAGCTATGTAGCTGGCGAACTGTTTACAGAAGCATTGGTTTGCAAACTGTTTATCCCTGGTGTTGAAGTGGAAAAGGCAGAAGCTGTTATGGCACGTATTCTAGATATGCAGGATGAATTTGTGCGTCGTGCTCATCGTCCTGACGGAAAAGACAATCCGGCATTGGTAAAAGAATATTATCGTAAGCTGAGAGTTGATTTGCAGACTGAAGTTAATGCAATCGCAACTGAAATAGCTGACTTGAACAAATAAAAGAAGGGATTTTGAATGAAGAAAGCTTTATGTAAAGCCATTTTGAAATTGTTCGGCTGGAAACTGGCTTCGACCGAAGGCGTTGAGCTGAAGAAATGCGTAGTATGTGTGGCACCTCATACAAGCAACTGGGATTTTATAGTAGGAAAGATGTTTTATACATCTCTTGGACTGACTGCCGGATTTCTTATCAAGAAAGATTGGTTTTTCTTCCCGTTTAATTTGATATTCAAAAGTATGGGCGGCGTTCCGGTGGACAGAGGAAAAAGGACTTCCATAACTGACCAGGTTGTTGAGATGTTCAACAAGAACGAAAGATTTCAGATAGCAATTACTCCCGAAGGAACTCGCAAGAGAGTAAAAGAATGGAAAAAAGGCTTTTACTATATAGCTTTGAAAGCCAATGTGCCTATTTTGCTTGCATATTTCGATTATGGAAAGAAAGAAGTGGGCACGAAAGGCATATTCTATCCGACCGGAGACGTTGATAAGGATATGGCTTATATCCGTTCTTGCTTCAAGGGCGTGACTGCCTGCCATCCGGAGAATTTCTATGTGGATTGATAAAACTAATTTAAACACGGAGACACGGGGACACGGAGATTTTTATACATTATATATTACCTCTGTGGCTTTGTGTCTCTGTGTTTTGCTTTTATTCTTCTGTTTGCAGTGTTAACTCCAGAAAGATATTTCTTACCGATTCAAGATTCTATTATGAAAGCAGATTTGCGCATATCAATGATACAAGCCCATATAATATGGGAAGACAGAAAAGAAAATCTGTCATATTATGGAGAACTTATACGCCGGGTAAAAGGAAAAACAGATTTGGTTGTACTTCCCGAAACATTTACAACCGGCTTTTCGATGGAGCCTTCACGACTTGCCGACTCTTGCGATGGCGAAACTGTGGCAACCTTGAAGGAATGGTCGTCAAGCTATAACATGGCAATCATCGGCAGTTTCATTGCTGAAGAGAACGGACACTATTTTAATCGTGCTTTCTTTGTAAATGGCGATGAAATTACTTTCTACGACAAGCGTCATTTGTTCAGAATGGCAGGTGAGAACAATGTTTATACTCCGGGAGAGAAGCGGGTGGTTGTAAATTACAAAGGCTGGAACATTTGTCTCCAGGTTTGCTATGATTTGCGTTTCCCGGTGTGGAGCCGAAATGTGGGCAACGAATATGATTTGCTTGTTTATGTGGCGAATTGGCCTGAAGCCAGAAGGAAAGTGTGGAAACCTCTTCTGCAGGCGCGCGCAATCGAGAATATGGCTTATGTTTGCGGAGTTAACAGAGTGGGAATTGACGGAAAAGGATTTACTTATAAAGGTGATTCCGTGGTCTATTCTCCGAAAGGAAAGAAAATTGCTGACGCGGGAAAGAGGGAGGAAACAACCAGAACTTGTGTTCTGTCGGCAAAGGAAATAGAGAGTTTCCGTGAGAAATTTCCGGCTTGGAAAGATGCGGATGATTTTACCTTGTTAACTTGTCTCTGAAGCCTTGTCAACTTGTCTCTGAGGCCTTGTCTCTGAAGCCTCGTCTACTTTCAAAAACAATAACTAATAAAGATTGAGATTATGAACAAACCATCAAAAGGGAAAGCCTTAAGTTGGATTTCGACACTGTATTTTGCCGAAGGTTTGCCTTATGTTGCTGTGATGACGTTGTCTGTAATTATGTATAAACGTCTGGAAGTTTCGAATGCTGAAATAGCATTATACACAAGCTGGCTTTATTTTCCATGGGTGATAAAGCCTGTTTGGAGTCCGTTTATTGACTTGCTGAAGACTAAGCGCTGGTGGATTTGGACAATGCAGTTCCTTATCGGAGCCGGAATGGCAGGAATAGCATTCCTTTTGCCCTGCGATTTCTTTTTCCGTGCAACACTTGCTTTCTTCTGGCTGATGGCTTTCAGCTCGGCAACTCATGATATTGCTGCCGACGGATTTTATATGCTGGGTTTGGATGAGGAGCAACAGGCGTTTTTCATTGGTATCCGAAATATCTTCTATCGCGTGGCAATGATTACCGGGCAAGGTCTGCTTGTTATGCTCGCCGGATGGCTTGAGGAAACTACCGGGCAGATTTCGTATGCCTGGAGTCTGGTGTTCTTTATTCTGGCGGGAACATTTATCGGTCTTGCTTTGTGGCACAGATATATATTGCCGAAACCGGCGTCGGACTTCAAGCGTACTGATGTTACGTTGCGCAATATAGGACAGTCATTCGGGCAGACTTTTGTAAGTTTCTTCAGGAAGAAAGGCATTATTCCGGCTTTGCTGTTTATGCTGACTTACAGGCTTGGCGAATCGCAGCTGGTGAAACTTTCTTCTCCTTTCCTTTTGGATGACATTGAGTCCGGAGGTTTGGCAATGAGCACAACGCAAGTGGGATTTGTATATGGAACTGTAGGAGTTGCAGCGCTGCTGGTTGGAGGAATCCTGGGCGGAATAGCCATTTCTTCCGGCGGATTGAAACGCTGGCTTTGGCCAATGGCTCTTGCTATTTCTTTGCCGAATCTGGTTTATCTTTATCTTGCTTATGCTCGTCCGGAAAGTTTCCTGGTGATTAATACTTGCGTTGCGGTGGAGCAACTTGGCTATGGCTTTGGTTTCACAGGTTATACAATGTATCTGATGCTATTCTCCGAAGGCGAATACAAAACTTCGCATTATGCTATATGCACTGGATTTATGGCATTGGGAATGATGCTTCCGGGAATGGTTTCGGGATGGATTCAGGAGCAGATTGGTTATCAGCATTTCTTTGTATGGGTTATGATTTGCTGCGTTCCTCTTTTCCTTGTTCTTCCTTTCATTCATAGGAAGTGTAAGTGATGACGAAGTTTTCCGCCACACGGAAATATAATTTATATGACTTCTGATTTTCAGTACGGCTTTCTGAAACATTGATTATTCCTTCCTTATTATATATGAATGGAGAAATATGAAGATGTTTCAGAAAGTCCACTTCATTGCAGCCAATCATTTTGAAAAGAGTTTCTTTTGCGCACCAGTGGATGAGAAGATGCTCGGTTTCATTCTCCGGACTGATATGAGGTGCTTCAGCTTCGTTCACGAAACGAGATTTTATTTTCTTCACTCTCTCCGAGCGATATTCTATATCTATACCGATTCCCTTTTCCTCATATAATATCATAGCCGCATATCCTTTGGTGTGAGATATGCTTATATTCAGATTTTCTTCAGGAAGAAACGGAGCGCCGCTTTCTTCGTGGCTGATTATGGCTTCGTGGCCTAAAAGTTCTTTCAGCAGAACCAATGCTGTGAGTCTTTCTTTCTGTCTTGCTTCAGAGCGGATTTCCATTGACACGGAAGGCGAGGAGAGAGCTTTGCTTCCCAGCATATTCTTCAGTTCATCAACTGTTTCGGTCATTTCCCAGATTCCTACACAAGCGCCGTTTTGCTGTTTGTATAATAAAGGCATAAATTCCAGTTTATTTGTTCCACTTGAAAGATTCAATCATAACTTCCACATCCTTTTGCAGATAGTCAACCACAGGCTTGAGTGAGTCGGCATTTATCGGGCAATTGAAATATAATGCTCCGCGGAAGAACTTGCTTTCATTATCAGTGAGAGAAAACTGAATCGGGGCAACTGTGTTTCCCTCAATCAGAAACATATATCCGCGCACATTCTCCTCTTCGTTTACGAACTCCATTTCCTTTATGCCGGAAGCTTGCTCTGCCTGGCGGGCAACAAGCTCGCGGCTCTCGTTGAAAGTATGCTCTATTTTGCTTCTGTCCACTTTCAGATAACTGCAATACAATTCAGCATTCAAATCTTTATAGTTTGCCTCAAACATAAATTTCGAAGAGTCGCTGACATTTATATTTGCCTGGTTGGAAACATAAAAAGAGAAAGGCCATTTTTCCGGACCAAACTCCGTGTATTCTGCCTTCGTTGGCTCAATACGGAAAAAGCCACGTGGTTTCGGTGTATATTCCTCGCAGGCAACACTGAGCAGCAATGGCACAACAAGCAGTATGTTTCTGAATCGTATCATATTAATTCAAGTTTGCAAGATAAACTTTAAGGAGTTAAAGAAGTTATATGGAGTTATACCAGGAAATCAAGGTCAGATATTATTCAGATACAATAAGTATTGGCCTTTAACTCCTATGACTCCCTTTAACTTCCTTTTAACTACATAAGTTATGGCACTTGCGGAATTAAGATTGTTCTGCTATAATACAGAGAACTTAACTTTGATAATACGTCTGTTATCCACTTCGAGTATCTGGAAACGATAGCCGCCAAATTCGATTATTTCCTGTCGCTTAGGGAAATCACCTTTTATTTCGAGCAGCAAACCTGCCAGAGTTTCAACCTCGTCAGTAAGTTCTCCGAAAGAATCTTCCTTGAGTTCCGTAACACGGAAAAAGTCATTAAGCGGAATTTTGGCTTCGAATATGAAACTTCCGTCTTTGAGCCTTGTGAAGAATCTTTCTTCCTCGTCATACTCGTCGGAGATGTCGCCAACGATTTCCTCCAGGATATCTTCCATTGTTACCAGTCCTGATGTTCCGCCAAATTCGTCAACAACGATAGCCATGTGAATTTTGTTGGTGCGGAATTCTTCAAGCAAATCGTCGATTTTCTTCGTTTCCGGAACGAAATAAGCCGGACGTATCAGAGTCTGCCATCTGAAATATTTGTCTTCTTCGATATGCGGAAGCAAATCCTTGATGTAGAGTATTCCTTTTATTTTGTCCTCAGTGTTGTCGTAAACGGGAATTCTGGAATATCCGGATTCGACAATCATTTCAAGCACTTCGCTGAAGTTGCTTTTGATGTCCAGACCTTTCATGTCCAGTCGCGGTGTCATGATTTCATCGGCAGTCTTGTTGTAGAACTTGATGATTTCATTGAGCATATTCTTTTCTTCCTTTATTTCCGGAGATGTTATTTCCAATGCCTTTGAAAGTTCGTCCACGGAAATATCATTCTTTTTCTTTGAAATTCTTTTGTTGATTACAGTTGAAGAGCTGACAAGCACCGACGAGAAAGGACGCATCATCTTTTCCAGAAACAGCATCGTAGCAGCAGTCCTTCTTGCAAAAGGCAAAGCGTTTTTCTGCGCATAAATCTTTGGCATAATTTCACCGAAAAGAAGCAGGAGGAAAGTAAGGAGAACAGTTTCGAGGATAAATCCGAAAATAGGAACGGCTGAAAAATCTATCCATGAATTTATACCATAAGTACAGAGTGTTACTATCGCTACGTTAACCAGATTGTTCGTTATGAGAATAGTTCCAAGAAGATAGTCTGGCTTGCTGAGAAGTTCTTCTATCTGATTGTCCGCACGTTTTTGTTTTTTCTCTTTCACTTTCTGCAAATCTGCAGGCGAAAGCGAGAAAAAAGCCACTTCAGAAGCTGATATATATCCGGAGCAAAGCAGCAAAACTGCCGCAACCGCGAAAGCAATGACCGAGTCAATACCTATTTGGTCAATATAAACTTGGTTGAATATGTTTTGAAAATAGTCTGAGTCCAAAATGATAAATTTAAGTTAGACAATTTAAGTTTCGCCAGGCTCTATTTAATAGTTTACAAGGCTTCAGAGACAAGTTGACGAGGATAAACACCTGTTTCTTGTCAACTCGTTTCCTTGTCAACTTGTTAACTGAAAGTTGAGTTTGGCGAAACTTTAGTTATATTATAATCAGAACGGAAGGTCGTCTGCGTCATCCATTTGAGACATGTTATTGCTAGGAGCAACATTAGTCTGCATTGTAGTTGGATTTGTGGAATATTGAGTTTCCGGACTTTGAGCCTGGTTACCGTTGTCGGTTGCCGGGCGGCTTCCGGTACTGTAGAATTCTATTCTGTCTGCATGGATTTCCGTTACATATCTTTTGTTTCCATTTGCATCATCATAGCTACGGCTTCTGATTTTTCCTTCAACGTAGAGTCCGGAACCTTTTTTCACCCATTTTTCAACAAAAGGTACAAGGTCTCTTCTCACAACGATGTTGTGCCATTCGGTGCGTTCCGGTATAACTGTTCCATTAGCCAAGGTATAGCCTCTTTCAGAGGTGGCGAGAGGAAAATTAGCCACTGCTGTTCCGCTGTCGAAATAACGTACGTCAGGGTCTTTTCCTACATTTCCAATTAATAAAACTTTGTTTAAAGACATAATTAAAACTTTTTATTCCGTATTTAATTCAAGATTATTGGTGTAAAGGTAATGAATAATTATTGAAAAAGAAATATTATGGAAAATTTGCAATGAGTTTTGTTCGCATTGTCTTTTCTTTCTGTAAATCTGACTGGCTGAGCATTTGTGTGAATCATTTCATATATTCCGTGATTAGTTGCTTTTGTCCAATGTCTGTTTTGAAAGATACTGATATATTCTTAAAACTCAGACTTGGTTTATAAGAATTAAGCTTTAGTTTACAAAAACTGAGTCTTAATTTATAAAAACTAAGGCTTAGTTTTAAGATTATATTATTATGTTTTGAAGTATGCAAAAAGTTTTTTGAAACAGAGATTTCTTGTTTCCGTATTTATGCAGTTTAGTAGATGCTTATGAGGCTTAAATATTGGCATGTATTGTGGCTCTGTTTTCTTTAAAGTTGAGTCTTTGGAACATTATTAAGTATAAAATGTTACAAAATAGTTTCATGTATAACGTGTTGATTGCTTTGTGAATAGAGTGATATTGGGGTGAGATTCGGGCAAATTTATTGAAAAAAAATACATAGCAATATTTTCACTCTTCGATAAAAAGCTATATATTTGCATTCCAAAAAATTAATAGGTCCAAATCAATTAATTATTTAAAGATATGACTAAAGCAGATATCGTAAGCGAAATTTCAAAAAACACTGGAATCGACAAGTCAACAGTGCTAGCAAGCGTTGAATCTTTTATGGAAATTGTAAAAGGTTCTTTGGCAAAAAATGAAAATGTATATTTGAGAGGTTTTGGTAGCTTCATCGTTAAGAAAAGAGCTCAGAAGACTGCTCGTAACATTTCAAAGAACACAACAATTATTATTCCGGAACACAATATTCCTTCATTCAAGCCGGCTAAGACTTTCTTGAACGACGTGAAATAATTGTTGATTTATTACGCAGGCTTTGACTTAATTAAAGATAATAAAGTTAGGGTTTTCGGAATTTCTTAAATAATAAATATTACGTTTAATCTTAAAATTTTAAAGCGATGCCAAGCGGAAAGAAAAGAAAGAGACATAAGATGTCTACTCACAAGCGCAAAAAGAGACTGAAGAAGAATAGACATAAGAAGAAATAAGTTTATTTTTCGAAACAAACGCTCTATAAAGAACAAACTTATAAGAGACCTTTTAAGTTTGTTCTTTGCGTATTTATAAAGGTCTGCAAAAATTTAATAAACACCTTTTTATAGTGGTTAGTGAATTAGTAGTTGATGTACAGTCCCAAGAAGTATCAATCGCTGTATTGGAAGACAAAAAACTGGTTGAGCTACAAAAAGAAGCTCACAATGTCTCTTTTGCAGTGGGCGATATTTATTTAGGCAAGGTTAAGAAACTTATGCCAGGATTAAACGCTGCTTTCATTGATGTAGGTTATAAAAAGGATGCATTTCTTCACTATCAGGACTTAGGTCCTCATTTCAACACCCAGCAAAAGTATCTCAATCAGCTGCTTTCTGACCCTAAGAAAGCTCCCGCTTTCTCAAAACTTCAGATATTGCCGGAAATAGAAAAGGAAGGCAGTATAAGTGATGTTCTCAAAATAGGTCAGGAGATATTGGTGCAGATAGCAAAAGAACCGATTTCCACAAAGGGACCGAGATTGACTTCGGAGTTGTCGTTCGCCGGGAGATATATAGTTTTGATACCATTTTCCGACAAAGTATCAGTTTCGACAAAAATCAAATCCAATGAGGAACGTGCCCGTTTGAGACAGCTCATCCAAAGTATCAAACCGAAGAATTTCAGTGTGATTGTCCGTACTTCGGCAGAAGGAAAGAGAGTTGCAGAATTGGACCACGAGTTGAAAACTCTGGTGAAACGCTGGGAAGAGAATAGCGCAAAAGTAACAAAAAGTAAGTCGCCTGCCATTATTTATGAAGAGACTGCACGAACAGTCGCTTTGCTACGCGACATATTTAACCCTTCCTTTCAGAATATTTTTGTAAACGACAAAGAGGTTTATAATAATGTTCGGGACTATGTTAGTCTGATTGCTCCCGGACGGGAAGAGATTGTACATCTGTACACCGGTGAACTGCCTATCTTTGATAATTTCGCAGTTACCAAACAAATAAAATCCCTCTTTGGGCGTACGGTTACTTATAAAAGTGGGGCTTACTTGATTATTGAGCATACGGAGGCAATGCATGTGATAGATGTCAATAGCGGTAATCGTTCGAAAACCAGCGAGGATCAGGAACAGACAGCTATCGATGTTAATCTTGCCGCTGCGGATGAAATTGCCCGTCAGTTACGTTTGCGTGATATGGGAGGTATCATTGTTATCGACTTTATTGATATGTCGAGCAATACAAATCGCCAGCTGCTTTACGAGCATATGAAGAAGGCAATGGCTAGCGACCGAGCAAAGCATAATATACTTCCTTTGAGTAAGTTTTGTCTGATGCAGATAACTCGCCAGAGAGTTCGTCCGGCAATGGATGTTCAAACCTCTGAAGCTTGTCCTGCTTGTTTTGGAACAGGTTCTGTGAAACCTTCTATTTTGTTTACCGACAGTTTGGAAGGAAAGATTGATTGTTTGGTCAACAAACATCATGTGAAGAAATTTACCTTACACGTACATCCTTATGTTGCAGCTTATGTGAACAAAGGTTTTTTCCCTTTAAGTTGGCAGTGGAAGATGAGATACAGCTACGGCTTGAAGGTGATTCCAAATCAGAGTCTGGCATTCCTCGAATACAAGTTCTATGATGAAGAGAAGAATGAATTAGACATGAAAGAGGAAATGGAATTTAAAGGCTGAAATTTTAATTAGGCTTATACTTGTAATAGAAAACCTCCGGTATAATTGGTCATTCCAATTTATTACCGGAGGTTTTTGTTTAGTTAAATGTTTTTTCCCTAATCAATTTGAATTAATAGGTGATTTTGCAACCGAAGAAATAACTTCTTGGCAATCCAGGACCGTAGATATATCCTGCGTCACGGTCTTTTCCTTTATCAAAGTCGTTCTGATATGAATTGAATATATTCTTCACACCTGCATTAACTTGTAAAGTGACGGTTTTATAAATAGGAATATCATAAGCAACTTTCACGTTCATGTCAAGGAAGTCCGGAGTTTCATCGTCACGGTCGGCTTCGATATATCCGGCATTGTGTTGTACAAGCATACTTCCAGTGTATGTTCCTGTAAGAGCAAGAGAAAGTCTTTTTACCGGAGTGAATGTAGAGGTCAAATAACCGTAAACATCCGGAGTTCTGAACATTCTTTTCTGAGCTTCCACATTTTCGCTCCACTGTTCAGCTTCTTTGTAGCGGCTTCTCTGGATTGTTGCGCCTGCTTGAATCTGCATCCATGAATATGCCATTTTGCCTTCCAGGTTTACACCGCCGACTGTTGCACCGGAACCATTTCTTCTTTCCATGATGATATTGCCTTTGTCGTCAGTTCCCGTCTTTTCAAGAGTGAACACATCTTTAAGGTTTGTATAGAAACCTTCCACAAGGAAGTTCACCTGAACCGGACCGAATCTGTGATAGAAATCAACAGAAGCACTCAAGCTGTTTGATTTCTCTTCTTTAAGATTGTCGGAAAGTTCAATCAAAGCAACATTACCTCCGACAGCTTCGATATGCAAATCTTCGTCAAAAGCCTGAGGAGCGCGGAAACCGCTTGAATAAGCCAGTCGGAAGTTTATATTTTCGCTTGGATTGAATCTTACATTGGCACGCGGGCTGAATATAACGTGATTGATAAGATTATGTTTGTCCAAACGTCCGCCAACAAGGAAACTCCATTTCTTGGTCTTCCATTCGTTCTGGGCGAAAAGGCTGGCGATGTGGGTTGTCTGGTTAACTTCGCGGTTATATCCTGGCATATTATCGTGTAAATCATCATAACTATATTCCAAACCACCAGTAAATTCTGCAGGCATAAACAGACATTTGTCTGCCGAATAGCTGTATTGCGCACCGGAAATCAAAGTCATATCAGTTGTTTGTCCGTATGCATTTAAATCCTGGCCGGAACCATAATAGCTGTCGCGTTTTGTATGTTGTGCAGAAGTATAGACATTCATTCTGTGCTTGTAGTCTTTTGAGAACAAGTCATATTTCAAGCCGCCACCATTGATGTTATGTTCAATCTGCTCAGCAATATCAGCTTCGTGAGGCGGATTGTCGAACATATTACCGCCTCGGCGGAATTCGTTGATACCGTGATATTCAAAAGTCAGCTTTGAATAATTGCTGGTTTTCAGATAAGAGCGGAAACCAATAGTTTTTCCGTTTATTTTACTAAGTTCTGAGAAACCATCGCCATCGTGATCATAGTTGCCTCGTTGTCTGTTTTGCCCAAATATATACAGCCCCGCTTTATGGTCGTCTGTTACAAGCGAGGCATTGATAGTTGTATTGTTATCCGGTGTTGAACCTCCAACCAAAGTGAGAGAGTGTGATAACTGTGCGGAGTTTCTCATCGGCTCTTTAGTGATTATATTGATAGTTCCGGCAATAGCCGAAGCTCCAAACAAAGCAGAACCGCCACCTCGCATCACCTCCACACGTTCAATCATATTAGCCGGAATCTGTTCCAAACCGTAAACGCCAGTCAAAGCACTGAAAATAGGACGGCTGTCCATAAGAATCTGAGTGTACGGACCATCAAGACCGTTTATTCTTACTTGCTGGAAACCGCAGTTCTGGCAGTTGTTCTCAACTCTAACTCCGGGCTGGAAATTTAAACCTTCTGAAAGTGAAGCAGCATTTGAAGTTTCAAATACTTTTGCATCCAGGACATTTACCAATGTTGGAGCCAAACGTCTTGTTGTTTCGTTTCTGTTTGCCGAAACAACAACGCCGTCAAGTGAAACAGCATCTTCCTCGATTTCAAAATTCAGCTCGATTGTATTTCCTTTTTTCAAATTGACAGTTTTTTTCTCGGTTTTATAACCAATGGATTTGACAACTAAAGTGAATTTTCCTTCAGGAAGATTTTTCAGAAAATAATGCCCTGTAGCGTCAGTTGTTGTGCCAATTGTTGTTCCTTCGAGATATATGTTTATAAAAGAAAGATGTTCTCCTGACTTTTTATCTACGATATGTCCAATGATATTTGCGTCAGAAGAGTCAAGATTATTATGGTTAATTGAATAGGCTCGTACATTCAGTAGTAGAAAGCACAAGTATATAGTAATAGTTATAATCTTATTCATTTTATATGTGTATTTGTTAGGAGTGCTTATAACTCCTTGTAATATAAATAAATGAGGAAAAATAAATCGTATATGTCATGATATGACAAACCTTCATAATAATATATAATTATCATGTTGGATGAAAAAGAATAATTTCTTTTGTCTTTTATTTAACTCTAAACAGAAAAGGTGGGGCTCTTAAGGGGATTGAGATTAGAAACAATAAAATCATCATATTGTTTTCTATTGTTTCTATAGAAAACAAAGGTGTCAGTATGCATTTTATTTCCGGACTGTCACTAATGTTTTCTTCTGTGTTGATAGACGAAAGGCTTTGTATGAAAATAAATTCAGAAAGAGATTTGTGCTGATGTTCCAGAGTCTTGCAAGGATGTGAATGCTTTACAAGCACACCTTTATAAATATGCAGATGAGTAAATATTGTCACATTGCTAAAGTAAAGAATGAATAGCAATGTGAAAAAACTTACTGTATATTTTCTATAGTCTGAATACATCTATATTTTTTAAAGAAGTTATACCGGGACTTAATAAATTAATACAGAACTATATATAATAAAATCAAGTACTTTGACTTTGTTATATATAGTTCTGTAAATGAGTGCCAAATAGATGAGTGAGAAATTATATTTGGCACTCATTTATTCTGCTTACATTAATAAGTAATCTTACAACCAAAGAAATAACTTCTTGGCAATCCCGGACCATAGATATATCCTGCATCGCGGTCATTTCCTTTATCAAAGTCGTTCTGATATGAGTTGAAGATGTTCTTTACACCAGCGTTAACCTGCAAAGTAACGCTTTTATAGATAGGAATATCGTAAGCAACTTTCAGGCTCATGTCAAGGAAATCAGGAGTTTCATCATCACGGTCCGTTTCGATATATCCGGCATTGTGCTGTACAAGCATACTTCCTGTGTATGTTCCTGTAAGAGCAATAGAAAGTTTTTTCACCGGAGTGAATGTAGAAGTCAAATAACCGTAGACGTCCGGAGTTCTGAACATCCTTTTCTGGGCTTCCACATTTTCGCTCCACTGCTCAGCTTCTTTGTATCGGCTTCTCTGGATTGTTGCGCCAGCCTGAATCTGCATCCAGGAATATGCCATTTTGCCTTCCAGGTTTACACCGCCGACAGTAGCACCGGAACCGTTTCTTCTTTCCATGATGATATTGCCTTTGTCGTCAGTTCCCGTCTTTTCAAGAGTGAACACATCTTTAAGGTTTGTATAGAAACCTTCCACGAGGAAGTTCACCTGAACCGGACCGAATCTGTGATAGAAATCAACAGAAGCGCTCAAGCTGTTTGATTTCTCTTCTTTAAGATTGTCGGCAAGTTCAATCAGAGAAACATTACCGCCGACAGCTTCGATATGCAAATCTTCGTCAAAAGCCTGAGGAGCGCGGAAACCGCTTGAATAAGCTAAACGGAAGTTGATGTTATCATTTGGATTGAATCTTACATTGGCACGCGGGCTGAATATAACGTGGTTGATAAGATTATGTTTATCCAAACGTCCGCCAACAAGGAAACTCCATTTCTTGGTTTTCCATTCGTTCTGGGCGAAAAGGCTGGCGATGTGGGTTGTCTGGTTCACTTCCCTGTCATAACCAGGCATTCTATCCTGCAAATCATCATAGCTGTATTCCAAACCACCAGTGAATTCTGCAGGCATAAACAGACATTTGTCTGCCGAATAGCTATATTGTGCTCCCGAAACCAAAGTCATGTCTGTTGTTTGACCATAAGCATTCAAATCCTGGTTCGTTCCGTAATAACTATCTCGTTTTGTATGTTGTGCAGAAGTATAGACATTCATTCTGTGCTTGTAGTCTTTTGAGAACAAGTCATATTTCAAGCCACCGCCATTGATGTTATGTTCTGTTTGTTCAGCGATATCAGCTTCGTGAGGCGGATTGTCAAACATATTACCGCCGCGGCGAAATTCGTTTATTCCGTGATATTCGAAAGTAAGTTTTGAATAATTGCTGGTTTTCAGATAAGAACGGAAACCTATAGTTTTTGCATTGATTTTTCCAAGTTCAGAGAAACCGTCTCCATCGTGGTCATAATGTCCGCGCTGTCTGTTCTGTCCGAATACATATAATCCTGCTTTATGGTCGTCAGTAACCAAAGATGCGTTAATTGTGGTGTTATTGTCCGGAGTTGATCCGCCCACCAAAGTGAGAGAATGTGCCAATTGAGCAGAATTCCTCATCGGTTCTTTAGTGATGATATTGATAGTTCCGGCAATTGCAGAAGAACCGAATAAAGCAGAACCACCGCCACGCATCACTTCAACACGCTCAATCATATTAGCCGGAATCTGTTCCAAACCGTAAACGCCAGTCAAAGCACTGAAAATAGGACGGCTGTCCATAAGAATCTGAGTGTACGGACCATCAAGACCATTTATTCTTACTTGCTGGAAACCGCAGTTCTGGCAGTTATTTTCAACTCGAACACCAGGCTGGAAATTCAAACCTTCGGCAAGTGAAGTTGCATTTGAAGTTTCGAAAACTCGTGCATCCAAAACATTTACCAATGTTGGCGCCATGCGTCTTGTAGTTTCGTTTCTGTTTGCCGAAACAACAACGCCGTCAAGTGAAACAGCATCTTCTTCGATCTCGAAGTTTATTTCAATAGTTTTTCCTTTTTTCAAATTAATGCTCTTTTTCTCTGTTTTATATCCAAGAGATTTTGCAACAATTGTGAATTTCCCTTCAGGTAAATTCTTTAGGAAATAGTGTCCTGTTGCATCTGAAGTTGTTCCTATGGTTGTTCCTTCCAGATATATATTTATGAAGGAAAGATGTTCTCCTGATTTCTTGTCAATAATATGACCTACAATATTTGCATCAGATGGATTAAGTTTATAATTCTCGTCGTTGGCAAAAGCTTTTGTGCACAACAATAGCATGCACAAGCATATAGTTAAATTTATAAGCTTATTCATTATAATATATATTGAAGAGGATTTACACTCTCATTAGATAATAAAGTTGTTTGTGAAAATGCAACCGGGATAATTTTGCACAGCTGATTCTTCGTATGAGAAATAAATTTGTACTCAGCTTCTATACTACAGATATGTTTGTTTCTCATATTTGTAGCACAGAAATAACAATTTTATTATACATATGACAGCATTTCTATAATCATATTATATTGATTATAGAATAAAGAAAATGTGCGGAAATTTTATTCCCGGATATAAGTCTATATATTATAATGTATATGGAGGAGCTCTGAGATTGTTTGAAGTCAAGAAAAACAAGTAAGGATGTGAGTCGTTTTTCTCAACTATTCTCGTTAGAAAACTAAGGAAACATTGAATATCCGGACTTACTTTCTGGTTATCTTCTGCATTGATAGTAGATAATGTCTGGAGAAATATTATTTCTGAAAGAGTCTTATGATGATGTTCTATATTTTTGAAAGGGTGAGAGTGCTTTATTGCAACACCATCTTCAATGTGTATGTGTGTAAAGAGAATCACGCTGCCATAATACCACGTAAACAGCAGAGTAAACAGATAAATTATATATTTCTTTCTGTATGTCTTCACAACATTTCTTCCTTATGGCGCAAAAATAGTGAAAATAATTTGATATGTATTGTTATAGAATTTGTTTTTATTACAAAAGGTCCAAACCTTAACAGGTTCAGACCCTTGTTCCAATATTGTTTATTCGTTGTATTTACTGCTTGTCAGGATCAATGTCCTTGATTCTTTGTCTTTTTTAAGTTTAACTCCTGAAGGTGACATATAGTTGTTTATGGCTATAGTGTAGGGAGTTGAATCGTATGATGATTTCTCAGTTACGTTTTCAACTGGAATAACAAGCAGGCGAAGCGGCTCATCCGGATTATTTTCCAAATGCTTTTCAAATACTCTGGAAATGTTCTTGAAATTGTAACTTCTTCCATCTGCTGTATATCCTCCCACATAAGAAGTCTGGTTGTCCTGGATCTTTCCTGATTCAAAGAAAGTTTTTACAGAATCTTCAGGCAATAACAACAAACTTGTAGGAATATTCAAAGCATATTCCCAATCTTCCTGTGCCATAGCTGTCATTTTGAATGGAAGGTTGTTGATGATACGCCCTTCAAGTTTATCTTTCAACTCTGAGACAGGAATTTCCAACTTAGTGCAAACACCAGAAGGTGTTTTCATATAAGTATATTCATCATTTGGCTGCAGAAGCTGTTCCAAATTTCCGTTCTTAAGGCTGTTGAGCTGGATAACTTCAGTAGTTGAATTGAAACGCTCAAATGTTGAAATGATAGTATCATTGTTCGTCGCAGAACTCTTTGTCTTATATCTGTAATAAATAAATAATGATGAACGGCTTATGTTAAGCAAGTTCCCTGTTCCATAATTAGTTGTGACATAGAGCCCCGGAAAGAAATTGTTGAAAGCTTCCTGGGTTTTGAATGTCGTAGGATTATTTACAGATTCATCATAGAATTTCTGTCCTAACTCTTTCGGCATTCTGATTCTTACTTTAGGAACATAATAGTTCTCATCGTTTGTATCAGTAATGTTTCTGATAGAATCAGGAATGGAAACATCATATGCAGTATAAGTTTTTGTTCCCAACAAAGTTTTCATATCACAGAACTCCTTCGGGTCAACGTTTGTATAATAATTTCTTTCCAATGGTTTAGTAACCTGGAAAATCTGTGCCTGCATAGGAGCCAGTGAGTCGCCAACCCATGATGAATAAGTGATTTGGAAAGCCATGGAGTCAATCTTTTCATCCAAAGGTGTGTGCTGGAACTGATATTCTTCAGGACAATAGAACTGGCAAACGTAGTCGGATTTCAGATTTCCGTATGTCGGGTCATAAAATTCTCCTAGCAATGCTGTTGATGTTTTTGCATAAATAGAATCCATCAAAACCGTATAGGCTTGTATTTCAATCGTATCTTGAAAAACATTTATCTTGTCTTTGTCGGGCTGAATACTTGGTCCTACCAGACTAATTCCATCATCACAACTGCCGAGGAGCGCAGCTCCCAAAGCAATCCCAAGTGTTAAAAGCTTGACTTTCATGATTATTATGTGTTATTTAGTTTCCAAAACGGCATCATAGAATTTATTGAACTCGTCAATATAAACATCAGGTTTCTGATATGGCAAGAACAATTTCTTCTTTTTAGATGAGATATATTCTGTTAGTTCAGGATGTATTGTTTCGCTTCCCTGAATTACACCATCGGACATGTCGATAGCTAATTTTGTCAAAGCTAAGAAACTTGTGTCAGTTTTTAGCAATTTGACATCAGAATCTTTTGCTCCGTCCATTTTCAGCTTCTTGGCGAAGTTTTCATTGAATGGAGTCTTGAATTCGTCGTTGTAAATTGAATAAACAACTTTTGCATTGTTCAAACATGGATCATCTGCATACATACGTTTAATATATAAAGCTGTAAGCGCAGACATCCAGCCATGACAATGAATTACGTCAGGAATCCAACGCAGTTTCTTAACTGTTTCCAACACACCGCGGATGTAGAAAATAGAACGTTCGTCGTTGTCATCATATTCATTTCCTTCATCATCACAGATAGTGTTTTTTCTCTGGAAAAAGTCGTCGTTGTCAATAAAATAAACCTGCATTCTAGCTGCTTGAATAGACGCAACCTTAATGATTAGTGGATGATCCGTATCATCAATAATCAAATTCATACCGGAAAGACGAATTACTTCGTGCAACTGATTGCGGCGTTCGTTAATGTTTCCGAATTTAGGCATGAACGTTCTGATTTCTCTTCCGCGTTCCTGAATGCCTTGAGGCAATTGGCGGCAAATTGTTGCTATTTCTGATTCTGGTAAGTAAGGTGTTATTTCTTGTGCTATAAATAATACTTTTTTTGCATCCATTCTGTTATTAAGTTTAATTTAAACGCTACAAAGATAAGCAATTTCTTTCATTTAACGTAATTATTTATTTGCTTTGTACCGTCAAAACGCATCTATAAGATGAAAATAGTAAGTATAATTCAAGATTTAAAGGGTTATTTAGCTCAGGAAAGGTTGAATAACAGAAGAATAGGCTTTGTCCCTACAATGGGTGCCTTGCATGCCGGACACCTTAGTCTGGTTAAACGTTGTGTTGACGAGAATGATATATGTGTAGTCAGTGTTTTTGTCAATCCGACACAGTTTAATGACAAAAAGGATTTGGAAACTTATCCTCGCACATTGGAGAAAGACTGCGAGTTGCTTCAGGCTGCCGGCTGTGATTATGTTTTTGCTCCGTCGGTTGAAGAAATGTATCCGGAACCAGACACTCGCGTGTTTGATTTTGGCAAAGTGATGCAGGTGATGGAAGGAGCGCGCCGTCCGGGACACTTCAATGGTGTTGCTCAGGTGGTGAGCAAATTGTTCTATATTGTTGAGCCGGACAATGCTTATTTCGGTGAAAAAGATTTCCAGCAGATTGCAGTTATCCGTGCAATGGTCAAACAACTTGGATTGTCTGTTAAAATAAATGATTGTCCTATCCTCCGTGAGGCTGACGGATTGGCAATGAGCAGCAGAAATACAAGATTGACACCGGAACTGCGTCAAAAAGCTCCACTTATTGCCCGTACATTAAAAGAAAGTGCTAACTTTGCACCCGCAAAAGGTGTTCAGGAGGTAATTGATTATGTAGTTAACACCATCAATCAAGAACCGGATATGGAAGTTGAGTATTTCGAAATTGTAGATGGAAATACATTGGAGTCAATAAAGGACTGGAAAGATACTGACTATCCTGTTGGCTGTATAACAGTGTATTGTGGAGAGGTTCGTCTGATTGATAATATTAAATATTGATGATGGTTTCACATCAATAGCTGTTGTGTCTGTAATCTGAACAAGGACATTGCGGTTATATATAAAATCTGCGAATTAAAATAATAATATAGCATGTTTATTGAAGTAGTAAAATCAAAAATTCACCGTGTAACGGTTACTGAAGCTAATCTGAATTATATCGGCAGTATAACTATTGATGCCGATTTGTTGGAAGCGGCAAATCTTATTCCTAATGAAAAGGTTTCTATTGTAAACAATAATAATGGTGAACGCTTTGAAACTTATATTATCAAAGGAGAACCGGGTTCAGGAGTTATTTGTCTGAACGGAGCAGCAGCCCGAAAAGCTCAGCCTGGCGATATCATAATTATCATGTCTTACGCAATGATGGATTTTGAAGAAGCCAAAACATTCAAGCCTGCGGTTGTATTTCCTGATACTGCTACTAATAAATTGGTTAAGTAAACTATTATTTGCAGATAATTTTCCAAAGAGCAGGATAGACTTGTTTTTCGTATCAAGTTATCCTGCTCTTTGCTATTATTGGTAATATATATGGATCTAATCAAAATTACTTCCGAATGTTTTCTGCAAAAAATACATCCGAACCCGCGTTCGCGTCGGGCCGTATATATTTTGATTTAGGTCCGGCCCCAAATAGACGTACGTCCGTATATATTTTTAAGGAGGAAAAGATAAGGTTTTATATTCTTATTTTATGTATAAAATCCGCACTCCGTCACTCTTATATTGCATCGACAAATTTAATAGAATGATTATATGGTTTCAGATAGTGGAGTAATAACAAACAGACAGATTTGGAATATCAGTTATCCTATTTTTTTCGGCTTGCTTGCCCAGAATATTATCAATGTCACTGATACTGCATTCCTGGGCAGAGTTGGCGAGGTTGAACTAGGAGCTTCTGCCATGGGCGGCTTGTATTATATATGTATTTTCACCATAGCATTTGGTTTCAGCACAGGTTCGCAAATTCTCATAGCACGAAGGAACGGAGAGAGGAATTATGCTGAAGTCGGACCTGTTATGATTCAGGGTTGTGCTTTTTTGTTTGTTATGGCAGTTCTCCTGTTTGGCTTATCTTTGTTGTTTGCCGGAGATATAATGCGAATGTTGATTTCTTCTGATGATATTTGGAATGCAACAGTAAGATTCTTGAACTGGCGAGTCATAGGATTTTTCTTTGTTTTCCTTGGAGTGATGTTCAGAGCATTCTTTGTCGGCATAACACGAACCAAGGTTTTGACACTGAACGCAATTGTCATGGCAATAACAAACATATTACTGGACTATCTGCTGATATTCGGAAAATTCGGATTCCCTAAATTAGGATTGGAAGGAGCGGCAATTGCATCTGTAATAGCTGAGGCGGTATCTATATTATTCTATTTCATTTACACGCGCTTGACAGTCGATTCCGAAAAATATGGTCTTACTCGTTTCCGCTCATTTGATGTTGACTTGCTGAAACGAGTTCTTAATATTTCTATTTTCACAATGCTGCAATATTTCATGTCGTTGTCAACTTATTTCATATTGTTTATTGCAGTGGAACATTTGGGGCAAAGGTCGCTTGCGGTGGCAAATATTGTGAGAAGTCTTTATGTTATGATGCTTATTCCGATAAATGCTCTGGCAATGACAACCAATACATTGGTGAGCAATTGCTTGGGTGCCGACCGTGCTGACAATGTTCTTCCGGTAATCAAGCATATAACATATCTGTCAGTCGGTGTCACAGTTGTTTTTGTTGGTGTTTTGTGTTTGTTCCCACAGGCCGTTTTGTCCATATACACCAATGACGCAGAACTTATCGAAGCTTCGGTTTCCACATTTCTCATAGTAGCGCTGGCTATGCCAATTGCTGCAATGGCTAATATCGTTTTCAATGGATTGATTGGAACAGGAAACACTCAGGTCGCATTCATTATCGAAGTGGTGACACTTGTTTTCTACACCTTGTTTATTTTCGTCGCAGCATTCAAGATGAAACTCCCGGTTTCATTATGTTTCCTTACAGAGACAATATATTATGTGGGATTATTCCTGCTTAGTATTATATATTTGTTGAAAGGAAACTGGAGGAATAAGGTTCTATAATTGGAATAATTATTTGGATAAAAAAAGAAGCTGTGTCAAAACGAAAATTAAGAAACACAGAGGCACGAAGTCACAGAGGAAATAAATCGAGTATAAATAAAATATAAACTCTGTATCTCTGTGACTCTGTGTTTAAACTTATTTTTGACACAGCCTCTTGATATTTTAGAATTGTCTGATATTACTTAAGAACACCGGCAGAAGGCGGAGGAGTTGCAGTTCCCCAAGCCTTGTTTGCCTTCGGTCCCATTTCCAGTTCCAGAACACCGCCGTTGGCGATATCTGAGTGGTTGAACCATGGCTGGTTCAATTCTTTTCCATTCAGGCGGGCAGACTGGATATATTTGTTTTCTTTGGAAGCATTGTTAGCCTTAATCTCAAAGATTTTGCCATTGCCCAAATCCATCTTCACGTCAGTAAATACCGGACTACCGATGTTGTATGTCGGTGAACCTGGAGTTACAGGATAGAATCCCATCTGGCTGAATGCAACGAAGGCAGACATACCACCGCCGTCTTCGTCACCCGGAACACCCATCAAGTCGTTGCGGAACCACATATCAAGCAATGTTCTGATTCTTTTCTGTGTCATCCAAGGTTTGCCGGCATAGTTGTAAAGATATGGAATATGCAAGCTTGGCTCGTTCGCCATTGAGAACATTCCGACATTTCCTGTATGGTCAGGCAAGAATGAATAGAACTGCCACTTCGACATACCAAGCGGAGTGTTGAACATTTCGTCCAATGCAGAAGTAAACTTGTCGTTTCCACCAACCAACTGAATCAAATCAGCAATGTTGTGCTGAACATCCCAACGATAGATATATCCGTTGTTTTCGCCGTAATAGTCGCGTGCGCCCAATCCTCCGTCATAACGGTAATCAAGCGGAGTGATGAATTTTCCGTCTTTATCTTTCGGATGGAAGAATCCGGTTTCAGGGTTGAACACGTTTCTGTAATTATATGAGCATTTCAGATAATGAGCAGCCTCGTTTTCCTTGTTCAATTCTTTAGCAATTTGAGACAGACACCACTGGTCGTATGAAGTACCCAAAGTAACAGCAATAGGCTGACGTTTTTCCCACATAGAAACATTCTCTACTGTTTCCTTTTCACCCGGACGAAGAGCAGGAATATATCCGTGTTCTTTATAGAAGTTGTCCAACCATCCGGCTGGTTTTGCTGACCAAGGAATAAGAGTCTTTTCCTCGATTGCCGCCTTACAAGCAGAATAAGCTTTTTCCAAGTCAAATGAACGCAATCCCTTGTTGTATGCATCAATTACTGTTGCCACAGCATGGTTGGAGTTCATACGTCTTGTGTCGCCTGTCACTTCAGGGAATGTAGGCATCCAGTTGTTACCCATTTGCTCTGCCATCAGCAGATATGAGTTGATAATGTTTCCTTCAACTTCGTTTTCGATAAGGACGCGAAGTGGGTGAGTGGCACGATATGTATCCCAAATCCAGTCGTCAGTATAGAAAGCACGGCCGCCGTCTTCGTGGATTTTGCCGTCGAAAGCACTGTAATATCTTCCATCCTCGCTCATGCAGATAGGACGTTCATAACATCTGTATAATGAAGTATAGAACACTGTTTTGTCGTCATCGCTGCCACCTTGAATCTTGATTTTACCAAGAGTTTCGTTCCATACAGCCTTTCCGGCTTCTGCAACGGCATTTACATCATAAGTCTTGATTTCACGTTCAAGATTCTTTTTAGCCTGGTCTGTGTCAATGAAAGAAATACCATATCTTACATGAACACTTCCGTTCATGTTTCCGAACGACATCACAACGGCAGCATTCTCGCCCTCAACTTTCTGACTGTTATAGTCAACAGCCGAAGCACTGAGTATTCCTGATTTCTCCGGAGTTTTATCCACTTCAGCGAAGAAATAGATTTTAGTATTCTTGTCGATATACTGGAAACCTTGCACAGTGTTGCCGTTTACATTCATCTCACCTTTGCGGCTGTTGAATATAAGATAAGTAGGCTTCTGTTCGTCGAACGAAAGATTGTAGATTGCACTCTGATGTGACGGTGCATATTCCACGTTAGCTTCCAACTCGTCAAGATAAACCTGATAGTGATAAGGTTTGATGCTTTCTCTGTCGTAGCTCAGAGCAACAACAGGCTGCAACCCTTTTTCGTCTCCCTGGAAAGGTGAGATGTTGAATGCCGAGCGCTCACGATGGTTCGTAACAATCACAGGCAGGCCACCGAGGCGGTCTGCTGTGAAGTCTGCTCTTTCAGGATATGCGCGCAGCATACTGTTAGGCAGATGAACTGTTGGGAAAGTCGGAACCAGCAAGTGGCTGATATTTCCCATATATGGATTTACATATTCGACAGGCGACAGGCTTTGCTCATTGTTCACGTTTGTCTGAGAGCATGAAGCAAGCAAGAAAGCCGAAGCCATCAGTGCCAAAGCCGATTTTACTGTTTTATGCATAATAATTAGTTTATATGGTTATTATTCACTCTTTGGGCGGTCTTCCGGTGCAGCACCAAATTCTTTGTTTGGAGTGTTGCCCATTACAAATGTCAGATTACCGCCTTTCATCACATCTTCGTATGTGATATATGATTTTGTATAAGGCTGTCCGTTCAATGTAGCAGACTGGATATAAATGTTTTCGTTGCTGTTGTTCTGTGCCACAACTTCGAAAGTCTTTCCGCCAGGCAAACTGATGCTAGCCTTTTCGAATGAAGGACTACCGAATACCAGAATTCCATTTGAAGGATTCACCTGATAGAAACCTAAAGCTGACATAACATGCCAAGCAGACATCTGACCGCAGTCCTCGTTACCGATTACACCTTCCGGCTTGTCAGTATAGAAATTAGACTGAATCCAGCGAACTTTCTCAGCAGTTTTCCACTGTTCTCCGGCATACGGATACATATAAGCTACATGATGGCTAGGTTCGTTTCCGTGAGCGTACATACCAATCAAACCACTGATATCGCTTGATGCACCTTCACCCATATCACCTTCAGCAACGAACAAAGAGTCCATTTTAGCAATGAAAGCAGCATCGCCACCCATCAGCTCGATAAGTCCTTCAGGATTCTGAGGGACAAAGAATGTATAATGCCAACCGTTTCCTTCGCAGAAATCACCAACTCCGTGGATTGAACGGAATGGGTCATAAGGAGTTCTCCATGAACCGTCATTCATTTTAGGACGGATGAAGTTTATGTCTTTGTCAAAATACTGTTCGTAATAACGGCCACGTTTGCTATATTCCTTATAGTCGTCTTCCTTGCCCATTTTCTTGGCAACTCTTGCAATTCCCCAGTCACCAACTGCATATTCCATCGCAATAGAAGTTGCTTCGTGAACCTTGTCGCAAGGGATATAACCTTTTTCCAATACATAAGGAACACCTTTCTGCTTTTCATATGTAGCAGAGCTAGTCATAGCTTTGTATGCTCTTTCTGCATCAAAACCAGTGAAACCTTTCATATAAGCATCAGCAATGATAGGAATTGCGCTATATCCAGGCATACATTCAGTTTCGCCACCAACCAATGGCCAGATTGGCAATTTGCCCTGCTGGTCGAAAATGCTCAAGTAAGAGTTTACCATATCAGGAACCATTTCAGGCTCGATGATAGTAAACAAAGGATTCAATGTGCGGTAAGTATCCCACAATGAGAAAGTAGAATAGTTTGTCCAGATGTTGTTGCTGTAAACTTTATCGTCATGACCGCGGAATTCACCGTTGACATCACAATAAAGAGTAGGAGCGATGAACATGTGATACATTGAAGTATAGAAAATCTTCTTTGCACGCTCGTCATTTGATTCAATATTGATAACAGCAAGACGGTCATTCCATTTGTCAACAGCAGCCTGATGAACTTTCTCGAAATCCCAGTCTGCAAGTTCAGCATTCAAGTTTGCCAAAGCATTTTCGCAGCTAACAGAAGAAATAGCAAGTTTCACCTGCACTTTTTCCGGAGCGTTTTCCTTGAATGTAATGACAGCTTTTACTGATTCGCCTTTCAATTCATTTTCGCCAGCAGCAGTATCGTCATTGAAAACCTGAACAGAAGCGATTGGCTGCTCTGATTTCATAACGAAATAAACCTTATGCTGCGGACTCCATCCTTTTGAGAAACGATAACCTTCAACTGTATTATCGTCAACTTTCTTCAGATAAGTTTCGTAAGCTCTGTCGCCATTTCCTTCTTTCAAGTTGATAAGAAGTCTTTTTTCACCTTGAGGATAAGTATATCTGTGGATAGCGGCACGTTCAGTTGCAGTAAGTTCCACTTTCACACCATTATCCATCAACAATGAATAATATCCCGGAGAAACAGATTCATTCTTGTGGCTGTAGTATGAAGATGCAGCACCTTCAATATTATCCTGTTCGCCGCGTGCAGTACGAACTTCACCTGTGTATGGCATCATCAGGATATCACCCAAATCAGCACAACCAGTTCCACTCAAGTGTGTGTGGCTGAAACCAATGATTACACTGTCAGTGTAATGGTAGCCGGAACACCAGTCCCAACCTTTGTGTATGTTCTGCGGACCAGCCTGAATCATACCAAAAGGAACACTTGCACCCACGAATACATGGCCATGATCGCCAGTACCAATGTATGGGTCAACATAAGAAACGTAATCAATAACCTTTTTCTCTTCTGCCTTGTTTGTAGGAGCACAAGAAAATGCAAAAAATGCCAGACCAGCTGCGCCTGACATCATAATTTTCTGTACAAAATTCATGATATTTATATTTATGTGTTCTTCGCTTTGTCAACTTTTGCAAATTTACAAATTATAGGAGTCATAGGAGTTAAATGCCAAACTGTGACGAAATCCGGACATTTAACAACCTGTAACTCCTATAACTCACTTGAAGTTATATATGCAAAACTTCACTTTTTATTTTTTCTCGTCTTTTGAGAATGAGTAAGGGAAATCAGATTCCTGAGTTCCTCTCTGTTTGTTAGGTTCGCTACTCATTTTGATATCGATAACTCCACCCTTCATCATTTCATTGTGGTCAAGATAATTCTTAGTGTAGTTCTGACCATTGAATTTCATAGACTGGATATAGATATTTTCGTCGCTGTTTTCAGGAGCGTTGATAACAAGATTCTTTCCGTTTTCGAAATGAATAGTTGCTTTCTTGAACAATGGAGCACCAAGAACATACTGAGTTGTTCCAGGACAAACAGGATAGAATCCCAATGCTGAGAATACATACCAAGCAGATGTCTGACCATTGTCCTCGTCACCGCAATATCCGTCAGGACCAGGAGTGTACATACGGTTCATAACCTGACGTAACCAGTACTGAGCTTTCCAAGGTTCGCCTGCATAGTTATACATATAAATCATATGCTGGATTGGCTGGTTACCGTGTGCATAGTTACCCATGTTCATAACCGTCATCTCACGGATTTCGTGGATCACCTGTCCATAGTAGCTTTCATCGAAGATTGGTGGAACAGCAAATACAGAGTCAAGCATAGTGACGAAGTTTTCACGGCCGCCCATCAAATCAATCAATCCCTGAGGATCGTGGAATACTGACCAAGAATAGTGCCAGCTGTTACCTTCAGTGAAAGCGTCACCCCATTTAAGAGGAGAGAATGGAGCCATAAATTCACCGTTCTCGTTCTTGCCTCTCATAAGATTTGTTTCCTTGTCGAACAGGTTCTTATAGTTCATCGCGCGTTTTGCATAAAGATTGATTTCCTTTTTCGGACGTTTCAATTCTTTAGCAATCTTGTAGATACACCAGTCATCGTAAGCATATTCCAAAGTACGTGCCGCATTTTCGTTGATTTTAACATCATAAGGCACATAGCCAAGTTTGTTGTAATATTCATGTCCAAGGCGACCAGTTGAAGAAACAGTAGGATGAACATTCTCTGTTCCGTGAATCAATCCTTCATAAAGAGCTTTCAGGTCGTCAACTTTTACACCTTTCATATAAGCGTCAACCAAAACAGAAGCAGAGTTGTTACCAATCATACAGCCTCTGTGGCCCGGACTAGCCCATTCAGGGAAGAATCCGCTTTCCTTATATGTGTTGATAAGACCTTCCTGGATTTCCTTGTTTACAGAAGGATACATCATATTCAGGAATGGGAACAAACAACGGAATGTATCCCAGAAACCAGTGTCAGTGTACATAAAGCCAGGAAGAACCTGTCCGTTGTACGGGCTGTAGTGAACCGGATTTCCGTTAGCGTCAATTTCATAGAATTTGCGTGGGAAAAGCAATGAGCGGTACATACAAGAATAGAATGTACGATACTGGTCAAGATTTCCGCCGTCAACTTCTATTTTACCCAATACTTTGTTCCATGCATCTTTACCTTTCTGCTTGATAGTTTCGAAACTGTCATTGCCAAGTTCCTTAAGGTTCAGTTCTGCCTGTTCATAGCTGATGAATGAAGAAGCAATTCTAGCATGAACCAATTCGCCTTTCTTAGTCTTGAAACCAATGATAGCACCGGCATGGTTAGCTTCCTGTTCATTCTTGTTTTCAGTAACTTTTCCGTTGTCAACAGTTGCCTTATAAGTGAAAGGCTTGTCGAATTTAATAACGAAATAGTTCTTGAAATTATCAGGAACACCACCGCTGTTCTTTGTAGTATAACCGATGATTTTGTTTTCTTCCGGAACAATCTTTATGTATGAGCCTTTGTCAAACGGGTCAACAACAACATAAGAATTGTCATTTTCCGGGAAAGTGAAACGGAACATTACCGCACGTTCTGTCGGAGTAAATTCCGTAACAATATCATGTTCTGCAAGATAAACCTTGTAGTAGTAAGGTTTAGCCTCTTCACCTTTGTGTGAGAACCAGCTTGCACGCTTCTGCATGTCAAACTCAGGCTTGCCAACTATCGGCATAATTGAGAACTGACCGTAGTCATTGATCCACGGGCTTGGCTGGTGAGTCTGTTTGAAACCGTTGATTTTTGTGGCTGTGTACTGATACATCCATCCGTCACCCATTTTTCCTGTCTGAGGTGACCAGAAGTTCATACCCCAAGGACGGGCAATTGCAGGATAAGTGTTTCCCGTAGATAGTTCGAACGTAGATTCTGTACCCACTAATGGGTTAACATAATTAACCGGGTCAAAAGCTTCGTTAGCACTTGCTGAAAACGTCTGAGCCGAGAAGCTCATGGTTGCAGCTAAAGCTAATGCCCATAAACTTTTTTTATTCATGAAATAGATTTATTTAAAGAATGATTATTTGTTTATTCTTTTTGCCTAGGCAAATATAGTGAATTTGATTATAAATTTTAATCTTTTGTATTTGTGAGCGTTAAAGTTTATATGTTTTTAAGTTTTATTTCTGTCTGATTTTTAGTTAGCCATATATTAATATACAAAACATTCTGCCTGGAACATTTCATTTCTGTGTTCCACGGCAGAATGTCTGTTTTACCGTTTTATATATTCACGGATATAATTAATTCAGTCAGAATATGCGGATAGGATAGTCCACTTTATTTTCTGCTTTGTTGGTTACCAGTCAGTTCTCAGATGAGCAATCCTGCTGCCACTTCTTCGGCAACAGCTTCGCTTTTGATTGCAGCAACCAAAGCCAGAGCAAAGTCAAACACGAAGCCCGGACCTTTTCCAGTTATCACATTTCCGTCTGTTACAGCAGGTTCGCTTGTGACTTCTGCGCCAATCAATGTAGGTTCAAAGCTTGGATAACATGTAGCTTTCTTTCCCTTAAGTAGTCCAAGACCGCCCAAAACCAGCGGAGCAGCGCAAATAGCCGCAACAATGCGGTTCTCACGATATTGCTGCAACAAAGCTTCTTTCAGAGGTTCGCATTCGTTCAGGTTCTTTGAACCCGGCATACCACCCGGCAATATCAGAGCATCAGCTCCGTCAAAGCTAGCTTCACCAAAGCAGATATCTGCTGTAACTGTAATATTATGCGCACCTTTCACACATTTCTCGTTGTTGATGGACACAGTTGTTACCTCGATGCCTGCACGGCGCAATACATCCACTGTTCCCAAGGCTTCAATTTCTTCAAAGCCGTCTGCTAAGAATACGAATGCTTTTTTCATGTTATTTCAATTTGTATAAGTAAGTAATAGTTCCGCTCTGATTGTTCGCACCGCTGATGCTGTTGAATTTGGCACGGCGTGCGGCGTCGAGCGCGCTTTTTCTCATGGATGCGTTGTCGATATTTGTTCCACGTCCGATGCTTGCCGAGATGACATCACCTTTCGGGTTGACAGTAATATCTATGACGATGCGTCCTTCTTCCTGAATAGTATATGCCGGACGAGGAAGACCACCGGCACCGATGGAACGTCCGTTAAGGTTGAATGAGCCATAACCGCCCACACCTTCATTTGCTCCATGGTCGCTGTTGCCGAACGGACTGCCCTGGTTTCCGCTGCCTTCGCCGGCATCGCCCTGGTTGTTGCCTTCAGCCGAACCGATACCGAAAGCACCTGCAATCTTGTCTTTGATTGCCTGTTCCTTCTTGCGCTGCTCTTCAGCTTTGCGCTTTTTCTCGGCTTCAATCTGGCGCTGGCGTTCCTTTTCTTCTTCTATTCTGCGTTTCTCTTCCTCTTCTTTCTTTTTCTTTTCTTCTTTCTTCTTTTTCTCCTCATTCAGAGAAACGCTTTCTTCCAGGTCTTGAGTGACAAGGTCTTCCTTCACTTCCTCAACAGGCTTTGCAGCAGGTGGAGGAGTGGTAGTAGTTTCCTGAGGCAATTCCTGGCCGGTATATTTCGGTTCGAAAGTGCCTGCCGAAGCATCCACGTTTCCGAAGTTCACCAAAATACCTCCGTCATCTTCCGGAATTTCCGCTTTCAGCACTGTCATCCATAGAACAAGGAATATGATAGCATGAAAAATCAGCGAACCAGTCAAGCCATATATGTCATCTTTATTTAATTTCATAATTGGATACTGTGTTTATCTTAATTCCTCTGTGGTCTTGTTGCCAGCACCATTTTGAATTTATTCTCGTTTGCTATGTTCAGAATCTTAACGATTTCCTTATACGGAACAGATTCGTCTGCATATAAAGCAACGAACATTTCCGGTTCCTTATTGTAGCAGTCCTGCAGGAACGGTGTTATTTCCTCATAAGTGACCTGTATCTCTTTTTGCTTACCGAATGCAACATAATAGTTAAGCGAAGCATCAATAGTTACTCTTGTCAGAGGTTTTGCAGCTGTCTGCTGCTTTGCCTGCGGAAGAGTCACTTTGATAGCATTCGGGATAACAACTGTTGAGGTAACCATAAAGAAGATAAGCAACAGGAATATAACGTCAGTCATGGAAGCCATGCTGAACGATTCGTTTACTTTTGTTCTTCTTTTTAAAGCCATAATTTTAGTTTTTTAGGTGACCAGTTGATAAGTCATAAGTTGACAAGGAATATATACTTGTTTCTGTAACCTTGTTCACTTGTATCTGTATCCTTGTCCCCTTGAATTAATTAGCAGGTTCATTTAACAAGTCCATGAACTCCATAGTGCGAGCTTCCATCTTGTTCACCACGTTGTCCACCTGTGATACCAGATAGTTGTAGGCAAACAATGCGATGATACCGACCACCAGACCACCAACAGTAGTAACCAGCGCTTCATAGATACCGCCTGAAAGCAATGACACGTCAACATTAGTTCCGGCATTAGCCATGTCGAAGAACGCACGCACCATACCTGTAACAGTTCCAAGGAAACCAAGCATAGGAGCGCCTGCAGCAGTTGTAGCAATCAATGGGAAACCTTTTTCCAGTTTCGCAATTTCAAGGTTACCCACGTTTTCGATGGCAACCAACACATCGTTCATCGGTCTGCCCAGGCGAGTAATACCTTTCTCAATCATTCTTGCAGACGGAGTGTTTGTTGTACGGCAAAGATTAAGAGCCGAATCAACTTTTCCTTCATGTATATAATCTTTGATTCTGTTCATGAAATTCTCATCTTCACGTCCGGCACGGCGGATAACCATCAGGCGCTGAATGAAAATGTAGATAGCCATCAGCGACAGAAGTAAAAGAACAATCATAATCCATCCGCCTTTGAATGCTAGGTCGATAATGTTAAGTTCTGCTTCCGTTGCCAACGGAGTTGTTGTAACTGCAGATGTCAAATCCGGCATTTGGTCAGCTGCATTCTGTTGTGCGGCTGCCATAATTGATAGTAGGAAATTCATTTTTCTGTATATTTATTGTTTTTTATATTTGACGAGTTGACAAGTTGACGAGGTTTATAATCCTTGTATCTGTAGCCTCGCCCCCTTGTATCTTGTATCTTATTTCACAAGGCAATTCTTATACTGCTTGATAGTCTCTTCCAGCCCAAGATACAAAGCATCGCAAATCAAGGCATGACCAATTGACACTTCCTCAAGCCAAGGAATATTCTGGCTGAAAAAGGCAAGATTCTCCAGACTCAAATCGTGACCGGCATTCACACCAAGACCAAGATTCTTAGCAGCCTTAGCCGCTTCGATAAACGGAGCAACAGCCGCCTCTCTATCTTTAGGATACATAGTAGCATAAGGCTCTGTATATAACTCAACACGGTCTGTTCTTGTTTTTGCCGCCCATTCGATATTTTCTATATCAGTACCGACAAAGATAGAAGTTCTGATTCCATTGCTACTGAATCTTTCCACAAGGTCCGAAAGGAAATCGAAATTCTCTTTTACATCCCATCCGGCATTTGATGTTATCGCATCCGGAGCATCCGGCACAAGCGTCACCTGTGTCGGGCGGATTTTCATCACAAGGTCAATGAACTTGTCGCAAGGATAGCCCTCAATATTAAACTCAGTGCGGACAATAGGTTTCAGACCATACACATCACTGTATCTGATATGTCTTTCGTCCGGACGAGGGTGAACTGTGATTCCTTGTGCACCGAAAACTTCAGCATCATGTGCTACTTTTAACACGTCAGGCATATTACCTCCGCGAGCATTGCGGATAGTTGCCACTTTGTTAATGTTTACACTTAAATTTGTCATCTTCTATTATTATCTTTTATCTTTGACTACTTTTGTATATGTTTTCATAGAAGACGAGTTAACAAGTTGACGGATTGACAAGGTCATTTCATAACCTTGTGTCTGCATCCTTGTTCCCTGGTCTCTTTCTGATATATACTATCGTGCAAATTTAATATGATTTAGAAAATAAAGGAAAAAATGTTGGTGAAAGATTTCATAACAAAAGATATATCGTCCTTAAAAGGCTATTCCACTGATTCATTTCCCGGCTCCGTTCCGTCGCTTAGGGCAGATGATTCCATATTGAATGCTTTGTCCGTTGTTGCCGACAAAGATTTGGAATTTGTAAAAGTAGAAGATTCCGACGGGAATATTATCGGAATATTGGACAGAAAGGATATTGTCAATGCTTTGGTGAATATGACCTGCATGGACAAGCCCGGAAGTCTTATCATCCTTGAAATGTATGACAGAGACTATGCTCTTTCCGAAATTTCCCGCATCGCCGAATCCAACGATGCCCGGATTGAAGCTCTTCTGACACGTTATATCCCATTGACCGACCGTATGCAACTGCTGTTGAAAATAAATCTCGAAGATGCCACAGCCGTAATCCGCAGTTTGGAACGCTTCAATTATTCTGTGATTTATTATTCGATGAAAGCAGGAGCGGTGAATGATTCGCTTCAGCAAAGGGTGGATGAGGTGTTGAGGTGTTTTTTGTGAGGAGTTAAGGAGTTAAGAAGTCAAGGAGTTAAGTAGTATACTCTTGTTTTCTGTAGCCTTGTCAACTTGTCAACTCGTCCCCTAACAAACTAATAAACTTAAAAACTAAAAAACTCAAAATGAAAATAGGCATATTCGGAAGCAAATATCAAAAAGAAAAGCAAAGCGTAATACGTCGCGTGTTCGAAAAACTGAAGTCTCTCGGAGCAGAAATATATCCGGATTCAGCTTTCTATAAATATATATGTGAGGAATTCGACTATCATCCGGACATCAATGACGTAATAACATATTCGGTGGACCATATTGATTTGGCTTTGAGCATCGGTGGCGACGGAACATTTCTTCGCACGGCAGCAGTCATAGGCAGCAGGAACATTCCAATATTAGGAATAAACACCGGCCGCCTTGGTTTCCTTGCCGATATCAGCAGCAACGAGATAGAGGAAACACTCGAAGAAATCTTCAAGAACTACTACCGGATTGAAGAAAGGACATTGCTCTGCCTCAAGACTGAGGAAAGGAGATATAGAGGCTACAACTGTGCCCTCAATGAAGTTGCAGTGCTGAAGCGCGATACTTCTTCAATGATAACAATCCACACAATGCTCGACGATGAATACCTCACATCATATCAGGCAGACGGACTTGTAATAGCAACACCGACCGGCTCCACAGCATACTCCATGAGTGTAAACGGACCGATTATCGTGCCTCAGAACAACAGCCTTGTCCTGAGCCCGGTTGCGCCACATTCCCTTAATGTGCGTCCGCTGGTCATTCCGGATAATTGCAAGATAGATTTGCATATCGAAAGCCGCAACAAAACATTCCTTGTTTCGCTCGACGGCCGTTCCGAAATTTTCCCTGCCGACATCAAACTGTCAATCTGCAAGGCGGACTATACGGCAAAGGTTCTCAAAAGATATAATCATACATTCTATAAAACACTGCGAGAAAAACTGATGTGGGGAGCTGATGCGAGAATAAAATGAGTGCGAACTCAGTGCTGAAACAAATATTTAAACCCCGAAAAATATGTTTTATAGCAAAAATCTGTTTATAAAACTATGTTGTAAAGCATGTTTAGTTAAACAGATTTAAAATATTGAATTTTCCAAGCAAAAGTTTGTGTTGTATAACATAAACTCCCTATATTTGCAATGTGTTTTTCATGGTATTAGATTTAAGGTTAACAATGGAGATTGGTTGTCGTGAGACAACCTTTTCTTTTTTATATAGGTTTGTACAGTTGACAAGGGGACAAGTTGACGAGTTGACAAGGGAACAAGGGAACAAGTTGACGAGTTGACGAGTTGACAAGGCTACAGAAAACAAGAGTATTCTCCTTGACTCCTTAACTCCTTAACTCCTTAACTCCTTAACTCCTTGACTCCTTAACTCCTTAACTCCTTAACTCCTCATCTCCCTACAACCCTTTTCTCCTCCCATTTTCCTCTACGATAATATCCCAAAGTAATAACAAAGCCGATGCCGATACTGCCGTTTATCGCCCACCAAATACCATCTTGCTGAAGGAACTCGCTGAACCAGTAAGCCAGAGGAATTCTCACAAGCCACAAACACAGAAGGCTCACAATCATGGTGAAGAAAGTATCGCCCGCTCCACGCAGTGCCCCATTGAACACATTCAGCGCTCCGTGAATACAAAAGAAAAATCCCGTAATCGTCAGATAACTGTGTCCAATCTCAACCACATCCTTATCGTTGGTGAAAATCATCATCATATAGTCGCCCGCAAAATAAACCGCGGCAAACATCACAATCCCGAAAGCAATATTTATCATCATCGAAAAGCGCACACCCTCGTGAACACGCTCCATTTTCCCGGCTCCAACATTCTGCCCGCAGAAAGTCGACAGCGCCCCGGAAAGAGTAAGTATCGCCTGGGTGATAAGCGTATCAATTTTTCCTGCCGCGCCGTATGCCGTCAGCGTATTGGTGCCGAATTGGTTCACAATTCCCAGCAAAGTCATAAGCCCCAGCGCAATGGCGCACTGCTGCACGCTTGTCGGCAACCCGATTCTCAGGCTTTGTAGGAATACTTCCTTGTCGAACAGCAAATCCTTCCGCTTGATGGAAAGAATAGGATGCTTCTCATTTACATAACACAAGGCAACAAACATCCCGATTCCCTGAGCCACAACCGTAGCACGTGCCGCCCCTTCGATTCCCCAGTCGAAAACAACAATGAAAAGCAAATCAAGCACAATATTCAGCACGCTCGACATAAATATGAACAGCATCGGACGCACAGATTCGCCCAGTCCTCTCAGGATGGAAATCACACTGTTGAACGTCATAAACAAAAACGTCCCGCCAATATAAATACGGAAATATTTCACAGCTTCCGGAATAACCTCTTCCGGTGTCTGTGTGATACGGAAAATCTGCTCAGCAAAAATAATACCGCCGACAGAAAGCAAAATACCGACAATAAACATGAAAATGAAGAAACTCGAAAACGCCTGCTGCACCTTCTCAAGCTTTTTGGCGCCGAAATATTGCGACACAACGATAGACGTTCCGCTACCGATGCCAATCACAAACGAAATAATAAAATAATATATGAAGAAAGACGCCGAAACCGCCGCCAGCGCCTCTTTCCCCAGGAAACGCCCCACAATAATGCTGTCGGCAAGATTATACAACTGTTGCAGGAGATTACCTATCAGAAGCGGCAAAGCAAATCCCAATATAGTTTTGCCAACCGGACCAACTGTCAAATCACGCTTTTCCTTTTTCATCATAAATCCTTAAGCAAAATTTTGTCGCTTGCCTGCAGCATATCCTTTCTTGTCTGCAGAAGAGTGTGCCATTCCCTGTTGAAAAGATTAATAGTATCAATCTTGAACTTTTCCGACCCTGCGCAGTCTATTTTTGAAAACAGATAACCCACCGAAATCTTGTTGATATCTATTGCCGGCTGATAATAAGCAATGCGGTCATCCTCGCCAACATTCACCTCAATTATTATTCCCAATTCCATCAGCAGATACAGGATTTGCGTTGTCAGTCGGAAAGGAATCTGGTATGAATTCGACAACTCGTCAGCCGTATAAGGTTTTTCCCCCTTTTCAAATCTCTTCACGATAAGAGTAGCAATCAGCAGCGTAAGAAAATCCTTATACCGTCGGCTGATATTCTTGCTGTCACGCTCAAAGCTGAATTTCCTTACGTTCTGCGATGCATACGACAGCTGAGCGCCAAACAGACAAATCAGCCACGACAGCTGAAGCCACAGCAACAAAAGCGGCAAGGCAGCAAAACTACCATAAATGGCATTATATTTACTCACCCAAATCTGTCCGCTGATATAAAGAAACTGGAAAAACTGAAAAGCACATCCCGCAATAGTTCCCGCAATTATCCCGTTCGAAAATTTCACCTTCGTATTAGGCAGCGAAATATAAAGTCCTGCAAAAGCAAGCGAAGTAATCACATAAGGCAGGATATTCAGGATAAGTTCCAGCACCGGAGTAAGGAAAAGATAATGGCTCAGAAACGAATTCTGCAAAGTGGACAGAAAAATAGATATACCGCTCGAAGCCGTCATCAGCACAGGGAGAATAATAAACAAAGCAAGATAATCGGAAATCTTCCTGTACCAAGGTCTGGATTTCTGTATTTGCCATATATCATTGAAAGTATCTTCGATAGACGACAAAAGGCTGATAACCGTATAGAACAGCAAAATAAGACCAATCCCGATAATAACGCCGCCCTGAGCCTGCACCAGATAACTGTCAACAAACTCAAAAGCCTTGGTCAGTTCCACCTCGTGCCCTGGGAAATAATCCAGAAGCTCATCTCTCACAGTTCCCTGAAATCCGAACCCCTTTGCAATACCCAGCAATACGGCAAGCAGCGGAACAATGGCAAGCAGCGTGTTGTAGGTGAGTGCCGAAGCCTTCGTCTGCAAATTATCATTGATAAATCCCCGTACTGCAAGAATTATCGTTTTTATAATATTGAGATAAATGATTTTCAGTCCGGAAACTTCATTTTCGGTTATTCGCCATATATCATAAGTGACAAAGTGTATGGCCCACGAAAGGAAGTCACTGATACGTTTCATTAATGATTTCTCTTTATCCTGTGGAGTCATAGCGCGCGTTTTATGGAGTTGACATTGACAAGAAAACAAGTTGACTAGTTTACGAGGTTTTTTCTTGTATCTGAAACCTTGTTACCTTGTCTTTATTTTAAAAAAAACAGTTTGTCTGTAAGCCGGGTCCTGTGCTTCTTCCGCATTACCGGAAAAAGTGCCTGCCATTTATCTGATCTCACCGTCGCCGATGAGCTTTATCGGTCCACCCCCCGGCATCGGACGAGCAGCCCTACATGCGCCGGTATACATGACCTTTCAACCCATAAGTTGTACGGCATCCTTTGTTGCCAAAAGACCCGGTGAGCTCTTACCTCACCTTTTCACCCTTACCACAGCATCAGCCATGGCGGTTATTCTCTGTTACATTACTCAACCCTCGCGGACTGCTTCCCGTTAAGAAGTATGGTGCTCTGTGTTGCCCGGACTTTCCTCACACTCCGAAAAGTGAGCGACAAGCCGACAAACTGTTTTTGAGTTATTGAAGACAAAGGTAAGAAAAATATGTTTTTTTTTATAATTTGTATAAAGAATAATTGAGCTGAGTGTATCTTAATACTAATTTACTTTAACCATTTAAATGGTTAAATTGTAAATAAAGTAAAAGAATGTTGAGTTGGATTTGAATTTACAGTATTGACGAACTATTCCTTATTGTAATTAACAGTGCCCTCCCTCATTACTATTTCTGCCAAATCTCCCATGCCGCAAAAGCTTGAAGAAGCAACATTTCCAAACCATTTTTTACTATAGCTCCATGAGCTTTCCCCTTTTTCATAAAGAGAGTTTCATCTGGGTTATATAATAAATCATAAAGAAGATGCTTTGGAGTAAGAGCTTCATATGGAATATCCGGACAAGCACTAACATTTGGAAACATTCCAAGTGGAGTAGTATTTACTATCACTGTATAACTCTCGAGTAACTTCGGTGTGACATCCTGATAGGTGATGCAATGTTCTTTGGGAGTTCTGGAAACGAAAGTAGTTCCAACGCCCAATTGCTTCAGACCATGCATAACGGCTTTTGAAGCTCCTCCGGTGCCAAGAATCAGAGCCTTGCGATGTGAAGAGTCCAGCAACGGTTCAATAGAGCGTTTGAAGCCAATAATATCTGAATTATATCCTATTAGTTTTGTTTTACCCAAAAATCCTTTTGTGAATTTTATTACGTTAACTGCACCAATCAGTCTTGCGTCTTCATCCAAATCATCCAGATAAGGGATAACCTGTTCCTTGTAGGGAATAGTTACATTCAATCCGTTAAGATTGGGATTTTCTTTCAAGACATTCTTGATATACTTAATGTCGGAGATTTCAAAGTTAACATATTGGGCATCTATTTTTTCCGATTCAAACTTCTGGTTGAAATAATTTTTCGAAAATGAATGTCCCAGCGGATATCCTAATAAACCATATTTTTGCATAAGCTTTACAATTTATTTTGTTCCTGTATATAATGAACATATCCCAAATGTCAAAGTTTTGGCTTTGGCATCTTTAAAGCCTACATCCGAAAGCAAATCTTCCATTACTTTGCCTTGTGGTACGACTTTGATGGATTCCGGAAGATAACTGTAGGCGGCTTTTTCTTTGGAAATCAATCGTCCGATATTTGGTATGACGAGCTTTGAGTACAAACCATAGAGCTGTTTCATCGGGAACTTCTCGGGTGTTGAGAGTTCGAGAATCATAATATGTCCTCCAGGTTTCAGAACACGATACATTTCGGCAAGTCCTTGCCTGATGTTTTCAAAATTACGGACACCGAAAGCAGCTGTTACGGCATCGAAACTGTTGTCTTCGTAGGTGAGAGCCGTGCAGTCCTGTTGTTCGAATGAAATATGGTCCTGGAATCCTGCTTTTGCCACTTTTTCTCTTCCGACCTGCATCATTCCTTCAGATATGTCAGCTCCGATGATAGTGTCCGACTTCAGAGTTTTATACATAGATATCGCAAGGTCGCCTGTCCCGGTTGCGATATCCAGAATTTTATTAGGGGAGAAAGGACGCAGGAAATTTATTCCTTTCCTGCGCCATCCTTTATCAAAACCGAACGAGAGCGTATGGTTCAGCAAGTCGTATTTGCCGGCAATGGCATCAAACATACGTCTGACCTGAATACCTTTATGCTCCTCTTGATTGTAGGGAAGTATTTTTTCTGAACCGTACTTCGTCATTCTTCGTCTGATTTATTTGTTCTGTAAATATTCAGTTACGTTCTTTTCGATACGATCGTGGATGTTGTCAGTTTCTTCCTTAACGAAAGTTTCGCCAGTGATGTGCTCGTAAAGTTCGATGTAACGGTTGCTGATGCTTTCAACGATTTCCGGAGTCATTTCAGGAACAACCTGACCTGCTTTACCCTGGAAGTTGTTTTCCATCAACCATTCGCGAACGAATTCTTTTGAAAGCTGTTTCTGAGCTTCACCTTTTTCAAAGCGTTCCTGATAACCTTCAAGATAGAAATAACGTGAAGAGTCCGGAGTGTGGATTTCGTCCATCAAATAAATCTGACCGTTGTGCTTACCGAATTCATATTTAGTGTCAACAAGGATAAGACCACGTTTTTCAGCGATTTCAGTTCCACGTTTGAACAATGCCAAAGTATATTTCTCAAGCAATTCGTATTCTTCAGGAGTTGCAAGGCCTTTAGCCAATATTTCTTCCTTAGAGATATCCTGGTCGTGTTCGCCAATTTCAGCCTTAGTAGTCGGTGTGATGATTGGTTCAGGGAAACGTTCGTTTTCGCGCATTCCTTCAGGAAGTTTCACGCCGCAAATTTCGCGAACACCGCTCTTGTATGCACGCCAAGCGCTTCCGCACAAATAGCCACGAACAATCATTTCAACAGGGAAACCTTCGCAACGCACACCAACTGTAACCATTGGGTCCGGAGAAGCAAGTTTCCAGTTAGGACAAATGTCAGTTGTAGCATCAAGGAATTTTGCTGCAATCTGGTTCAACATCTGACCTTTATAAGGAATACCTTCTGGCAATACAACATCGAATGCTGAGATTCTGTCTGTTGCAACCATTACCAGCAAGTCTTCATTTACACTATATACATCACGAACTTTTCCGTGATATACACTTTTCTGTCCCGGGAAATTAAAATCTGTTTTTACTAAAGCCTTTTTCATAACTTTAATTTATTATGGATTTGTTGTTGTTTTGTTTTCTTTTGACTTTTTCGCCTCTTCGGCTTCTTTCTTTTTGTTTTTGTCGAATTTGTCATAAGCCTCAACAATGCGCTGAACCAACTTATGACGGACAATATCTTTTTTGGTGAACTCGACTTTTCCGATTCCGTTTACGTTCTTCAGAATCTGCATTGCCTGAATCAGACCGGAAGTAGCGGTTGGAGGAAGGTCTATCTGTGTTACGTCACCAGTAATAATCATCTTAGCGTTTGTTCCCAAACGTGTAAGGAACATTTTTATCTGATGAGTTGTTGTGTTTTGTGCTTCGTCAAGGATAATAACTGCGTCATTCAGAGTTCTGCCTCGCATAAAAGCCAATGGAGCAATTTGAATGACATTATTCTCCATATATTCTTTGAGCTTTGCAACCGGAATCATATCCTGCAGCGCATCGTAGAGCGGTTGTAAATATGGATCCAGTTTGTCTTTCATCTCACCAGGAAGGAATCCCAGCTTTTCTCCGGCTTCAACAGCCGGACGGCTTAATATGATTTTACGGACTTCTTTGTTTTTGAGAGCTTTGACAGCCAAGGCAATGGCAACGAATGTCTTTCCGGAACCTGCAGGACCTGTGGCGAAAACCAAATCGTTGTTCTCAAAAGCATTGACCAGTTTCTGTTGGTTTTCGGTGCGGGCAGTGATAGGCTTGCCGTTCATCCCGTGTATGATAAGATTTTCGTGCTTTACAACGGTTGGGGCTTTACCTTTTATTATATCGATTATTATTTCGTCGCTAAGAGAATTATACTCTTCGCAGAATTTTTCGATTTCTCTTATTTTTCTCAGGAAGAGTTCTGATTCTTCTTCTTCACCGATAACTTTCATTACATTCCCTCTTGCAACAATACGCAACTTAGGAAACAGGGTTTTTATCAGTTGCATGTTGCTGTTGTTTACCCCGTAAAAAATAATAGGATCTACATTTTCAAGAATATAAATGCGTTCGATCATTTTTGGTAGTTTCTAATATTTCTTTTGTTCGCCAAAATTACATAAAAATATCGATTATTTAAAGCACGTTTACTAATTTATATATCATGTCTGCAGCTATGTTTGTATATAAAGAGAAAGCAGCTCGCTTCACAGCGAACTGCTTTCGTGGAAAAACAAAACAATTCAAATAAATTGTAGTATTTGAATGTAATATACTTTTACTTAAGTTTTGCATGTGTTATAAGTTATGGAGTTACAGGAGTTAAAAAAGGAGTTATAGGAGTTAAAGGCCAATACTATTTGTTTCTAAAATCTATCGGCTTTTAACTTCCAGCATAGCCGTAACTCCATATAACTCCTTTAACTCCTGAAAGTTGAGCTTGCGAAACTTGAATACTTTTATTATTATAAAGAGTTATCTAGACCATTTTCTCAATCTTTCAATAGCTTCAATGGTTTCGTCTCTGTCGCCAAATGCAGTAAGTCTTAGATAGCCTTCGCCACATGGCCCGAAACCTACGCCCGGAGTACTTACAATATGTACTTCATAAAGTAGCTTTTCGAAGAATTTCCATGAAGTTAGTCCGTCTGGAGCTTTAACCCACAAATATGGCGCATTCTCTCCACCATAAACTTTCAGTCCGCATTCTGTCAGTCCTTCACGCATTATTTTTGCGTTAGTCATATAATAGTTGATAGTGTTTTTTACTTGGACTTTTCCCTCAGGAGAATACACGGCTTCGGCTCCACGTTGAGTAATATAGCTTGTTCCATTGAATTTTGTGCACTGTCGTCTGTTCCACAATTTGTTTGGAGAGACGATTTCTCCATTCAAAGTTGTAGCTCTTAGTTCTTTAGGAACAATAGTATATCCGCATCTGACTCCTGTGAAACCTGCAGTTTTTGAGAAACTTCTGAACTCGATAGCTACTTTTTTTGCTCCCTTTATTTCATAAATAGAGTGTGGTATGTTAGGGTCTTGTATGTATGCTTCATACGCTGAGTCAAACATAATTATAGCATCATTTGCCAAAGCATAATTGACCCATTTTTTCAATTCTTCTTTAGTGAGAGTTGTCCCTGTCGGGTTGTTCGGATAGCATAGATATATTATATCAACTCTTCTGGATGGAAGGCTAGGAATGAAATTATTTTCTTCCGTACATGGAATATAAACGACATCACTCCATCTTCCATCAGTCAGAACACCTGTACGTCCGCTCATCACGTTTGAGTCAATATAAACCGGATACACCGGGTCTGTTACACCAATGCTGTTGTCATGACGGAAAATATCACCAATGTTACCACAATCACTTTTTGCTCCGTCACTAATGAAAACTTCTCCCGGTTCGATAAATATTCCGCGGCTTTCATAATCATTTTTGATTATTGAGTCAATAAGGAATGAATAACCTTGCTCTGGTCCATATCCGTGGAATGTGTCTTTTTTACTCATCTCGTCTACAGCTTTATGCATAGCTTCAATTACTGCCGGAGCAAGAGGCTGTGTTACGTCATTCCTCCATCCATATTTATTATAACCGGACTGTCTTTTGATACCAATCCTTTGTTGATTGCAGCAACAGCTGTTGCGCATGCTCCGGTGCCACATGCAAATGTAATTCCGGAACCTCTTTCCCAAACTCTCATTCTTATTGTGTTATTGCCTGTTATTTGAGCAAATTCAACATTCGTTCTGTCCGGGAAGAATTTATGATTTTCTATCATTGGTCCGATTTCTGACAAATTTATTTCTTCAATATTATTAGTAAAAACTACATAATGCGGATTACCCATAGAAATACTGGAACCGGAAAATTCCATACCATTGTCTAAGCGTATTTTCAGTATGTCTGATTTTATTTCAGGATTGCCCATATCAACTGAAACCTTTTTTACAATTTTATCTTCAATAATAAGTTTCAGATATTTGATTCCTGAATTAGTGTCTAAAGAAATGTCTTGTTTATTTGTCAATCCATTTTCATAAACAAATTTACCAATACATCTGGATGCGTTTCCACACATTTTTGCTTCTGAGCCGTCCGAATTAAATATGCGCATACTGAAATCTGCTATATTAGATTTACCTATCAGAACTAATCCGTCAGATCCAATACCAGTATGGAATTTACTCCATTTGATAGCCAATTCAGTTGGGTTGCTGATTGTCTGTTTGGTGGTGTCAACGTAAATATAATCGTTTCCTGCACCATGCATTTTGCTAAACCTTATTTTGCCTGTCATATTATAATGTGTTTGGCTATAAAACTATCTTTTTGCTTTTAGTTTGTCGCAAATATATTGCGTTTTGGAATATAAAATACTTTTTTTCTGTTAATCGTTATTTAAAAGCTTGTCTGGTTTTACTTTGTAATAATATTTGCTTGTTTTGTTATATTTTGTTTGGGTTTTAGGTTTAATGCTGATTAAGTGTTATTGATGTAGGTTGTTTTTTATCTTTTTGGATATATGGATTAGGATAGATAAAATAAGATAAAATTGTATTAAGAGACTTAAGAGATAAGATATAAAAATAGGTCCGAACCCACGAATATGTAGAACCGAACCTATTTTTGTTTAGGGTTGAACGTGATAAAACGTATGTTCGAACCTATATTAAATCAGTTTTATTTAAGAGTTGCAGCAATAGCATCAACTAATTTTTTAGCATTTGCATTGTTTGGATTAAGTTCCAATGCTTTATCCAAATATCCTTTAGCTTCTTTCAATTGTGCATCAGCTTTTGCTTTTTCTGTATTATATTTATCAGGATCTGAAGTTGCAAGAGGATGGATTTCGTTTAATTTTGTTGCTCCTGCATTATAAAGCATACCACCTAAGCTTTGATAAGCTCCTTCCTGATGTTTTTTGTTTGAAGAGTTCAAAACTGCTTTATACATTTTTGTTGCAGTTTCAATATCACCTTTTTTCTGAGCAACCTGTCCTTGTTTTATACCATAAGCATATAACATTTTTTCAAGATTTGCATTTCCTGGCAAAGCTTTTAATCCGGCTTCAACAGTTTCAAAAAATTCTTCTGTCTTATTCAGATTACGGTAAGCCATTGCTTCTCCAGTATATGAATCGTCCAGATTGTAATTGAATTTAACAGCCATATCGAAATATTTTGCTGCTTCAGCATAATTCTTTGCCTGGTTTGCGCAAAAACCGCAATTAAAGATACGGACTGTGTCTTTGTATTCGGTTAGTTTCAAATATTCACCATACTTGGCTAAAGCTTCAGTGTAGTTTTTTGCATTCAATGCAGCGTCACCATCTGCTTTCAACTTCTCAATATCCTGTGCAAATGCACTTCCAATTCCAAGGCAGAATGCCACTAATAATACTATTTTTTTCATGGTTTTATAAATTGATATTTGTTATGTGTCCATAAAGTTAGAAATTATATTTTATTCCCAAAACCTTATGGCGAGTTTTTTTGTTATTTATATTATATAGGATATATATTTAATGTGTTTCCCGCATTTTATAGGCTTTTTGTAACAAAAGCTTTATGGAATCTCATAATTTGCTCTGTTGTATCTTGTATATGTTTTGCAGTATATTCACAATCCATAGCTTTTTCAATTTCTACGGGTGATTTATGTATACTCCAATATGCAGTCAGGCCTTGTTCCAATATTTGTTGGTCTGCTTCTTCTGTGTTCCCGGATAAAGCTATAACAGGAATGTTGAATTTGTTGGCATGGTTTATTATTCCGCTGATGGCTTTTCCAGATTTTGTCTGTTTGTCAAGTTTTCCTTCTCCGGTTATAATCAAATCTGCATTTTGGATAATGGAATCAAAGTTCTTGAATTGCAGAATGAATTCTATACCGGATGTAAGATTTGCATTAAGGTAAGAATGGAAAATTCCTCCCAAACCGCCGGCGGCACCGCTTCCTTCAACTTTCTGTATGTCTATTCCTTTTTCTTTCTTGATAATGGAAGCTATGTTTTGCAGTCCGTCATCCAAATGTTTTACTATTTCCGGATTTGCTCCTTTTTGCGGCGCGAAAATATATGCAGCTCCGTTTTCTCCATAAAAAGGATTCTTAACGTCTGTAATAATATTGAATGAGCATTCTTTAATAGCTTTATCAATATTTGAAGAATCAATATGATGTACTGTAGTGAGATTATTACCGGAAATATTGATATTGTTACCTTTCTTATCAATGATTCTGAATCCTAGAGCTTGCAACATTCCTAATCCGGCATCATTTGTTGCACTTCCTCCAATTCCTATAATAAAATTCTTACAACCTTTTTTTATGGCATCAAGAATCATTTCTCCTGTTCCATAAGTATTGGTCAACATAACATTTCCCGGCTTATATGGAATCAGCGACAAACCGCTTGCAGCAGCCATTTCCATGAATGCCGTATCGTTACTTATTCCATATTGGGTATTGATTATTTCTCCCAATGGATTGTGAACTTTCACATCAACAATATGTCCGTCGCTGTGTGTCATCAGTGATTCAACTGTGCCTTCACCGCCGTCTGCAACAGGTAGAACAACAGTATTACATTCAGGATATATATTATGAATGCCTTTTTCCACTGCTTTCCCAAGTTCTGCTGAAGACAATGAACCTTTGAAAGAATCAATAGCTATGACTATTTTATTCATATAGCAGTAATTGTTATGTTAGATTATAACCATAAAGTTTCGATAGGGATATAATTCATGAAATTACAGAAGTTAAAAAGGAGTTAAAGAAGTTACGGGAGTTAAAGGTCAATACTATTTGTCTGTATTATATTGGCATTTAACTTCCAGGCTATGCGAAACAGAGCCATAACTTCAAATAACTCCTCTAAGTTGAGCTTGCGGAACTTGAATATGATGAATAATCAATTATTTATTCAAATAAGAACTAAGTTCCTGTGGTAAATAGAATGTGTTGTTCTTGTCAACATAAACAATGACAGAATTAAGACGAATTTCTTCATTACCTTTCTTGCCAACTTTCACAATGTTTGTGAAAGGATTAATAGTAAGTTGTTTTTTCTTGTTCTTTACAACAAGAGTAGGGAAAGACTTTTCGTCTTTAGCAGGAACAATTTCATATTTGAAATCTTTGAACACTTCGCTGTGTTTAGCAAAATTCTTGTTGCTAAGTTCGTCAAGTTTGTTTCTGTCAAATCCGAACAATGCGCATAAATAAGCATTTATTTCGATATTTGTGTTCATACCAATTGGAAGAGTATTTTCCGGATGATAAGCGGCCAGGAAAACTTCTTCACCAGTGTGTCCGCCTGTTGTGAATCCTATGCATGAACGTTCTGTGATTATTTTAGCCATAAAACCATTCAAAGCATCGCTATACAAAGAAGATAATGATTCATTGCCCCTTTCATTTTCAGGAATAGGACTGTTCTTATAGTCTTTGCAATGATTCAATGCGTTCAGTTCCTGTTCTGTCAACTCAAAACCTGCATATTCTCTGAAAACTTCCTGAACTTCAGAGTTTGGCACACTGTTTACTTTCTTTGCCAAGCCATCAGCTGTAAGTTTGAATAAAGATAGTTGGTGAAACAACTGTTCTTTTGTTAGTTTGTCATATCCTTTACAGCTACTACGTCCGATGCTCAAACCGCTGTTTCCGTGGTCAGGCATAATTACTACGGCTGTTTCTTTATTCTGGCGAGCAAATTCGAGAGCAACTCCGCAAGCACGGTCGAAAGCTAACAGGTCTGATACAATACCTACAGGGTCATTAGCATGTGCAGCCCAGTCAACTTTACTTCCTTCAACCATCAGGAAGAAACCGTTCTCGTTCTTTGACAACTTTTCAATAGCAGTTTTTGTCATTTCCTCGATTGAAGGTTGTTCATCTGGATTACGGTCAATATCATAGCTCATTTCTTTTTCACCAAATAAAGCCCACATTTTGTCGTTCTTGTCCGAACGCATACCTTTAAGATTATCTTTATATACGGAATATCCGTTTGATTTCAGATAAGATTCGCATTCTTCAGGCAGCAAACTTGTTCCTCCACCGATAACCACGTTTAAGTCATTGTGAGCCATTTGGCGTGAAATCCAATCGTAACGTCCGCGGTTGTAGCTGTGAGCGGAGCAATCGGCAGGTGTTGCATGCGGGAACTCGCAAGTAAACACAAGTCCTGTTGATTTCCCTTTCAGTATTTTTGCTGCTTCCAATACAGTAGTCAACGGCTGATAAGCTCTACTTGAATCCATAGGATAAATATCATTTCCTGGGTCTGCTACCGGATAAGTTGAAACATAACCGGTTCTGCTAGGATAACCGCTCATATAGCAAGATGTTGTAGGAGCAGAATCACCAATAGGAGCATTGGATGAATGAGTTCTTACAGTACCGCAAATATAAGGGTCGATATTCAGATTTGGCTTGTCCGGATTTTCATACCATTGAATCCATCTCGCCAAAGAAACAGATGACAGAGAAGTTCCATCCGGAATTAATACTATTACATTCTTTACCGGCTTTACATCTTCCGGCTTGATAGCATTTGATGGCATTGACACAATAGCCAATAATGCTAATAGAAGAAGAATTCTTTTCATACTCAATTAATCGTTATATTATTGTTTAATGTTTAGAATACGTATTTGTCTTATAACATATGGATTTCCTCAGGGAAAACAGTCAGCTTTTCTGAACCGTTTGCTGTAACAAGAAAACTGTTTTCTATTCCTACGGCACCGACTCCGGGAATAACAAACTTAGGTTCCAAGGCGAAAATCATATTTTCTTCAAGGATTTCCTTTGAGCGAGGTGTGAGAACAGGAAGCTCATTGATTTGTAATCCTATTCCGTGGCCTACGAATTTTGCCTGCTGTTTGGTGCCCATGAAATAAGCTTCAAGCTTCTCTTTCTCTACTATTCTTGCCGCAATATTGTATAATTCGGAACAAAGGGCGCCCGGACGAGTTGCCGATGCTATTTCTTCCTGAATTTCCAATGCAACCTTATGAGCTTTATATGCCAGTTCAGTAAGTTTTCCAACAGAAAAAACTCGAGTCATATCAGTCATATATGCAGTATAGTTTCCTGCCATATCCACCATTATGGCCGTTCCTTCTTTAAGCAGAGTTCCGTTTGCGCCCAAAGGACATGAAATGTCAACTCCGGCTCCACCAAGAGCAAAGTCGAATGGGGAAGGAGCTTCCGCGTTTTCTCCGGCAAGAAGACTTCCCATAAATATATCCATATTTGCACCGAAAGCACGGAATAATCCAATAGAACCATTCTTTCTCATGCAATGTTCTATCTCAAACTGGAATTCCAGGTCAGTCATTCCAGGCTTGAAGCAGTTAGGGATTTCTCTGTAAGTTGCAGCATGTTTTGCGGCGGATATTCTTGTTTGGGAAATTTCATGTGGAGTTTTAACTCTTCGGATATTTCGCATCAGGCTTGTAGCGTTTCCTGTTTCTCGAGGATTGAAGATATTTTGCAACCTAGTATATTCTGAGTAAGTTAGTTCATCGGCTTCAAGAAGAAGTTTTTCCGGTAGTTTTATTCCATATTTTTCAAACATTTCCGGAAGTTGTTCTGGCTTGCGGATATAAACTAAATTATTTCCTTTAAGGTCATTCGGACGTTTAATAAATAACCATGGTTCTCCTTCTACAGGAAGATAGAAGTAACCATTATACATTTGTCCGGTTACGTAGAATAAATTGACACCTGCAGACAATAAGCATCCGTCTGCATTTACTTCTTTCAGAGCTGTTTGTATTCTATTCCATTTAATTCGGAAGTCATCAATTAAACTTTCGTTTATCATCTTCTGTTAACTTTTCTTTTTTGTTGCCGTAAAGATAAGGATAATTATGCGCTTGCTTTATTGTTTGGAAATATTTTTGAATGATGTAATGGAATATTATTAAGTGGGAGTTCAGAATTATTTTTATATGAGAAGTTTATATGAGTTCTCTCTTACAGGAGTTACAAGGAGTTACAGGAAGTTAAAGCTTCGCAGGAAGTTAAAAGCCGATAGATTCCAGATACTAATAGTATTGGCCTTTAACTTCTATTACTCCTATTACTCCTATTAACTACTCTAACTCCATAAGTTATACGGATAAATATAAAATTAGTATTGAACAGTTACTTATGATTGAAATATAGACAAAACGGTTGATGGATTTTGGTATTTATAAACAAAAAGAGAACCTGCTTCACAGCAGATTCTCTTTTGAGCCTCTTGTCGGATTCGAACCAACGACCCCGAGATTACAAATCACGTGCTCTGGCCAACTGAGCTAAAGAGGCAATATTTATACGTTATGAAAAATGTGTGGGCAGTGATGGATTCGAACCACCGAAGGCGTAAGCCAGCTGAGTTACAGTCAGCCCCATTTGGCCACTCTGGTAACTGCCCTGATTTAAGTTTTTGAGTTCCTGAGTTTCTAAGTTTTAAACTAAAAAACTAATTAACTTATAAACTAATAAACTTAAAACCTTTTGAGCCTCTTGTCGGATTCGAACCAACGACCCCGAGATTACAAATCACGTGCTCTGGCCAACTGAGCTAAAGAGGCATTGTTTTTTTGTTAATCAATCTCTCTCGATTGCGGGTGCAAAGGTAGGCAATATTTTTTAATATGCAATAGCTGACAATAGTTTTTTTGAAATATTGTTACTGTGAAAATGCTTAAATATTACCATTTGACTACGCATTTTGTTGGTTTAGAATTTGAATATTAGAGATTTGCTTTGTCTTATATTGCCAATGATAATAAATGTCCTTTAATAGAATTATTTTAGGAATTTACTCAGCATTTCTTCTGTTTTGCTCCATAATTTAGAACTTGTATCTCTGTTCTTGAAACAAGATTTCAAAGTTTTCTGTTTGTTTGAAGCAAACATTTCTCCTGTTGTACCTTCGTAACATTTGTCCAGCAAAAGATGAATTGCCGTGTCTGCTCCTTGGCGAGGAGTTCTTATCAGCGGACGATAAATAATGTCTGTCAGGAAATCAAACCACATATCCATTCTTATAATATTTGTGGAAACTATTCCCGGGTCGGCAGCATTAACTGATATTCCTCTGTCTTTCAGTCTTTGCGAAAGCTCATAAGTGAACATCCACAAGGCATATTTAGTGTTGCTGTAAATAGGAATTCTCCAAAAACTCTTGCTGTCACGTCCGTGAGTAAAGAATTTTTCACCTACTTTTCCGATTTTGTAAGTACATGAAACCATATTTACAATGCGACTTCCTTTGTGCATCAGAGGAACAAGCTTGTTTGAAAGAAGGAACGGAGCAAGATAATTTACCGCAACAGTGTATTCAAATCCTTCTTCGGTTTGTTTGAAATGAGTACACATCGTTCCGGCATTGTTCATAAGCAAATCAATTGACGGTAATTCCTTGAGCAATTCGTCACATAGTTTTGAGATACTGCTCATCGACGAAAGGTCAATTTGCTTTACTTCAATGTCGTTATTACCAGTTTTTTCTATTATTTGTCTTTTTCTTTCTTCTCCTTTTTCCTTTGTCTGGCAGAGCATTATGGTTTTATATCCGGCAGCTGCGACTTCACGGGTTATTTCAGAACCCATTCCTCCGTCAGCGCCGGTTATGACAGCAATTTTATTCATTTTCTTTCCTGTATTATTTTTTCTCCAATTCCTCAATTTCCTTTTCAATAAACTTAGGCAAAGGCTCATTCAAATGCTGATGACAAGCCATATTCAAGGAATACATTCTGCCTATGCAATAGTTGCTGTGTTTGCAGTTGCAACGTGCATTCTCTTCCTTCATCATACGGTTTACGAATCCCGGTTCGTTAAGCACTGCACGTCCCATTTGCACAAATTCAAAGCCTTTGTCAAGAACTTCGTCAATTTTGCTTCTTGACACCAAACCACCAACATAAACAAGTGGAATATCTTTGATAACTTCCCTGAATTTCAGAGCATCTTCGAGGAAATATGCTTCTTTGAACGGAACAGTAGGAATCATCATCCTTCCGGCAAGGCGAACTCCCAGCTTGAGCCACCAGCAATCCATATAATGAGTGAGCGTACGTATTGGCATAGCTCCGCGCATTACATACATAGGAGCCTTGCTCACAAATCCTCCGCTCAGCACCAAAGCCTGCGCGCCGTCTTCTTTCAGACGTTTTGCCACTTCAATACTTTCGTCAATTTCCATTCCGCCCTTGAATCCGTCGCGCATATTCATTTTCACCAGAACAGCCATGTCGTTGCCGGCAGCTTTCATCACTTCGTCCATTACCTGGTCCATGAATCTCATTCTGTTACTGAGGCTGCCGCCATATTCGTCTTTTCTGTGATTTGTATATGGTGACAGGAACTGGCTTATCAGATAACCATGTCCGGCATGGATTTCAACAGCGTCGAATCCGGATTCTCTAGCCAGTCTGACAGAGTCGCCGTATGCTTTAGCCATTGCCGGAAGTTCGTCTTTTCTCAATCCTCTTACAAAGGTAGGAGAGTAGAGGTTGAATCCCGTGCAAGCTCCAACAGGCGTTTCGCCACAGATACTTTTGTGAGACATGTTCCCGCAGTGACCCAACTGAATGCTGGCAGCAGCTCCTTCCTTATGTATGGCATCTGTAACTTTTCTCAGTCCTGGAACAATTTCTTTTCTCATCCAAAGCTGCTTGTCGAACGAAAGACCGCTTCTGGTAACGGCAGCATAAGCTACTGTTGTCATCCCTATTCCTCCGGCAGCAACAGAATGGTGATAGTTCAATAACTCCTCTGAAGGAGAATTTCCCGGACACATACTTTCGAAGGCTGCAGAACGGATTGTCCTGTTGCGCAGTGTGACAGGTCCGATGCTAGCCGGCGTAAAAAGAACAGACTGTTTCATATCGAGTATAATATTTTATTTGTTTTCAGTATATAAAAGGAATAAGACATTTTCTTTTTCCAACGGCATCAGCTCCAAATTCCTTTATATATTTTTCTTTTATTTTATAAGCTCGTGGAGCAAGATTTGCAAATGTCCACAAGACGAAAATCCATGCTGCAGTTGACTGTGTCAGGATGGCGAATCCTGTCCATTCAACCAGTTCGCCGAAATAATTAGCCGATGTCACGTATTTGTAGAATCCTTTTTGCGGAAGATAATGTCTGGTGTCGCCCTTTGGACGCAAATGTCTGATAACATGGTCCGAGTGCAGATTTATGGACATACCGGCAAAGAAAACAATAACTCCACAAATAAAAGCCGGCGAAGCAAACCATTCATCTGTGTAAAATCCTTCGGGAGCGAGATGGAACAACCATTCTCCCTGCATATATCCGTTGATTACGTTGAAAAGAACTCCGCATCCTATTATGCTGAGCGGCATACGGCTTTTCCCGTTCATAAGGAATGGGAATATGAATGTACGCTGGAAATAGTGGAGCTCAAAAAGTAAAAAGAAAGTTAGCAATATAGGCTTTAATGGTTCGTTTCCTGTAATCCAAAGATAAAGCATTACAAAAAACACCGGACATTCCATGATAATCCATCCCAAACGGTTGTTTATGCTTATTCCCCAACTTTTGTTCTGGAAAATTCCATATCCTGCTTTGATGAAAAACAAGGCAATGAAAACTATCACTGCCAGTATTGGCATGGCAATTATTAATGTATTATAAATCTGTTGTTCCATTTCTCAAGGTTATGTTTGTAGTATTTTTCAAGATTTATGTTTTATCCCGTAGAATAATGTGTATGCAACGTTTTATCCTTATATGTAGGATTGTTGTAGTAAGTTTCAAAATTAAGCCTTTTAATTTGAAAAGCAATAATATTTTTTAGTCTGAAAAAGGAATATTTTGGACTTGAAAGAAAATATTTTTCCAACCGCATGTTTTTGTTTGGAAAAATATTTCCAGTGATTGATATATTGCTGGAAAAGTTTTGTGTCAGTTGGGAATATTCAGGAAATATAAAGAAGAAGCTGTCGGCTCTCAGGTATGAAACATTATTAAAATAAACACTTATGTTGGTAATAGTTTAGAAAGGAGAGACCGGCAGCTTCAGAATTTAATTTAGAGAGAGAGAGAAAATCTGAGTATGTAGCCGCTGCTGCAAACTCAAAAATATTTTCAGGAATTTCCTCCACCCAAGGCATGATATAGATTAATTATACCTTGGATTTCATTGAACTTGTCTTCAGCTCTTGTAAGTTCAGCTTGTAACAGACTACGCTGTGCGATGAGGACTTCCAGATAATTGGTGGATCCATGTTCCATTAATAGTTTTGTACTTTTTTCGGTTGTCTGCAATGATTTGATTTGCTGACAGTCAAGTTCAAACCTTTTCTGTGCAGTCTGCCATTGCGTAAGAGCATCGTTTACTTCAGCTCCGGCATTAAGGATGCTTTGCTTGAATGTCAGCAGAGCTTCTTCCTGCTGAGCTTTGCTTATTTTCAGCTGGGCAATGTTCTGGCCTTTGTTAAATAAAGGTTGCAGGAGTGAGCCAACAGCACTGAACAGCCACCCGCCTGGATTTGCTATTGCCAATCCGCTTCCGTCGGTCCACCCGGCAGAACCGCTTAATGTAATGGAAGGATAAAAAGCAGCCCTAGCTTCATTTGTAGTGTAATAAGCTTGAGCCAAAGCCCATTCAGCCTCGATTATATCCGGACGATTCCTGAGCAAGTCCAAAGGAACGCCTGTTGACATTTCTACAGGGAATTTCTGTTCCGACAAAGTATTGCGGTATATTTCTCCCGGAGAATTTCCCAATAATACGGACAAACTGTTTTCTACCGATTGTATTTGCTGGCGGATGCTCAGAACAGAAGCATCGGTTTGCAGTTTGCTGGCTTCGGCTTGCGAAATCTCAGCCTGGTTTACAGTTCCGTTTTTCTTCAAAGTATTCAAAGTATGCAAATAGCTGCCCCAGTTTTCGGAAGTACGCTGGCTGATACTTAATTGCTCGTCGAGCATAAGAAGTGTGTAATAGCTGTTGGCAATTGTAGCAATCAATTGTGCGCGCACAGCCTGACTGTATGCCTTGCTTTGATAAAGAGCGGCTTCTGAACCTTTTCGTGCATTTCTCAATTTCCCGAATAAATCAATTTCCCAACTGGCAGAACCTGCCAAGGTGTATGATTTTTCTGTCCCGCTAGCTTTCGAATGAGTTATCGACGCGTCCGGATTGAAGAAAACTGACGGGAGAAAAGACAGATTTGCCGCCATCAATACAGCTTCTGCCTCATTTATTCTGAGATGAGCTATTTGCAGGTCTGTGTTGTTTTCAAGCCCGGTTTGGATCAGAGTTTTGAGTTTTTCGTCGGCGAAAAACTCTTTCCACGATACTGTAGCTATTGAAACAGTGTCAGCGCTTGCCTCGCCCTGGCGGAAAAGTCCGTTATCCACGGACATTTCCGGACGTTTGTATGACTGGTAAATATGGCAACTTCCGGCAGACATTGCAAACGCAAGGATTATGATGGAACTGATTACGTTTTTCATATTCATTACTTTTTTATTGGTTGTTGTGTATTCCTTTCCGGCATCAGCTTTTCCTGCAAATATTGGAAAATGGTGAAAAGAACCGGAACGATGAACAGCAGGGCAATAGTTCCGATAAGCATACCTCCAACAGTTCCGACACCGAGCGATATGTTACCGTTTGCGCCGACACCGGTTGCAAACATCATTGGCAGAAGACCGAAAATCATAGTCAATGAAGTCATAAGAATCGGACGAAGACGAACTTTAGCAGCAGAAAGGGCGGCTTGCGCAATGCTCATTCCGTGCTTTCTTCTCTCAGATGCATATTCGGTCAGAAGAATTGCAGTTTTTGAAAGCAAACCTATCAGCATAATCAAACCTGTCTGCATGTAAATGTTGTTTTCCAATCCGAATATCTTGGCAAATAAGAAGCTTCCTGCCAATCCGAAAGGAACGGAAAGAATCACAGCCATTGGAATGAACATACTTTCGTAGAGCGCACAAAGAATTAGGTAAATGAAAACAACACAAACGAAGAACACCAATGCAGCCATATTTCCTGTTGATGCTTCCTCGCGCGACATACCGCCGAATTCATATCCATAGCCTGACGGCAAGGTTTGTTTCGCAACTTCACGGATTGCCTGAATAGCCTGACCGGAACTGTATCCGTCTGCCGGCACTCCGTTGACTGATATTGCGGAGAACAGGTTGAATCGTGTAAGAATTTCGGAACCGTAAACTCTGGTTAGTTTCAGATATTGTCCGATTGGTGACATTTCGCCGTCTGATGTTCTGACAAAGATATTGTTCAATGATTCCTTGTCGAGGCGGAATTCCGGCGAAGCCTGAATCATCACACGATACAGCTTTGAGAATCGGTTCATGTTGGACGCATAGTTTCCGCCAATATATCCGGAAAGAGTTGATAAAACATCCGATGGAGAGACGTTGTTCCTTTTACATAGAGCAGCATCTACTTCCACCATATATTGAGGGTATTTAGTGTCGAATGATGTATAAGCTTTGGATATTTCCGGACGTTTGTTCATTGCGTCAATCATATTTCTGGTGTATTTCAGCAAATCTTCTATACTTCCACCTTTCTGGTCCTGAACATATAATTCGAAACCGTTACTTACACCATAACCAGAAATCATCGGCTGGCCGAATGCTCGGATTGTGGCGCCTTTGATATCGTCGGTCAGACTGTAGATTTTATTTATGACGGCATTTATGTCGTGTTCTTTTCCTTCACGTTCCGACCAGTCTTTCAGTCTTATGATAAACTGTCCGTTTGATGCACCTTGTCCGTTAATAATACTGTTACCGGTTACTTTGGAATACATTTTTATTTCCTCTATGTCTTTGATACGTTTTTCAACCATATCCATTACACGCTTTGTTTCGCTAAGGTTACTTCCCGGAGGTGTTTGTACGTTCATGAATATAGTTCCCATATCTTCCTGAGGAACAAGACCAGTCTTGGTTGTTTTCATCAGAACAAACAAACCTGAGAATGCAACAACAAGCAATGCACCGGCAAGCCATTTTCTTTTCAGGAAGAAGAAAACGCCGAATTTGTATTTATTCACCATTCTCTGGAATGATGCGTCAAATGCAACGTGGAATCGTGAAGAGAAACTCATCTTTTCTCCATTTTCGCCGGTTGTGTGTGGAGTCATAATCAAAGCACACAGGGCAGGAGAGAACGTAAGAGCGTTGAGTGCCGATATGGCAACGGCAACAGCCATTGTCAGACCGAATTGCGTGTAGAATGTACCTGTTGTTCCACCAATGAAACATACCGGAATAAACACAGCCATGAAAACGAATGTAGTTGTAATCAATGCAGAGGTAATATTGTCCATAGCATCAATTGTGGCATGATAAGAAGAAACATATCCTTCGTCGAATTTAGCCTGAACGGCTTCCACCACAACGATGGCATCGTCAACCACCGTTCCGATTACAAGAACAAGTGCAAAGAGCGTCAGCATGTTCAAACTGAAGCCGGCTGCATAAAGGAAGGCGAATGTTCCGATAAGACTTACGATAATTGCAATAGTCGGTATAATACTTGAACGCAGACTCTGCAGGAAAACATAAACAACAAGAACAACAAGGATAATAGCTTCAATCAAAGTTTTTACTACATTCTTGATAGAAGCATCCAGGAAGTCTTTCGAACTCATCAAGTCCACCAACTCCATTCCTTTTGGAAGAGTTTCTTTGATTTTCTCTGCTTCGCTGTCAATCTGCTTGATAATTTCATTCGCATTTGAGCCTGATGTCTGTGCTATCATACAGTTTGCGCCGGGAAGACCGTTTACTTCGCCGATGTATGTGTAGCTCATTGAGCCTAACTCTATTCGTGCAATATCTTTAAGTCTTAGGATTTCGCCGTTAGGCAAAGAGCGGACCACAAGGTTTTCGTAGTCCTTTTCTTCTTCATAGCGGCCGCGGTATTTCAGTACATATTGGAATGTATTTTCTGAGTCAGCCCCGAATGTACCTGTTGGAGCTTCCACGTTCTGTTCGTCCAGAACTTGTGTTATGTCACTAGGCACCAAACCATATCTTGCCATTTTAAGCGGATTCAGCCAAATTCGGAGCGAATAGTCGGACCCCATTACGTTAACTTCACCGACACCGGGAATTCGGGACAATCTAGGTTCGATGTTTATCTTCAGGTAATTGTTCAGGAAACTTTCGTCGAACGAGCCGTCCGGACTATAAAGCGCAAGTGATTTGATATTACTGGTCTGCCTTTTTCTGACAGTAATACCGGTTTTTGTTACCTCGGCAGGAAGGAGTCCTTGTGCCGTAGCAATTCTGTTCTGCACGTTAACCAAAGCCATATCGGCATCAGTTCCCTGTCTGAAATAAACAGTTATACTGGCAGTTCCTGTGTTAGCTGCAGTTGAAACCATATACGACATATTTTCAACACCGTTTATAGCTTCTTCCAAAGGAACATTGACACTCTTCATTACTGTTTCAGCATTTGCTCCTGTGTATGTTGCTGAAACTTTTACTGTAGGCGGAGCAATTTCTGGGAATTGTTCGATAGGAAGCTGTGAAAGACCTATCAGACCAATTATTATAATTGTAACAGAAATTACTCCGGCAAAAATAGGACGGTCAATAAATGTCTGTATTTTCATATAAGATGTTTTTTCTGTTATTTAACCTTTGTTCCATCACTTATCAGACCTGCGCCTTCTGAAATGATTTCTTCTCCAGGCTGCAGTCCGGACTCAACGATATATTCTGTGCCATTGTTGAGGTGGAATACTTCAATGTCAGTTGATTTTGCATAACCGTCAACAACTTTGAATACAAATGTCTTGTTTTGTATTTCATATGTTGCTGTTTGGGGAATTACAATACAACCTTTACGTTCGTATGGAAGCAACACAGTTCCGCTAGCACCGTTTCTTAACAAACCATTGGGATTAGGGAAAGTGGCTCTTATGCTTACAGCTCCGGTTGATTCATCTATTGTTCCGCTGATTGCGTCGATTCGTCCTTTCAGATTATATTCTTTTCCGTTGCTGAGCTTAAGACTTACTTCCGGCAGATTTTCTATAGCTTTATGCAAAGAGCCATATTGCTGCAAAATGTCCAGAATCTGATTCTCTGCCATGGAAAAATAAACATTCACGTTGCTGTCGTCTGAAACTGTAACCAGCGGTTCAGCAATACTGCTGCTCACAAGTGCGCCTACACGATAAGGAATCATACTTGCAAATCCGTCAACAGGACTTTTAACTTCAGTATAAGAAAGATTATTTCTGGCGTTTACTTCTTCTGCTTTTTTCTGTGCCAAGTAAGCTTCAGCTTCCAGATATGCGTTTTGCGCTGTTTTCAAGTCAAATTCAGAAACCACATTTTCTTTGAAAAGTTCTTTTTTACTGTCCGCTGTGAGCTTTGCTGTTTCCAGTTTGGCTTCAGCCATTTTCACATTGGCTATGGCAGTTTCGAGGGCTGCTTTATACGGAACCTGATCTATTACAAACAGAAGTTGTCCTTTTTTCACCAAATCACCTTCGTTTATACAAATCCTGGTTATTGTTCCACTAACCTGAGGACGTATTTCAACATACTGTTTTCCACTTATGGCTGCTGCAAATTCCGAATTCAGCAAACGGTCACTTGCTTCAACAGTCATTGTCTGGTATTGTGCATCTTGCGTGTTTCCCTTGTTTTGTTTACAACCGGCAAGAGCCAAAGAAAGAATGCATAAAAAAGTTAGATATTTCATGTTTATCGAGTATTTTCTACAAATCTATACAGACTAAATGCTTAGTATGAAATTAGTGTTGACAAACGACGTGAAAGTGATGATATACGGAATAACATAAGTTTGTCAAAATGCTGGTATTACTGTATTTTTGTGATATGAAACAGAATAAGATAACTCTATATATTGACTTGTTATTTTGCTTGGTATTCCTGCCAATGCTGATAATGATTTTGCCGGTTGACAAATGGATTGTTTATCAGACAACATTCCTACTCATACTTATCGCATATCTTTATATATTGTATTTTGTATATAGAAAAGTGAAGATTCCATCTTTGGTTATGCATAAGAAATATTGGGAGGTTTGTGCGATAATAATTGTTCTTTTACTCGCAACGGAACTTGTCAGTCTAGTTCCTTTTACCGAAAATTCATCACGGTCGCCTTTACCACAAACAACCAGGCAGCATTTGCGTTCACAAACGGTCTGGTTTTTCTTTTGGGTTGTAACCGGCTTTTCCTTGGCAATCGAACTGTTGTTCGAACTGTTCAGGCAGATAATTTCCAAACACGAAATTGAAGCTGAGAAAGACAAGGCAGAATTGTCGTTATATAAATCCCAGATTAATCCTCATTTCCTTTTTAATACACTGAATTCGCTTTATGCTTTGGTAATATCACAATCGGAACATACGGAAACAGCTTTCATTAAATTCTCCAATATTCTAAAGTATATGTATTCTCAGGCAACTTCGGATTACATAGATATTGGCAGTGAGATAAATTATATCAGGCAATATGTGGATTTGCAGAAGCTTCGCCTTAATCATCATACAACAATAGACTTTGTTTCTGAAATAGATAACGACAAAATGATGATTCCGCCGATGATTCTGATAACATTTGTGGAAAATGCTTTCAAATATGGAGCCTCGTCAGATGAGGATTGCTGTATCACCGTAAGAATAAAAGTTAGTAATGGCGTTTTGGATTTTGAAACCAAAAACAAGATTATGCGTGACAGAAATGATATTGTATCTGCTGTAGGAATTGAGAATTGCCGTAAACGCCTGGAACTTCTTTATCCGGATAAGTTCAAATTATCTGCCGGATATAATGGAGAATTGTATGAGACAAGATTGGTTATAAACCTATTATAAAGTAAAAACAGAATATAGAAGAATATTATGAGAAATATTTCCTGTATAGCTATTGATGACGAGCCTTTAGCTCTCACCATTATACGCAGTTTCTGCAACCGCAAAGGCGGAATGGAGCTGCAGACGTATTGTGAGCCTCGCATTGGTCTGGAGGAAATTATCCTTCAGAAACCCAATTTGGTTTTTCTGGATATTCAGATGAACAGTATCAGCGGATTGGAAATTGCAAATATTCTTCCAAAAGAATGTGTGTTTATATTCACAACAGCACATGCTTCATTTGCTCTCGAAGGATTCAATCTTGACGCAGTTGACTTTCTGCATAAGCCATTTGCTTATGAGCGTTTTGAAAAGGCTGTGGATAAAGCTTTGAGGAGGATTGAGGCGATGGAAAGCAAAGTTCAGAAAACCCATCCTCAGGAAACAATAGTAGTGAAGCAGGAGTACAATAATGTTGTTATTCCGGTTGATGATATTATTTATATTGAAGCAATGGAAAACTACACTAAGATTTACAGACGTAGCAGTGGCAGTTATGTTTTGTCGAGAACCAGCATGAAGTCTATATTTAATATGCTTCCGAAAGGACTTTTCATACGGGTTCATAAATCATATATAGTGGCAAAGAAAGCTATATTAAGTTATTCGTCCAACCAGATACAACTCTCTTGGAAAGGAGTTTGTGTTCCGATTGGACGAACATATATGGAAGATTTCCTGAATAAACTGAAGTAAATAATTAGCTTCTGAATCTTTCTTCTATTACATTCCAGTCTATAATATTCCAAAGAGCGGCAATATGGTCAGCTCTTCTGTTCTGGTAGTCGAGATAATATGCATGTTCCCAAACATCGAAACAGAGGATTGGCTGTAATCCTTTAGTCAAAGGATTTCCTGCATTGCTTTCTTTCTGTATGCTAAGTTTTTTGTTTTTATCAGCAGCGAGCCACACCCAGCCGGAACCGAACAGACTTGCAGCTGCAGCATTGAATTCTTTCTGGAAGTTTTCAAATGTTTGCCATTCTGCCTGAATAGCTTCCAGCAGGATTTCGTCAGGTCTTCCGTTTACGTCTGGCGAGAATTGCTGGAAATACATATTATGATTCAGAATTTGTCCCGCATTATTGAAAATACCACCTTCTGAATCTTTTACAATATCCTCAAGACTCATATTCTCATATTTAGTTCCAGCAATCAGATTGTTCAGATTATTTACATAAGCCTGAAGATGCTTGCCATGATGAAACTCAATTGTCTTTTGGGAAATGACAGGCTCAAGAGCGTTAGCTTCATAAGGAAGCTTTATAAGTTCGTGTTTCATACTAGTAATGATTTTAGATAGTTAATAACTAAAGTTTTGCACGTGCTATAACTTGTGGAGTTATAGCCACTGTTTCATGAATTCGTCCATTGCAGCAGCATTTTCTTCCAAACTCTGTAAATGTTTGAACTGAGCGCGTGTTCTTACCAGATTATGTTCCGGGTAATGGATTTTATAATAAGTATCGCCGTTGATATAATCAGTAAGGAAGCGGACAGTCTGCATATAAGTCAGAAGTCGTCCGCCATAAGGCAATAACTTGATTTCCTCGGGAGTAAGGAATGCTTTCGCTGTTTCCATATAACCTTTTGTGTATGCTTCAAAAATAGGCATATTCAATCCTACATTATCAAGGTTCTTGTCATCTTCTGCACCTGTATTTCCGGCAGTTCTTATAAAATCTCCAATGTCGGACAGAACGAAACCTGGCATAACGGTATCAAGGTCAATTACGCACAATACTTTTTTCTCGTCAGCGTCGAATAATATATTGTTGACTTTAGTATCGCAGTGATTAGTACGTTTCTTAAGTTTTCCTTCACGATAAAGGCGTTCCTGAATGCACATTGCTTCAGCTCGCTTTTCAATTTCATCAACAAGCTCCTTTACTTCATCCAATCGTCCAGCCTTATTTTCAGCTATAGCTTCACGGAATTGCTGAAGACGGAACTCCATATTATGGAAGTTTGGAATAGTTTCGCCCAGCGCTCCTTCCGGAAGGTCTGCAAGCATTGCCTGGAATTCACCGAAAGCTTTTCCTGCTTCGTATGATAATTCCGGAGTAACTTCTTCGTAGCTTACACTTCTTGGAATGAAAAGACAAACTCTCCAATAGCTGTCGCCGTCAAAATAATAAGATTTACCATCTTTTGAAGGTATGAAAGTAAGGACTTTGCGGTCAATATCATCAACACCTTTGGCTTCTAACTTCTTTCTGATATGTGTAGTAACAGTTTGCACATTGTTCTGAAGCATTTCAACATTTGTAAATATCAAATGATTGATACGCTGCAAAACATATTTGATTTCTCCTTTTTCGTTTGTTACTTTCAGAGTGTCATTGATATGTCCGTTACCAAAAGGTTCAGCATCAACAACCTTTTCAGTTAATTCAAATTGTGAAAGGATATTCAATAATTCTTGTTTTGTTTTCATCACGGTATTTTTTGATTTATAATGCATACAAATATAATGTAAAGTTTTTAATAAGGACATTAAAAGTGTTTGTTCTATAGAAAATCATTAATTTGTTTGGAAGTTTTTAGCAGAAAATACATCCGAACCTACGTTTCCGTCGGGCCGTATTAATTTAAAAATATATACGGACCGACGAAAGTGTGGGTCCGTATATATTTTTGAGCTGTTATTTATCTTGTCAATCAGTTTCCTTTGCCAAATTGCCAACTGAAAGTTTAGCTTGTGTAAATTAGAATCAGGCATAAAAAAATAACAAAGGACAAAGTTTGTAATCATTGTCCTTTGTTATCATAAAAAACAACCTAAATCATTTTACCTTTTTACCAACACCTATAAAAATATATTGTCTCAAACAATATAACTTTTTAATAATACTTTTTCATAGTTCTATTTTCGACTACAAAGTAAATTCTTTTATTTCAAATGTCGTTTGATGTATATCAATTTTACTGATGTATCAAAGTTTATTGATATTTGTCAAAATTTAAAGTAGGCTTGCTCTGACACGGCTTAATGTTTCCGGTGTCATAAGAAGATATGATGCTATATGTGAAAGCGGAGCTCTTTGGATAATTTCCGGATGCTCCTTAAGCAAGCGGCAGTATCTTTCATTTGCTGATTCAAATCTTAGCATATCAGCCTTTTGTTGTGAAAGAATCAGGGATTCTTCAATCATCCTGCGATACATCACCTCTATTTCATAATTCTCTTTTATCAGTTCCATAAGCTCGTCATACGGCAAACCGTAAACAATACTGTTTTCCAGTGCTTCAATCATAAGTCGAGTTGGTTTTTGTCTGAAAAAACTTTCTATGCAGAAAAAGTTTGTTCCTTCGCAGGCGAAATGTTCTGTCAGGTCACGTTTGTTTTTGTAATAATATAAACGCAACATCCCTTTATGAACGTACCCTATGTGTTTACTTACTTCTCCTTCTTTTAAATACATCGAATTCTTTTTCAATTCAGTCTTAACTAAAATGGAGGCAACTTTCTGCAATGATTCCTCGCTTAACGGTGATGAAAGCTCGGAAATTCTTTGTGCAATGTGCTTACTTAAATCCATACCTTAACTATTCTATTTTCTCTTCTTAATGCAAAAATAAGATTTTTTCTGACATAAATCAAAAAAATGCTTTGGTGTGTATGGCTGATAAAATAAAAAATCCTGTGTTTTACCGAAAACAAACATTGCTTTCGGTAAACACAGGATATCATAGTTTTTAAGTCTTGCAATTAGCAAAACTTCAATTACTTATATTCTTGCCAGCTCTTAATCTGTATATCATCAACAGATAATGTGCAGAATGCTTTTATGAATGCACTTGCCAGACGGGCATTTGTTATCAGAGGAATATTCAAGTCTGTTGCCGCACGGCGGATTCTGTAACCATTGTCCAATTCTCCAACAGACAAATCTCGTGGAATATTTACAACCATATCGATTTTCTTTTCATGGAGCATATCCAATGCCTGAGGTTGCATGCCTGTTTCGCTTGGCCAATATACCAATGTACTTGGAATACCGTTTTCCTGTAGGAAGCGGTGTGTTCCTCCTGTAGCAAACAGATTGTATCCTTTGCTTGCCAACATCTTGGCTGCGTCAAGCATATCAACTTTCTGCTTAGCTGTACCGGTTGAAAGCAAGATATTTTTCTGAGGAATACGCAAACCAACAGAAAGCATACTCTTAAGGATTGCTTCAGAAACGTCGTCACCGATACAGCCGACTTCGCCGGTAGATGTCATATCCACGCCCAACACCGGGTCTGCTTTCTGCAAACGGTTGAATGAGAACTGTGAGGCTTTGATTCCTACATAGTCTAAGTCAAACTCATTCTTGTTAGGTTTCTCAACCGGCAATCCAAGCATGATGCGTGTTGCCAATTCGATAAAGTTAATCTTCAAAACTTTACTTACGAATGGGAAACTACGTGAAGCACGCAAGTTACATTCAATTACCTTTATTTCATTTCCTTTTGCAAGATACTGGATATTGAATGGTCCTGAAATATTCAATTCTTTAGCAATTTGCTTACTGATACGTTTGATACGTCTTACAGTTTCAACGTATAATTTTTGTGCAGGGAACTGAATTGTAGCATCACCTGAGTGGACGCCGGCAAATTCAATATGCTCACTTATGGCGTACATGATGATTTCACCTTTGTCGGCAACGGCATCCAATTCTATTTCTTTACATTGCTCAATGAACTGGCTTACTACAACCGGGTGTTTCTTGGAAACATTAGCTGCAAGTTTAAGGAATCTTTCAAGCTCTTCATCATTTGAGCACACATTCATTGCAGCTCCACTCAATACATAACTTGGACGAACCAGAACAGGGAAGCCAACTTCATCAACGAATGCTTTGATGTCATCCATTGAGGAAAGCTCTTTCCAACGAGGCTGGTCAACTCCGATACGGTCAAGCATTGCAGAGAATTTTTCGCGGTCTTCAGCGTTGTCAATGCTCTTGGCAGATGTTCCAAGGATGTTTACACGCTGTTCGTCAAGACGCATAGCCAGGTTGTTAGGAATCTGACCACCTGTAGAAACAATAACACCATGAGGATTTTCAAGTTCAAGAATATCCATTACGCGTTCGAATGTCAATTCGTCGAAATACAGACGGTCGCACATATCGTAGTCAGTTGATACTGTTTCCGGATTGTAGTTAATCATTACACTGCGATAACCTTCCTTACGGATAGTATTCAATGCCTGAACACCACACCAGTCAAATTCTACCGAACTACCGATACGGTAAGCTCCCGAACCTAAAACAACGATTGAGCGTTTGTCGCCAAGATATGTAACATCATTTTCTGTTCCGCTATATGTCAGATACAAATAGTTTGTCTGAGCAGGATATTCAGCAGCAAGAGTATCAATCTGTTTTACAACTGGCAAAATACCTCTGTACTTACGTTCCTGACGAACCTGAAGCAGTGCCTTTTCTGTATCTTCCATGTTTTCCTTGTAAATTGCACGGGCAATCTGGAAGTCGGAGAATCCTTGAACTTTGGCACGGCGCATCAATTCTGTAGGAATTTCACTGATTTTGCTGAGAGACTCCAATTCGTTTGCTGTACATATAATATTATATAGTTTCTGCAAGAACCATTTGTCAATCTTTGTCAAGTCATGAATCTGGTCGATTGTATAACCGGCACGGAAAGCTTTGCTGATAACGAAAATACGTCTGTCAGTCGGTTCATTCAATGCCTTGTCAATATCAGGAATAACCAATTCTTTGTTTTCAACGAATCCGTGCATTCCTTGTCCAATCATACGCAGACCTTTCTGAATAGCTTCTTCAAATGTGCGTCCGATTGCCATTACTTCACCAACAGACTTCATGCTTGAACCCAACTCGCGGGCAACGCCCTGGAATTTACCCAAGTCCCAGCGTGGGATTTTACATACAACATAGTCCAATGCCGGTTCAAAGAAAGCACTTGTTGTTTTTGTCACGGAGTTGTTCAAATCAAACAAACCATAACCCAAACCTAGTTTAGCAGCAACAAAAGCCAATGGATAACCTGTAGCTTTTGAAGCCAAAGCAGATGAACGGCTCAAGCGGGCGTTAACTTCGATTACTCGATAATCTTCGCTTTCCGGGTCGTATGCATATTGCACGTTACATTCACCGACAATACCGATGTGACGGATAATGCGGATTGCAAGTTCACGTAATTTATGATAGTCTGTGTTTGAAAGTGTCTGAGAAGGAGCAATTACGATACTTTCGCCAGTGTGAATACCTAGTGGGTCGAAGTTTTCCATATTACATACAGTAATACAATTGTCGAAACGGTCTCTCACCACTTCATACTCAACTTCTTTCCAGCCTTTCAAACTCTTTTCAACCAATACCTGTGGAGAGAAAGAGAATGCTTTTTCAGCCAAAACATTAAGTTCTTCTTCATTGTCGCAGAAACCGGAACCCAAACCACCCAAAGCATATGCTGCACGGATAATTACAGGATAACCTAATTCTGCAGCAGCACGGCGTGCATCTGCAATATTATCTACAGCTTCGCTCTTGATAGTCTTGACATTGATTTCATCCAATTTCTTTACGAACAACTCACGGTCTTCTGTGTCCATAATAGCCTGAACCGGTGTACCAAGGACTTTAACCTGGTATTTTTCTAACACACCGCTCTGATACAATGCAACACCACAGTTCAAAGCTGTTTGTCCACCAAACGCCAACAGGATTCCGTCCGGACGTTCCTTTTCAATAACTTTCTCAACAAAGAACGGAGTGACCGGAAGGAAATATACAGTATCGGCAACACCTTCTGAAGTTTGCACCGTAGCAATATTCGGATTAATAAGGACTGTTTCGATACCTTCTTCCTTGATAGCTTTCAAAGCTTGAGAACCTGAATAGTCGAACTCTCCGGCTTCTCCAATCTTTAAAGCACCTGAACCTAATATTAGGACTTTCTTAATATCATTGTTTATTGTCATATCTGTCTGTTTTTAGAGAATGGATTAAAGCATTTCTGCGAATTTGTCAAAGATGAAATCTGTATCTGTCGGACCACTGCAAGCTTCCGGGTGGAACTGAGACGAGAAGAATGGCTTTGTCTTATGACGAATACCTTCGTTAGTTCCATCATTCATGTTTACGAACAATGGTTCCCAGTCTGCTCCTAAAGTGTCATTGTCAACTGCATAACCGTGGTTCTGAGAAGTGATGAAGCACTTTTCTGTTCCAACCATACGTACCGGCTGATTGTGACTTCTGTGTCCATATTTTAATTTATAGATAGAAGCACCACCGGCTTTAGCCAATAACTGGTTACCCATGCAAATACCGCAAATAGGCTTGTTGCCATTCAACGCCTTGCGAATGTTCTGTACAGCCGCATCACAGTTGTCAGGGTCGCCAGGACCATTGCTGATGAACAAACCGTCATATTCCATATTTGTGAAATCATAATTCCAAGGAACACGGACAACTGTCAGATTTCTTTTCAGCAAGCTGCGGATAATGTTATGCTTTACACCACAGTCCAACAAAACAACTTTCTTTGTTGTTTTGCCTTCTGAATTTTCAGGCTGATATGTAATTACTTCTTTACAAGAAACAATATCTACATAATTTACATGGCCATAATCCGGCATCTGCAAATCGTTACCTTCGTCACCTATGACAATTCGTCCCATCATAACACCGTGCTCACGCAGTTTCTTTGTCAGAGCTCTGGTGTCAATACCATAGATGCCTGGAATATGTTCTTCTTTCAACCAATCACCCAAACTACATTCAGCATTCCAATGGCTGTATTCATGACTGTAGTCACTGATAATGATAGCATCAGCATGAATCTTTTCACTTTCCATAAATGTAGATATACCATCCGGCCGGAAAGTACGTGGAGGTACACCATAGTTACCTACCAAAGGATAGGTTAGAACCATTAGCTGTCCTGCGTAAGATGGATCAGTCAAACTTTCCGGGTAACCGGTCATAGCTGTATTAAACACAACCTCTCCGGCAACTGGCTTTTCATAACCGAATGAAAAACCTTGGAATTTAGTTCCATCATCAAGGATTAACGTAGCGATTTTGTCTGTTTGCATATATTATCTCTTGTTTATGAATTTGTCAAAATATTATCAATCTTTAGTTTTGCCTATAAAGCCTTGTTCCCTTTATGAGTTATTTTGTCCAATATTCTTTTTCCATATAGGAAATGAATGCTTTATTGACAAGTTTTACTCCACCCGGAGTTGGATAATCTCCTGAGAAATACCAGTCTCCCGGATGGTTCGGACATGAACTGTGCAAGCCTTCCAAAGTCTGGTAAACTATTTCCACTTTAGCTCTAGTTTCTGCGGGTGTTAGCAGTTCAACAATTTTTGCAGAAATTTCTTCATCGCTAAAAGGTGCATATACAGCCTTTACACAGTTTTCTTCAGAATCACGTCCTTCGGTCTGCAGTTTCTTTGCTTTTTGATAAGCTTCAATAAGGATATCTTCTTTCCCTGTTTCTTTTAGCAAAGCAACCGCAGCTTTGAATGCAATAAATTCACTCATGCTTGACATATCAATACCATAATAGTCCGGATAACGGACCTGTGGTGACGATGAAACAATTACAATCTTTTTAGGATGTAATCTGTCAAGAATGCTGATTATACTTTGTTTCAGAGTAGTTCCGCGGACGATACTGTCGTCAATTACTACCAGATTGTCTTCAAAAGCATTTATACTTCCATATGTTATATCATAGACGTGTGCTGCCAAGTCATTTCTGCTGTTTCCCTCAGCAATGAATGTTCTTAGTTTAATATCTTTTATGGCAACTTTTTCAGTACGCACACGCATTGCCAGAATATCCTCAAGTTCTTCTTCCGACAATTTGTGGCTTCTGTCTGTAATCAATGCCTTTTTCAGACTGTTCAGATAGCAGTCCAAACCTTCTTTCAAACCAAAATAAGCTACTTCGGCAGTATTTGGAATGAATGAAAAAACAGTATGATTCAAATTATTGTCTATTGATTTAAGAACAGCCGGAACAAGATTTTCTCCGAGAGTTTTTCTCTCACGATAAATATCAACATCACTGCCTCTGGAGAAATAAATTCTTTCAAACGAACAAGCTTTGTTATCCTTTGGCTCTACAATTTGCGAAGTATGCCACTGTCCTTTTTTATTTACAAATAAAGCTTCTCCGCGGTTCAGCTCTTTTACATCCCATGAATGCACATTCATTACAGTTTGTATGACTGGTCTTTCAGATGCAAGAACAATTATTTCATCATCAATGTAGTAAAAGGCAGGTCTTATACCCCACGGGTCTCTTACGCTGAACATTTCACCACTTCCGGTAATACCACAGATTACGAAACCACCGTCCCATGTAGGCGTACAGCGCTTGAGGACATTCGATAAATCGATTCTATCTTCGATAGCTTTAGTAATATCTGTGCCTTTTAATCCTTCAGATTCGCATTGAACATATAACTTCTCAACTTCGCGGTCAAGTCTGTGGCCAAGCTGTTCAAGCATTATATATGTATCTGCATATTTTCTAGGATGTTGTCCTATTGCGGTTATTTCCTGAAAAACTTCATCAACATTAGTCAAATTAAAATTCCCGCATAAGGCAAGGTTTTTAGCACGCCAATTGTTGCGGCGTAGGAATGGATGGATATAAGAAATACCGGATTTTCCGGTTGTACTGTATCGGAGATGCCCCATATAAAGTTCTCCGGCAAAGGGTAAGTTGTTTTTGGCAAAATAAGGGTCATTCAGTTCATCGCTTGAAAAATCTTTATAATGATTATGGACTGATGAGAAAATTTCAGTTATCGCACCCGTTCCAACAGCTCGTTCACGAAACATATACTCATCACCGGCTTTGGACTCTAATTTTACACTGGCAAGTCCGGCTCCTTCCTGCCCACGGTTGTGCTGCTTTTCCATCAGGAGATAGAGTTTGTTCAACCCGTACATCCAAGTTCCATACTTCTGATGATAATACTCCAATGGTTTCAGCAATCGAACCATGGCTACACCACATTCGTGCTTTAATATTTCCATCTTATTAAATAACCTAATTTTTCAATATGCAAAGATAGGAGGTTTTCATTATATAATTAGACTGTTGAAATGAAAAATACAAATACTTTAACAGAATAAAAATACTTTTCAGAAAATGATAGTGTTTTATAACAATATGACTAAAAAATCGTACAGTTAATATGCAGTTTGTAATAATTGGGTCGTCTATTATTCTTTAAATATTCCGATATTGTTAAAAAATATTCAAGGTTCACATGAAATGCTTGATTATTAATGATGTGTGAAAAATGTGAAACTTCTCAAAATAAAATACCAGGTATAAGGCGTATAATAAAAGGAGTTTGAAAAATAAAGCTATAGTGTTTCTCGAAAAAGGTAAGCATCTTTTTTCTGGAACATCGTAGTGTTTCTTAAAAAAGATGCCTGCCTTTTTTTACTAAGAAAATAGATTCGGATTCGTTGTTGTTTACTATCGGAAGTATTTTTAATTATATCTAGTAGTAAATGGAATTTGTTTCGGAAGGAAATAGCTTTAATTATTGCGTGTTTTATAGATGGGTAAAGTGAAATTTCACATTGCAAACATTAATAAAAAACGAATGCTACCGGATTCACATCCAATAGCATCCTACACTAACCCTTAACTTTAACCAATGAAAAACAATATTCTTTAATTACTGTAAACACAGTTTATTTCAACTCAATATAAATTGTTCTCTAAAAATAGTGAACGATTTTTTATTTTTTAGTCATAAACATTTTTCATAATTGTTTGAGAAGTTGTTCTTGACTTTCTACGTTTACAAAATAAGGTTCTTTATTTGAGAAAAACAAATCTTATTGCGAAAAAAATGCGTAATTAATATGTTTTAACAATTTTGTAGAGGTTGATAAAAAGCTTTATCTTTGCGAAATGATAGGAAAAAAGTGGTTTAAATTACGTAATTTATTGTGTATAAACGAAATGTAAAATATATAGTTCGTAAATATGGAAATAGTTATTTTGTGTGGAATTGTATTGGTGATTGCTCTTCAACTTATGTTGATGTTGAAAAAAGGGCAAGACAACTCTAAGGATTTTGAGAATATATTGAATAATATCCAATCTTTGTCCGAAAGACTTGAGAAAAACTTCAGAGAAGATTTTAAGCTGAACAGGGAAGAGAGCCGTTACGTTGCAAAGGAAAATCGTGAGGAACTGATAAATTCTTTGAGCGAATTCCGTCAAGCGTTTGAGAGAGGAATAAGCTCATTTAATTCATTACAGCGTGAAAAATTTTCTGAATTGAATGAAAGACAGCAACATTTGATTCAAAATACGGAAAAAAGGCTGGACGAAATAAGGGCAACAGTTGATGAAAAGCTTCAGAAAACATTAAATGATAGAATAACCCAATCATTTAATCTTGTAAATACTCAACTGGAAAACGTGCAGAAAGGGCTAGGGGAGATGCAAAGCCTTGCTCAAGATGTTGGAGGATTGAAGCGCGTATTGAGTAATGTGAAAACTCGAGGTAATATCGGAGAAATACAACTTAGTATGTTGCTTGAGCAAATACTGGCTCCAGAACAATATGAAGCGAACGTGAAAACCAAAAAAGGTTCGGATGCGTTGGTTGAGTTTGCTGTTAAATTGCCGGGAAAGGATGATAATACTGGTTTCGTTTATTTGCCTATTGATGCCAAGTTCCCAAAAGATGTATACGAACAACTTATAGATGCGTACGACAAAGCAGACCCACAGGCGATAGATGCAGCAGGAAGAATGCTGGAAGCAACTATTCGTAAAATGGCAAAAGATATTTCTACAAAATATCTCGCACCTCCGGCAACTACTGATTTTGGTATTATGTTTTTGCCGTTTGAAGGAATATATGCAGAAGTAGTGCGCCGTTCAGCATTGCTTGAGGATTTACAGCGAAATTATAAAGTCGTAGTGACAGGGCCGACAACATTAGCCGCTATTTTGAACAGTTTGCAGATAGGATTCCGAACATTGGCAATACAGAAACATTCCGGCGAAGTATGGACAATACTTGGAGCCGTGAAAAAAGAGTTTGAGAAAATGGGAGGTATGCTTGAGAAAGCCCAGAAGAACTTGCAAACGGCAAGTGGTCAGATAGATGAGGTTTTAGGTGTAAGAACCAGAGCTATCCAACGTCGTCTGAAAGATGTTGACACTTTAAGTTCTGCGGAAGCTCGTGCGATAATCCCTGAAATTGGTGTTTTGGAAAATAAAGAAGAAGAAAACTTATGAAAAAGAGACAGATTCCCCATACGTACGTAATAGTTTTTTATATAATATTGTTTTGTGCGGCATTGACATGGATTTTACCGGGAGGACAGTATGTTGAGCAAATAACAGAGCAAGGTGTAAAGACTCTTGTTTATGAACCGGTGTCTAACACTCCGCAGAGTTGGCAGATATTCTCAGCCTTTTATAAAGGTTTTGTAGATAAGGCAGACATCATTGTTTTTATATTGGTAATTGGCGGAGCCTTTTGGATTGTAAATGACAGCAAAGCTTTTGATATGGGAACAGCTGCATTTCTACAAAATGCGCGTAAAATGGAAAACAATCCTTTTATACGTAAAATTGGTGTTGAAAATTTTCTGTTGACGGCAATTATGCTTCTGTTCAGTATTTTTGGAGCTGTTTTCGGAATGAGTGAAGAAACTATTGCTTTTTGCCTGGTACTTGTGCCTCTGGCTGTTTCGATGGGATATGATTCCATAACGGGAGTATGCATGGTTTTTGTGGCTGCCGGATTAGGTTTTGCCGGAGCTATATTAAATCCGTTTACAATAGGTATTGCTCAAGGCTTGGCTGGTATTCCTTTGTTTTCAGGCATTGAATATCGTATATTCTGCTGGTTTATTATAAATGTATTCGGATTTACATGGATTCTTAGGTATGCTCATAAAATTAAAAAGAATCCACGATTGTCTCCCGTTTATGAAGTTGATAAATATTGGCGGGATTTACATGCTTCTCAAACCACAGAATTTGAATATAAAACACCTCGGGTTGCATGGTATAGTTTTATTCTGCTGATTATTGTATTGTTATTGTTCAGTATAAATTATCCTATGAGTGATTTGAAAATCGGAAACAAGGTGGTTGAAGGTTTGCCGCTAATACCTGTAATATCATTGGCTTTTGCAATTACTTCAGTGCTTGCTCTTAAGAAGACAGTACAATTATATATATTGAACCTTCTGTTTTTTACTATATTCTATCTGGTTGCCGGAGTTATGGGCTACGGATGGTATATAATGGAAATAGCTACATTATTCTTTGCTTTGGGAATATTGGCAGGCGTAGCAAATGGAAAAACTCCGAATGAATTGGTCAAGCTGTTCCTTGATGGCTGTAAAGATATAATGAGTGCAGCACTTGTAGTTGGACTTGCCGGTGGTATTATTGTTATATTGCAGGACGGAAAAGTGATAGATACAATATTATTCAATCTTGCCAAAGGAATGGAAGGAATGGGAAAGGTAGCAACAGTTGGAATGATGTATCTCATACAAAACCTGATTAATTTGGTAATACCTTCAGGAAGTGCAAAAGCCGCGTTAACGATGCCTATTATGGCTCCTTTTTCAGATTTGATAGGTCTTTCAAAACAAGCTACGGTCATGGCTTTCCAGTTCGGAGATGGTTTCACAAATATGATAACACCAACATCAGGAGTGCTTATTGCCGTTTTGGGAGTAAGCCGTATTCCATATGATATTTGGTTTAAATGGGTATGGAAGTTTATTTTAGTATTAATAATTTTAGGATTTATACTTCTTATTCCCACAGTCCTTATACCAATGAATGGATTTTGATGATTTTGTGTAATTTTTTTTTGATGTAACAAGTATGGGTGTAATATTTTGTTAAACAAATGGTTAATGAGATGTTGTGCTGCTTAAGGAATATCACTGTCTTCGTGTAGTGATATTTTTTTTTGAAAAAATGACTGAAAAGTTTGCAAGTATAAAAAAAGTCATTACCTTTGCACCCGTAATCGAAACGATAACGGTTACAAAAAACAAAAAATGATGGTGCCATAGCTCAGTTGGTAGAGCAAAGGACTGAAAATCCTTGTGTCCCCGGTTCGATTCCTGGTGGCACCACTTTTACAAAAAGAAAAATCATGAGAACCGCTGAAATACAGTTATTTCAGCGGTTTTTTCTTTATGTACTGTCCGCAAAAATATGCAATTTAGTGCAATAAAAAATTGCTGATTCGGTGGCTTTTTTTGAGTCCCATGAAAAAACCACCGATATGTACCATACTTCACTTATTCTCAACGATTTGCGTGAATCATTTTCAGGGATGAAATTCTACATTTGCATACCCTACTGAATGACGGATGAAATACAACGTCTGCTAAAGGCTTTCTTATCCGATGATAATGATTGTACCTACAGGCGGATAATAGTAAGAG
>JAXDRC010000022.1:0-23682 GCA_034091205.1 Parabacteroides sp. | reverse complement strand
TATAAAGTTGAGTTTAGCGTATCAGTATCAACTCCTCCGGTAGTAGTAACCTATCACGACCTCCACATCACCGAAAGCACCGGCGCCAAACTGGTGTCCCGCTATGGCAAGACAAGCACACCGGACGGCGGCTCATTCACCCTCTCTTTGGAAAAAGAAGAAGGTTATGAAGATTGCGAACCTACAGTATATTACAAGCGCGGACGCTTCGGAGAATGGAAAGAATTGAAATTGGACGAAGTGAGCGGTTATTACCAGATTCGCGGTGTATATACAGATATCTATGTTAAGGTATCGGGCGACGGCATATGGCCTGTAAGCAACGAGGAAGTTGAAGCTCAGGAAGTGAAAGTATATGCCCGGAATGGTGCGATAGTAGTTTCAACCCCATCATTGATGGATGTTCAGGTTATCTCTCTGACCGGCTCTGTGGTTGCCGCGGATAAGGTTGCCGGACAGCGTGAATTCCGTAATCTTGCAGAAGGAATATACGTGGTGAGAGTTGGCGAGGAGATTGTAAAAGTAAGATTGTAATACGTCAGATTGACGAGGTGGAACACGGAGACACTGAGGCACAGAGAGGAAAAAACTCTGTGTCTCAGTGTCTCTGTTTTATCAACTTGTTTTCTTGCCAACTCTTTAACTGTAAGTTGAGTTTGCGAAACTTCAGTTAACATATTTGTCAATTGGATAATATGGCTTATCTTTGTCTGAATAATAGCTGAAAAATATTGAATAAATTATGAATAAAATCTGGATTTGCGTCTTTGCAATGATGTTTGGCTGGGGATTTGAATCTCAGGCTCAAAGAGATAACACTTCGGTCCGAATAGTTAGTGAAAGAGACAAAACTTTTTCCCATACCATAGAGCGAGGTCAGACTGTTTATGCCATAGCAACTATGTATGGCGTTTCGACTGAAGATATCTACAGGCTTAATCCGGATAGCCGAAATGGTATAAAGGCTGGCGATACTTTGCTGATTCCTCAGCAAAAGGCTGCGACAGAGAAGGCTGAGTCTGCTTCTGCAACTCAGAATTATACTTTCCACACAATTCAGAAAAAGGAAACTTTGTATGCGGTTTCGATGCGTTATAAGGTTCCTGCTACCGAGATTGTCAAGGCAAATCCTGGTCTGACAACAAAGACCTTCACCATCGGCAGGACAATAAGAATTCCTAATTTCATAGATGCCGAGGATAATGCAGTTTCGGAACCATCTGTAAAAACAGAAACAGTTGTTACGGAAGAGGAATACAAAATTGCAAGACGTGAAACAATGTATAGCCTTTGCAAGAAATTCAATATTTCAAGCCATGAATTGATTAAGCGAAATCCTGTTCTTAAGAAAGGTGTAAAGGCTGGTACAATAATTTATGTTCCGGTTACTAAAACAGAGGAAGTTGTAGTAAACGACTTGAAGCACGACGCAATACTGAGCGAAACCGAGGTTAATGCTCTTTTGGACAAAACTGAGAATATTGAGAAATTGAATCAGATTAAGGTCGCTTTGCTATTGCCTTTTAAAGACGGACAAAGTTCTCATGCCACATCTCGTTTCGTTGAATATTACGAAGGAATGCTGCTGGCGGTGGACAGTTTGAAAAATATGGGAGCTTCAATCAGTCTTTCTGTTTATGATACAGGAACGGGAACTGCAAAGCTGAACAAAATTCTTAAGGAAGATGCTTTGAAAGAATCTAATTTGATTATCGGAGCTGTTCAGAACGACCAGATTGCGCAGATAGCACAGTTTGCCGAGACAAATCAGATTAAATATGTTATACCTTTCACGTCTAAGAATGACAATGTGCTGTCGAACTCAATGATATTCCAGGTGAATACTCCTCATTCATACTTGTATTCAAAAGCAGCTCAGGCTGGTTGCGAACTGTTTGCCGAGGATAATATTATCATTGTGAACATTAACGATAAAGATGTAAAGAAAGATTTTATCACTGCATTCAAAACAGAGCTTAAGGACAAGAATATAAAATATAAGGAAATTAACTATAAAGGGGAAACTTTCTCATCGGATATTCTTGCTCTTATGGATAAGAACAAGAAGAATGTTGTTTTGCCAACTTCTTCTTCGTTGGACGCCTTGCAACTGATAAAGACTCCTTTACGTTCGTTGGCTGAAACAGGAATAGAAGAAACAGATTCTGCTAATCCGGAAAATAAGAATCGTTATGTGTATAATATATCAATGTTCGGTTATCCGGAATGGCAGACATATATGCGCGAAGCTTTGGAGGACTTCTATGTTCTGGATACATATATTTATACGAATTTCTATGCAGATAATTTGTCTGACAGAATTCATAATTTTTATAACTCATATAAATATTGGTATAGCAAGAGTCTGATAAATACTTTCCCGAAATATGGCATATTGGGATTTGACACAGGAATGTATTTCCTGGGGGTAATTCATAAGTATGGTATCAATTTTGAGAAGAATATAGATAAGATTTCTTATCCGAGTCTTCAGACAGGCTTTGATTTCCACCGGGTGAACAACTGGGGCGGATTTATAAATACTAATGTATTTGTTGTACATTACAAGAAGGATTATACAGTGACAAGAGATGAACGTAAGTAAATATATATTTCTACTGGCTTTTTTGTTTGTTGCGTTGGGGAATTCTTTGGCTCAGGATGGCAAATTCAAGCACGAGCTTGATGTCGGCGCCTCGTTTGGTATGAATTTTTCATCGGTAAGCTTTTCTCCTAAAGTGGATCAGAAAATGCTCCAGGCATACAACGGAGGATTGATTTTGAGATGGATAACAGAAAAGCATTTGGGTTTGCAGGCAGAGGTGAATTTCACCCAGCAAGGTTGGGAAGAGGAGTTTGAAGAGCAGCCTCAGTATCAGTATAGCCGCACGATAAACTTTATCGAGATTCCTTTCCTTACGCATATTTATTTCGGCAGTGACCGTTTCAGGTTCTTTGTGAATCTCGGTCCTAAAATAGGATATGCTTTAGGCGAATCAACGAGCAGTAATCTTGATGGAGCCGAACCAAATAAGAACAATGAACAGCATAATCTGAAAGTGCAGAAAAAGTTTGATTGGGGATTGTGCGGCGGACCGGGAATCGAGCTCCGCACCGGAATCGGACATTTCATCCTTGAAGGCAGATATTATTATGCTTTAGGAGATTTGATGAACAGCACAAAGAGCGACCCTTTTGCCAAGTCTTCAATACAAAACATCTCTGCAAAAGTTGCTTATTTGTTTAGAGTAAAATAATTGACAATGTAATTCTGGCTTTGCAAGTATGGTTTGTTTTTTGTCATGCTTGCAAAGCATAAATAAAGATTATTATGAAACAACCTTTTCAAATTTTCAATGCCAATATTCCTAAAGTTGCATATTGGTTTTTGACATTTGTAGCGTGGCTTGTATTTTTTCAGCTTAATAGTGAATACCACTTATTCTATTTGGAACAGTCGCAGCTTTTTGTTCCTGAATCAGTAAATCTGACTTCTTCTTACGGCGTTGTAGATTATTTGACTGGAAGTTATGTGCAACATTTCGGTGTGCCGTTTTGCGGAGCATTCATAATGGCATTGTTTAACACTCTGACTTCGATGATGGCTACATATCTGCTGACAAGAATATCTCCTTCTAAGATATGGTGTGTGTTGTCTCAGCTTCTGCCTGCAATGATTACTTTTGTTTTCTTCAGTCATCTTTATCGTATGCAGGGAACAACGGCTATGTTGTTGGCTTTGTTCCTAATGTGTATCCTGCAATTTGTAAGAAATTATTTTTTGCGTTTGGGCCTTTCATTTTTGCTTGTTCCTCTGTTGTATTATTGCGCCGGACCGATTGCCATATTTATGGCTTTCTGTATAGTGCTTGTTGATATATTTCGTGAGCGTTCAGGGAAATCTCTTCTTGATATACTTCTCATTCCATATTCGATATTTATAGGTTGGTGTGCATTCTATTTTGGAATAGCAGGTTCGATGAGGACAGCATTGTTCCCTGATGAATATTTTAACCATTTGATGTCGGCTCCGGCTATGGTATATTATCCTTGGCTGGTGATGTTTGCATTATTGTGCGCAGCCGGAATATTCAGGAATGTTAGGATAAAGTCTGTTTGGGCGTCTCGTTCGGTGGCTGTAGCTTCAGTTGTATTAGTTCTGTTGGTAATATGGAAAGGAACGGCTTTATATGGTATTTCGCACGCTTTGCCATTAAAACAGATAACATATTATTCGCAGCACGATAACTGGGAAAAAGTTTTTGATGTTACAAAGGATAACGGAAGTAATTATTTGTATGTTGCGTATAGAAACCTGGCATTGTCGCATGCCGGAGTTCTTGCCGACAGGATTTTTGAATATCCGCAAGTCGGACCGTTGGGTTTGCTTCCGAATTGGGACCAATCGTTTACTGTTTCGCAGCTTTTGAGTGATATATATTATCAAATAGGAGATATTGCCATATCTCAACAAATGGCATTTGAGGGAATAATGGCTCAGGGAAATGGAGGAAATCCACATCTTTGGAAACGTCTGGTTGAAACAAATCTTATATTTGGATATAATGAAGTCGCCGGAAAATATATTGATATGCTGTCCAAAACACCACATTATTCAGATTGGGCAGAAAAATACAGACCATATCTTTATTCTCCGGATAAAATCAGTGAAAATCCTTTGCTGATGGAAAAGAAAAAGAATGTTGGAGGAGAGAACCATTTGTCCAGAGTTCTTGGTTTTGATGCCGATATCGAAAATATTCTGAAATGCAATCCGGGGAACAAACCGGCAATTGAATATCTTGGTTGTTTGTATCTTCTTGGAAAGGATTTGGAAGGATTTCAGAAAATGCTCGACAAATATTATGGAACCGAATCTTTGCCGGAATTGCCTTTGAGCTTCCAGCAAGCTGTCATTATAATAAATGAAGGAAATCCGGACAAATGGAAAGAATATAAGTTGTCGGATAAAGTTATTTCACAATTTGAGGCATTCAGAAAATTGTTTGTTGAACAACGTCAGTCTCCTTATTTGCAGGAAACTGTTTATCGTTCGTTCGGTAAAACTTATTGGTTCTATTTTACATTCAAGAAGTGATAAACGGTTATGAAGATTTTAGGTAATATATTATTGTTGTCGGCTTTTTTGTTTTCATGCAGCGATGGAATGAAAAAGGCTGATGTTACTAGTCCGGATAAACCGGATATTTATCCGGACTATAAGGATGTAACAGTTCCGTCTGATATAGCACCGTTGAATTTCCGTCCGGCAGCAGGTTCGGTTACGGAAGGAATGGTGTCTGTTTCCGGCAGTGGCATTGAGCTCGTCGTGCCGCTTGAAGAACAAGGTTTTTGTTTTCCGGAGAGCAAATGGCATAAAATACTGGAAGCAAATAAAGGCAAAAACTTAACATTGAATGTGCAGCTTAAGGAAAACGGGAAATGGATTTCTTATGCTCCATTCAACATAAACATTGCCGAAGAAGAAATAGACAGTCACATTGCCTACAGATTGATTCCTCCAGGATACGAAACCTGGAATGATATGGGAATTTATCAGCGGGAATTGTCGTCGTTCACTCAGAAGCCTATAATAGAGAATTATCGGGCTGATAAGAATTGTATGAACTGCCATTCGTTCTGCAACCGTAATCCGGAGAAGTTCCTTTTCCATATGCGCGGAAAGAATGCCGGAACTTATATTATTAATAATAATACAATTGAGAAGCTCGATACCAAAACACCTGAGACAATATCAGCTTTGGTTTATCCTTCGTGGAATCCAGACGGAAGATTTGTGGCTTTTTCTACAAACGAAACTTTCCAGTCTTTTCACAGGCATGACAAGAACAGGATTGAGGTTTATGATAATGCGTCGGATGTTGTAGTATATGATACCGACAAGCATGAAATAATATCATCACCATTGCTGTCTTCGTCTGAGCGTTTCGAAACTTTTCCTACATTTTCGGCAGATGGCACCAAACTATATTTTTGTTCTGCCATTGCAAAAGACAGAGTTGATTTTGATGAAATACGGTATAGTTTGTGCAGTGTATCATTCAATCCCGAAACACGAAGTTTCGGTTCAGAGGTTGATACATTATATAATGCAGAAAAGGAAATGAAAAGCGTTTCTTTTCCGCGTGTTTCTCCGGATGGAAAATACCTGATGTTTACAGAGTCAGGATATGGAAACTTTTCCATCTGGCATAAGGATGCGGATTTATATTTGATGAGTCTTGCTGATGGAACATATCGTGAAATATCTGAGGTAAACAGTGATGATGTGGAAAGCTATCATTCCTGGAGTAGTAACGGTCGTTGGTTTATATTCAGCAGCCGCCGTGATGACGGACTTTATACTCGTCCTTATATTGCTTATATTGATGAGAACGGTAAAATTGGCAAACCTTTTATGTTGCCTCAGGAAGATACAGGTTTCTATCACGATTTTATGTATTCATATAATATTCCGGAATTCATTACCGGGGAAGTGGAATGCAGCGGATATGACATAGCAAATACTGCACGAAGAGAGAAAGGACGTAAAATCAGATTTGTAAAATAAGAATCTATAAGAGTAAAAAAGGACTGCCGAATATTTATTCGAGCAGTCCTTCCAATTTTGTTTCCGGCGAAAGCCCGTATTTTTTCATCCATCCGATTAATGTGGAATATAATGCTGTATTGTTCTTGTAGTCCGGAACAAGTCTTATTTTCTTTATAGCATCAACGGGCAATGAGAAAATACTTGCAGCTTTGATATTGTTGTTGCTTAGAATATAAATTGCATTTTCCGGTTCTGACATTGTTACTATTCTCCATTCCTTGAAATCTGTATTTTCCGGTTTGTCGATATTCAGGCAAGCATTGCATAGTAATGAGAAAAAGCGTGAATCCGGAGAGAATCCTGTATTTTCGGAATCAAAGAAAACTTTGTCATATTCTCTATTCAACTGTTCTTTCAAATATGTTTTATTCTCGTCAACATCATATTTGCACTTAATTAGAAACATGTTTTCCATCAAAGCCTGTTGCGCCAGTTCGCTGTAATCAATGCTGATTATAACTCCTGATTTATTATTTCCGTAGCATTGTTTCATGGCTGTTGGTTCGTCCTCGAAAAGTGACAATGAGAAAGGAGTCACTTCCGGACCGATAAGCCGGCATTGATAGTCACGGAAAAAAGGCATAGATTGTTTGGAGTCATTCAAGCTGATATTATTCTCGGTTTCGTATTCCTTTATTGTCTGTCTCAACAAGCTGAAGCCATAAGGTTCGTTTCCGGCAGAATAGTCGGATAAGAAATCATGCATTTTCAGAGAAATGGTGTTACTCTCAGAATTAAATCCTGAAACTAAGTCTTCAATATTGATATAAATATGTAGATTCTGCATATAAGTTGATTTTATATAGCAAAGTTAGTTCAGTTTCTATTAAATTCCCAAAAATATGGTATGTGAACTATGCTGTTGTCATACCATAAAATATATCCGATCCCGGCAAATTGTCGGGCCGTATATATTTTAAAATGGGGTCGAACCTACGAGACGATGCGTCCGAATATATTTTTCCAACCAAAATAGTTCAATAACCTAATCTTATAAAAATAGATTTATTGAAAATATTTTGTCAAAAAATTAGGACGAAAAAAATATTATTATAATTTTGCGGTGTAAATAAATAATAAAATGAAAACAAACTCAATATTGCATCATTATCATCATCATTGTAACAACGGACAATAGTTCGGTGGCTGATGGATATGTGTGTAATATTCGATATAAGAGAAAAGATAGTAAGCCTGCCGAATATCGGTAGGCTTTTTTGTTAATCAAAATATAGAAAAAACAATGTTACGTATTGCTGTACAATCAAAAGGCCGTCTTTATGACGAAACAATGATGCTTCTTGAAGAAGCAGGTATCAAGTTGAATCGTGGAAAACGCATACTGCTTCTTTCTGCCAAAGATTTTCCTGTTGAAGTATTGTTCCTGCGCGATGACGATATTCCTCAGTCTGTAGCTAATGGAGTTGCTGATGTTGGTATTGTAGGCGAAAATGAATATAGAGAGAAAGGTGCTGAGGCTCGTTTGGTCAAACGTTTGGGATTCAGTAAATGCCGTTTGTCTTTGGCAATACCGAAAGACGAAGAATATATTGATGTAAATTGGTTTCAGGGAAAAACTATCGCAACATCGTATCCGGGAATACTTTCTACATATTTGAAGGAAAAAGGAGTAAATGCAGAAATGCATGTGATAACTGGTTCTGTTGAGATTGCTCCGGGAATTGGTTTGGCAGATGCAATTTTTGATATCGTAAGTTCAGGCAGCACTCTTGTCAGCAATCAACTGAAAGAAGTTGAAGTGGTGATGCAAAGCGAAGCTCTTCTTATCGCCAATGAAAACTTGAGTGAAGATAAACTTGCAGTGCTGGAAGAACTATTGTTCCGTTTTGAATCTATTCAGATGGCAGAAGGAAAGAAATATGTGCTTCTGAATGCTCCTAAGGAAAAGCTTAATGACATTATTGAGGTTTTGCCAGGAATGAAGAGCCCGACTGTAACACCTTTGGCAAATGGCGAATGGGTTTCTGTTCAGACTGTTATTGCCGAGAAATATTTCTGGGAAATAATTGGTAAACTTAAGAACCTTGGTGCAGAAGGAATCCTGGTGTTGCCGATTGAGAAAATGATATTATAATAATTGTATTTTGCAGACTGTCCAAATTATTCATAATATATATATGATACGGAATAATGGAGTTTGCAGAATTTGACGAATTGAAATAGAATATAATTATGGAAATAATCAGATATCCGTCGCAGGAAGAATGGGCTTCGATAGCAAAGCGTCCTACTTTGGATATGACATCTCTTTTCGATACAGTTCGTTCAGTGTTGGATGATGTCCGGGATAATGGGGATGAAGCAGTGCGACGTTATGAAGAGAAATTTGATAAAGTCTTGCTTTCGGAACTCGTGGTTTCCGAATCGGAAAAGGAAGAAGCTTATGGCTTGGTTGATGAATCATTGAAAAATGCCATTTGCCTTGCACATAAGAATATTGAAACATTCCATGCCTCACAACGATTTACAGGTCGTAAGACTGAGACAACTCCCGGAGTTACATGCTGGCAAAAAGCTGTTGCTATAGAAAAAGTGGGGCTTTATGTTCCCGGTGGAACTGCTCCATTATTTTCAACAGTTCTTATGCTTGCTGTTCCAGCCAAAATAGCCGGTTGCAAGGAAATAGTTTTATGTACTCCTCCGGGAAAAGACGGAAAAATAAATCCTGCAATTCTCTATGCAGCAAAAGTTGCAGGCGTAAGTAAAGTTTGTAAAATTGGAGGAATACAGGCTGTAGCAGCAATGGCTTACGGAACAGAATCTGTTCCAAAGGTGTATAAGATATTTGGTCCGGGAAACCAATATGTGACAGCAGCCAAACAACTTGTCAGTCTGAAAGATGTGGCTATCGATATGCCGGCAGGACCATCTGAAGTTGCTGTAATAGCAGACGCTTCTGCTAATCCGGAATTTATTGCAGCAGATTTCCTTTCACAGGCGGAGCATGGAAAAGACAGCCAGGCTATTCTGGTGACTGTTGATGAGGCGTTGATTCAGCCGGTATGTGATGCCATCAAATCACAGCTTTCTGTCCTGCCACGTGCTGAGATAACGGCTCAGGCTTTGACAAACAGCCGTATTATCCTGATGAAAGATAAGAATGAAGTGATGGATTTTATAAACTATTACGCTCCCGAGCATCTTATAATCCAAACAGAGGATTATGCTGAACTCGCAGAAAAGGTTGAAAATGCAGGAAGTGTTTTTATGGGACCATACACACCGGAAAGCGCAGGTGATTATGCTTCCGGAACGAATCATACATTGCCGACAAATGGTTACGCTCATGCTTATAGCGGTGTCAATTTGGATAGTTTTATAAAGAAGATAACTTTTCAGGAAATAACATCTGAAGGTATATCAAAATTGGGACAGACAATCCAGATTATGGCAGCGAACGAACAGTTGGAAGCTCACAGGAATGCAGTAACAGTTAGATTGAAAACATTATGAAAGGAAACGAATCATTTGATATAAATGCTCTTGTCAGACCAAATATAAGAGCGATGAAGCCTTATTCTTCAGCCCGTGATGAATTTCATGGCTCGGCTTCTGTGTTTTTGGATGCCAATGAGAATCCATATAATGCTCCATATAACCGTTATCCGGACCCGATGCAATGGGAATTGAAAAGACGGATATCTGAAATCAAGGGCATTGATGTTTATAATATCTTTTTGGGAAACGGAAGTGATGAACCGATTGATTTGCTTATCCGCGCTTTTTGTGAGCCGGGAAAAGATAAAATAATAACTCCGGATCCGACTTACGGAATGTATCAGGTTGCTGCTGATATTAATAATGTGGAATGTGTGAAAGTTCCGTTAAGAGAAGACTTTTCTTTGGACGTTGAGCAGATAAAAAACAATATATCGGATGAGGTGAAACTTATTTATTTGTGCTCGCCGAATAATCCGACAGGAAATAGTTTGAATAGGGACGATATTTATGACATCATCAACTTATTCCATGGAATAGTTGTAATTGACGAAGCTTATATTGATTTTTCTTCACAACCTTCATTCTTGGGAGAGTTGAACAAATATCCTAATGTTGTTGTGCTGCAGACTCTATCAAAGGCTTGGGGCGCTGCTGCAATCAGATTGGGTATGGCTTTTGCTTCTCAGGATATAATATTTGTGCTCAATAAAATAAAATATCCTTACAATGTAAATCTTCTTACTCAGGAAAAAGCTCTGGAAATATTGGATGTAGAAAGAATGAAATCCCAGCGTGAGATAATTATGCAGGAAAGAGAGCGTATGATCAAGAATCTGCAGTCAATATCTATTGTAAGAAAAATATATCCGACAGATGCCAACTTTGTATTGGTAAAAGTTGATGATGCTAATATAACATATAACAAGCTGGTTGAAGATGGTATAATTGTCCGTAACAGAAACAAAGTTTCCCTGTGTAATGGCTGTTTGCGTATAACAATAGGAACTGAAACGGAGAATATGTTGTTGATTTCGGCATTAAAGAGAATGTAACTATGAAGAAGAAAGCATTGTTTATCGACCGTGATGGAACGCTTGTTATTGAACCGCCGGTAGATTATCAGTTGGACAGCCTCGAAAAGCTGGAGTTCTATCCAAAGGTTATTCGTAATCTTTATTTTATCCGTGAGCGATTGGATTTCGATTTTGTTATGGTTACTAACCAGGATGGATTGGGAACAGATTCTTTTCCTGAAGAAACATTCTGGCCGGCTCATAACAAAATGCTCAAGACTTTCGAGGGTGAAGGCATAACATTTGATGACATACTAATTGACCGTTCATTTCCGGAAGAACATTCTCCAAATAGAAAACCGGGAACCGGAATGCTCAAGCAATATATGAACGGTGATTATGATTTGTCTGCCTCTTTTGTGATTGGAGACAGACTTACAGATATGCAATTGGCAGCAAATCTGGGAGCAAAAGGAATATGGCTTACTGACGATGATGAAGTTTCCAAATCTCTGTTGGCTCAGCATCCGGAAATTTCTCCTGTACTTATTACTAAAGATTGGGACAGAGTGTCCGAATATCTTTTTGCAGGTGAAAGAACGGCAAAAGTTAAGAGAACAACAAAGGAAACAGATATTGACGTTTATGTAAACCTTGATGGTAAGGGCAAGACCGATATATCCACTGGCTTAGGTTTCTTTGATCACATGCTGGAACAAATAGGTAAGCATTCAGGAATAGACCTTTCTATTAATGTAAAAGGCGATTTGAATGTGGACGAACATCATACAATTGAAGATACGGCATTAGCTTTGGGCGAAGCTATATATAAAGCTTTAGGCGAGAAACGAGGAATTGAGCGATATGGATATTCTTTGCCGATGGACGACTGTTTGTGCAGTGTAGCTTTGGATTTCAGCGGCCGTCCATGGCTGGTTTGGGATGCTGAATTTAAACGTGAGAAAATCGGAGATATGCCGACTGAAATGTTTCTTCATTTCTTCAAGAGCTTTAGTGACTCTGCTCGGATGAATCTTAACATCAAAGCTGAGGGACAGAATGAGCATCACAAGATTGAAGGTATCTTCAAGGCTTTGGCACGCTCTATAAAAATGGCAGTCAAACGTGATATCTATAATTATCAGTTGCCTAGTACTAAAGGTGTAATATAATCTTTTATACCAATATGCTATGTTTTTCTTTTATGTGATATTTTCTTCGTATCTTTGTCTTCGGTATAGATTATTCTAAACTTTAATATTTACTTATAATAGATAGATGAAAAAATTTATAATTGCAGCAGTTTCATTTATCATGGCGTTCACAGCTTGTGATAAGATGACTACTGAATTGGAAGGAAAATGGCAATTGAAGCAAATAGAATCTGAAGGCGCTTTTACTCCGGTTGATACTGTTTGGTATAATTTTCAGACATCATTGTTTATGTATCTGATTTATGACACATCAAAGGATGCATATTCAAATATGTATGGTCTCAACTATTTTGAAAAGGAAGGAGAAGTTCGGCTGGAGCTTAGTTTAAATGAAGATTTCCTGAAACGAACTGACTGGACATCAAATATAAGAACATTCAAGATTGAGAAAGTATCCGGAAAGGAACTTATATTGAGCAGTGACGGTAAAAAATATTATTTTGACAAATTCTGATATAACAGAATATATTATTGTGTTTAATCAAACAGATTGTCCGATGGAAAAACACAGTTATTCCATCGGATAATCTATCCATAAATTTTTTATACTATTATGTATTGGCAAAAAGACATCGAAACAATGAGTAGGGAGCAATTGTCGGAATTGCAACTGAAAAGATTAAAGGAAACAGTCAAGCATGCAATTAACTCTCCTTTTTATAAAGAAGTTTTTGAGCGTGAAGGACTGACTCCAGATGATATACAGACATTGGACGATTTAAGAAAAATACCTTTTACGACTAAAGATGATTTGCGTAGTCATTATCCATACGGAATGGCTGCCATACCTTTACAGAAATGTGTGAGAATACACTCTTCCAGTGGAACAACAGGCAATCCTACCGTGGTGCTTCATTCTGCTAAAGATTTGGATGAATGGGCAAATCAGGTGGCACGTTGTATGTATATGGTTGGAATACGCGATACTGATATTTTCCAGAACACATCAGGATACGGAATGTTTACCGGTGGCTTAGGTTTCCAGTATGGAGCTGAGAAACTTGGAGCGCTTACAGTGCCTGCTGCTGCCGGAAACTCGAAACGACAGATTAAGTTTATAACTGATTTCGGTACAACTTGCCTACATATAATACCAAGCTATGCAACACGTCTGGCTGAGGTTATGCAGGAAATGGGAATCGACCCGCGCAAAGATACAAAGCTTCGTGTGGTTTGTATCGGTGCAGAGCCTCATTCTGAGGAGCAGCGTCGTCGTATCGAACAGCTTTTGGGTGTCAAGGCATATAATTGTTTTGGAATGTCGGAAATGAATGGTCCTGGTGTTGCCTTTGAATGTCAGGAGCAGAACGGGCTTCATATTTGGGAAGATAATGTCATTGTTGAGATTGTTGACCCAGTAACCCTGGAACCGGTTCCAGAAGGAGAAGTTGGAGAATTAGTGCTGACAACCATCAACCGTGAGGCAATGCCTTTGCTCAGATATAGAACAAGAGACCTGACTTGTATTATACCTGGCGATTGCCCTTGTGGACGTACTCATAAACGACTTGCACGATTCAAAGGAAGAAGTGACGATATGATTATCCTTAAGGGTGTAAATCTGTTCCCGATTCAGATTGAAAAGATACTTATGCAATTCAAGGAATTGGGTAGTAATTACCTGATTTCAATTGAAACGGTAGAGAATAACGACGAAATGTTGATTGAAGTTGAACTCAGTGATTTGTTTACCGACGATTATTCTGCTCTTCAGCGTTTGACAAAAGAAGTTACACGCCAGTTGAAGGATGAACTTTTGCTTACTCCAAAGCTTAAACTTGTTGGAAAAGGCACTTTGCCTGTTCAGGACGGAAAGGCTGTCCGAGTTAAGGATTTGAGAAAATTATGCTGATAATTATTCACCAATAAAATAGTATTAAGTATGACAGTAAACCAAATATCCATTTTCCTGGAAAATAAGTACGGGAAATTGTGCGAAATTCTAGAGCTACTTTCCGCAGCCAATATTCGAATAATAGCGGCAACTGTCGCTGATACTTCAGAATATGGAATATTGCGTATTATTGTAAGTGATCCGGAACGTGCCTACGAAGTGCTGAAGAACAACAATGTCAGCGCAAATCTTACAGACGTTTTGGCTATCGCTACTGATTCAAATGCCAGCAGTTTTGCTCAAACTTTATCATATTTCACGAAAGCAGGCGTAAGTATTGAGTATATGTATTGTTTCTCATTGAAAGGAAAATCAATCCTTATACTTAGAACAAACAACAGAAATGCTGCCCGTGAAGTTATCCGCCGTCAAAATATAGAATATATACATGAAGCGGACTTGTTGAACATGTAAATCTTTGATTAATATAATTGAGAATAAATATGCAATTGATAGATACAGAACTTCTTGATTCAGTTACCAGTAAGGCAAAGGAATCGCCTCGTTTGCGAATGAATCATAATTTCCATGAATCACTGGATGCAAAAGCCCAGAGATTGTTGAACGCCTTGGAGCCGGGTACAATTCTTCCAATCCATCGTCATCAGGAAACTGCAGAAACATATATTCTACTTCGAGGAAAAGTAAAAGTTATTTTCTATAATGAGCAGAAGGAAGTAACAGAAACAGCGGTTCTTGATCCTCAAATAGGAAATTATGGTATTCATATCCCGAAAGGTCAGTGGCATACATTGGAAGTTTTAGAAAGCGGTTCTATGATTTTCGAGGTAAAAGACGGGCCATATAAACCGTTTGCTCCAGAAGATGTGCTTTAATGAAATGTTTTTAGAATGTAAGAATCCTCTATCGGAAACATTTAGTTTTTGCTTTTTGAGGATTTATGATAAATAATTCTCATAAATAGGTTGGTGGTTTTTATGGAATATAATAGAGCCACTGTAAAAAGCCTCCAACCTTTTTTTATAATAATTCAATACATATTACATTAAATAGATAAGTAACTGTTCAATATTAATTTTATATTTAGTTGTATAACTTATGGAGTTAGAGGAGCTAAAAGGAGTAATAGGAGTTAAAGGCAAATACTATTTATATCTGAAATTATTGGCTTTTAACTTCCTGTAACTCCTATAAGAGTGAGCTCAGATAAACTTCTCTTATAAAAATAATTTTTAACACCTACTTGTTTTTTTTGAGATGTCATTTAAAGAATGTATCAATTAAATAATTTGAATCTTTTTTGCTGATTAATATACTATTATTATCTTCGCAGCTATAAACAATATCTATATACTTAATGGAAATATTTATAATCGTAGGTCTTATATTATTGAACGGCCTACTTTCAATGTCGGAGATGGCATTAGTCTCGGCAAGAAAATCCCGTTTGGAAACGGAAGCCAAGAAAGGCAATAAGTCAGCGAAAACAGCGCTGGCATTAGCGGATGACCCTGACCAATTTTTATCTACAATTCAGATTGGTATCACTTTGATTGGCATTTTGACAGGTTTGTATTCCGGTGAGGCTCTTGCCGGAGATTTGGCAGTTGTGTTGAATCAAATACCAGCAATTCAGCCTTATTCTTATGCTATAGCTCAGGCTGTAATTGTTGTTATAGTAACTTACCTGACACTGATTTTCGGAGAATTGGTTCCTAAGCGGATAGGATTGGGATGTGCAGAAAGAGTTTCGATGATTATTGCTCGTCCGATGTATCTTTTGTCTCTGTTGGCATCTCCTTTTGTTTGGCTTCTTTCAAAGAGTACTGAGTTGTCAGTTAAAATGACTGGTATTAATACTGAGGAAGACAACAAAGTAACTGAAGAGGAAATCAAGGCTATCGTTAAGGAAGGTTTGGACGGTGGTGAAGTTCAGGAAGTGGAACAGGACATCGTGGAGCGTGTGTTTAACCTTGGAGACAGAAAGGTGGGTTCAATTATGACGCACAGAAGTGATATGGTGTGGTTGGACTTGAATGACTCGCTTGACAATATTAAGAAGTTGGTGGAAGCTAATCTATATAATGTGTATCCTGTTTCATCAGGAAAGCTTGATGATTTACTCGGTGTGGTTCATCTTAAAGACCTGTTCGGAAAACTTGACACTCCGGGATTTTCTCTACAGCATGTTATTAGACCTGCACAATATGTTCCGGAAAACCAAAGTGTATATAATGTGTTGGAACAGATAAAGCAGACGAGGGTGCATTCGGCTATTGTAACAGATGAGTTTGGAAGCGTTCAGGGTATAGTTACATTGAAGGATATTATGGAAGGTTTGATCGGTCAGGTTCCGGAGCAGGGTGAGGAACTGGATATCGTTGAACGTCCGGATGGAACATATCTGGTTGACGGGCAGTATTCTTTTTATGATTTTCTTGAATATTTTGACAAGGAAGATTTATATACGGAATATGACTATAATACTTTGAGCGGACTCATTCTGGAAATTCTGGAGCATGTTCCGAAGACGGGTGAAACCCTAAGCTGGATGGATTTCAAGTTTGAGATAGTTGACATGGATGGAGCCAGAATCGACAAGGTTCTGGTGACTAAGATAGAAGAAGAGCAGGACATATAATCCTGCTCTTTTTTTATGTCAGGATTCAGAATTTTTGCTGTATCCTGATTTTTTTTGTTAGTGAAAAAGATATTGTTTTCTTTACAATATATATAGTATACCTATTTGTAGCAAATACAATATAAAAAACACAGCAAAATAGTAGGTTATCTCAAATAATAATTTTTATATTTGCAAAAAGTAAAGGGAAAATCATGAAAACACGGGGTGAAAAAACCAATACTTACAATCCGCATGTATCTGTTGACTGTGTGCTTCTAAGTATTGTTGACGACCAACTGTCAGTTCTATTGGTTGAACGAAAAGATATAAAAGAAGATAGAGTTGGCTATAAATTACCGGGCAGCCTTATATATGATGATGAAGACTTGGATGAGGCGGCATACAGAGTCTTGAATGAAACTACTGGTCTTAAAAGAGTCTCAATGAAACAATTTAAGGCTTTCGGTTCACCGTTGCGTACATGTAATGAAGCTGATGTGCTATGGTTGGAAAGGGCATCGAAGATGAAGATTTCTCGAATAGTAACGATTGCTTATCTTGCTTTGTGCAAAACTGGTCATCGTTCTGTTGTTCTTCCTAATAATGATTCTGTTATGTGGTTCTCAGTTCAGAATTTGCCGGAACTCCCGTTTGACCATAAGGCTATTATCGAGTCGGCAATCGAGGAGATAAGACACCTCATAGATATGGAGCCATCGATTCTTTATTCCTATTTACCGTCGAAATTTACTGCTTATCAACTAAGAAGGGCTTATGAGCTTATTTATGACAGAAGTTTCGATGTGAGGAATTTTCATAAGAAGTTGAATGCTTTGGAATATATTGTCCTTACGGATGAGTGTGAGCGTAAGGTTGCACACCGGGCAGCAAGATATTATCGTTTCGACAAGGTGAAGTACAATAAGTTGCGCTCGAGATTCAATAACAAGAAATAAATAACAAATTTAATATATAAGCGATGTTTTTATTAGGATGTGATTTAGGAAGTTCTTCAGTGAAGGCTTCAATCGTGGAAGTGGAAACGGGACGGACTGTAGGTTCCGACTTCTTTCCAAAGGAAGAAGCTCCAATAAAGGCTGTTCGCCCCGGTTGGGCTGAGCAAAACCCGGAAGACTGGTGGACATATATGAAACAGGCGATTAGCGGAGCTATCAGTAAAGCCGGAATTTCCGGTGAAGATATCAAGGCTATCGGAATTTCATATCAGATGCATGGGTTGGTGGTTGTAGATGAAGCAAAGAAGGTGCTTCGCCCTTCAATAATATGGTGTGACAGTCGTGCTGTGCAGTATGGAGAGCAAGCTTTTGCTAGCATAGGTGGCGAAAAATGCCTTTCGCATCTGTTAAATTCTCCTGGAAACTTCACTGCAGCCAAATTGGCGTGGATAAAGGAAAATGAACCTGCGGTTTATAAGTCCATACATAAGATAATGCTTCCGGGCGATTATATCGCTATGCGTATGACAGGAGATATTGTAACTACTGTTTCCGGTCTGTCTGAAGGTATTTTCTGGGATTTCAAGGAAAATAGAATTTCTGAAGATTTGTTGTCTTATTTTGGATTTGGCAAAGAACTGATAGCTGATATCAAACCAACATTCGGCCTGCAGGGCGAGTTGTTGCCATCTATAGCTGCTGAGTTAGGACTTAAGAAAGGCACTCCGGTTACATACAGGGCAGGAGACCAGCCTAACAATGCTTTGTCATTGAATGTGCTTAATCCTGGTGAGATTGCCGCTACTGCTGGAACATCAGGCGTTGTTTATGGTGTTAATGATCAAGTGAATTATGATATGCTTTCAAGGGTGAATACATTTGCCCATGTGAATCATACTGCGGAACAGACTCGTTTGGGAGTTCTGTTGTGTATCAATGGTGTTGGCATTCTGAATTCATGGATGAAGAAAACTGTGGCACCGGAAGGTTTCAGCTATGATGATTTGAATAAGTTTGCAGCACAAGTGCCTATCGGTTCTGATGGTTTGTCTATACTTCCTTTTGGAAACGGAGCAGAAAGAATGTTGCAGAACAAGCAGGTTGACTGCTCTATTCACGGACTGAATTTCAATATACATACAAAAGCTCACTTGGCAAGAGCTGCTCAAGAGGGAATAGTTTTCTCATTTAAATATGGAATGGAGATTATGAGTAATATGGGTATAGATATAAGTGTGATTCGTGCCGGACATGCTAATATGTTCCTTAGCCCAATATTCTGCGAGGCTCTTGCAGGTGTGACAGGTGCTGTCATAGAGTTGTATGATACTAATGGTGCAGTTGGTGCGGCTAAAGGAGCCGGAATTGGAGCAGGAATATATAAGTCACCGGAAGAGGCTTTTTCATCTCTAAAGAAAATAGATATAGTAGAACCTGATGGTTTCAAGGCTAACGACTATTGCGGAGCTTATGAAACTTGGAAGGAAAGATTAGAAAAAATGATATAATTGTTAAAATTTAGTATTATGAATTACTTTAAAGGCGAAAAAGAATTTTTCCCAGGAATCGGAAAAATCCAGTTTGAAGGACGTGAGTCAAAGAATCCGATGGCTTTTCATTTTTATGATGAAAACAAAGTTGTTATGGGCAAGACATTGAAGGAACATTTACGTTTCTCAATGGCATACTGGCATACATTGTGTGCTGAAGGTGCAGACCAGTTTGGTGGCGGAACAAAGACTTTCCCTTGGAACGCTGGTGCTGATGCTATTTCAAGAGCAAAATATAAAATGGATGCTGCTTTCGAATTCATGACAAAATGTAGCATTCCTTACTATTGTTTCCATGACGTTGACATGGTTGACGAAGGCGATAACTTTGCAGAATTCGAACAGCGCTTGCAGACTATGGTTGGTCATGCAAAAGAACATCAGGACGCTACAGGTGTGAAGCTGTTGTGGTCAACTGCAAATGTATTCGGTCACAAGCGCTATATGAATGGCGCAGCAACAAATCCTTATTTCCCTACAGTTGCTTATGCTGGAACTCAGATTAAGAACGCTATTGATGCTTGTATCGCTTTGGGCGGTGAAAATTATGTATTCTGGGGCGGCCGTGAAGGTTATATGAGCTTGTTGAATACTGACATGAAGCGCGAAAAAGAACATCTTGCAATGATGCTTACTATGGCTCGCGATTACGGACGTAAAAATGGTTTTAAGGGAACATTCCTTATCGAGCCTAAACCAATGGAACCAACTAAGCACCAGTATGATGTAGATGCAGAAACTGTTATCGGATTCTTGCGTCACTATGGTCTTGACAAAGATTTCGCTTTGAATATCGAAGTAAACCACGCAACTCTTGCCGGTCACACATTCGAACATGAATTGCAGGCTGCTGCTGATGCAGGAATGTTGTGTAGTATTGACGCTAACCGTGGTGACTATCAGAATGGTTGGGATACTGACCAGTTCCCTATTGATTTGTATGAACTTACTCAAGCTTGGCTTGTTATGCTTCAGGGCGGTGGTTTGACAACTGGTGGTACAAACTTTGACGCTAAGACTCGTCGTAATTCAACAGATTTGGAAGATATCTTTATCGCTCATATCAGCGGCATGGATGTATTTGCACGTGCATTGATGATTGCTGCAGATATCCTTGAAAATTCTGACTATAAGAAAATGCGTGAAGAACGCTATGCAAGCTTCAATTCCGGCGAAGGTAAAGCTTTCGAAGAAGGTAAGCTTACTTTGGAAGATTTGCGTACAATTGCAATGCGTGACGGTGAACCTAAACAGATCAGCGGCAAGCAGGAATTGTATGAAATGATTATCAACCAGTATATTTAGTCTTATTCTGACACTGAAAATAATAATCGGAATTTGATTTATACTATATTGTCGGTGCAAGCATTGTACCATTGAATAAAATGCAGAGACATAGAAAACAAGGAGTAGTTTTATCTCTACGTTCTCTGTGGCTCTGTATTTTTTATTTTTGTATGAATTTAAAACTATTATCATGAAAAATAACCTTTATATCTTATGCATTACCTTGGTCGCCACATTGGGAGGATTGCTTTTCGGATATGACACGGCAGTTATTTCCGGAGCTGAGCAGGCTTTGCAGAAGCATTTGGGATTGGATGCTTTCTGGCATGGTGTTACGGCTTCAAGCGCCTTGATTGGATGTGTGATTGGTAGTGCTGTGTCCGGATATTTTGCTTCGGGAATGGGACGCAGAGATTCTTTGCGAGTGGCTGCATTCTTGTTCTTTATTTCTGCGCTGGGTTCATATTATCCGGAATTCCTGTTTTTTGAAAAAGGCGACACTTCGTTTGCCCTTATTTTGATGTTCAACTTCTATCGTATTATTGGTGGTGTGGGCGTAGGTTTGGCATCTGCCATTTGTCCAATGTATATCGCAGAAATTGCGCCTTCCGAAATCCGTGGAAAATTGGTCTCATGCAACCAGTTCGCCATTATCTTTGGTATGCTTGTGGTTTATTTTGTCAATTATATGATTAAGGACGGAATGACCGAAGAAGTGCTTGTGTCTGATGGTTGGAGATATATGTTCGGTTCTGAGGCAGTTCCTGCTGCATTATTCGGTATTTTGTTGTTCTTTATTCCTCGTACACCGCGCTACCTGGTTATGACAAACCGCTCGGAAGAAGCATTGGAAGTGCTAAAGCGAGTTAATGGTGCCGAAAAAGCTCATACGATATTGTCGGATATTCAGTCTGTATCCAAGGAAAAAACGGAGAAATTGTTTACTTATGGTATAACAGTTATTGTTGTTGGAGTGTTGTTGTCAGTTTTCCAACAAGCAATAGGTATTAATGCCGTACTTTATTATGCTCCCCGTATATTCGAAAAAATCGGAGCAGGCGACAGTATGATGCAGACCGTCATAATGGGTATTGTAAATATTATTTTTACTTTGGTCGCTATATTTACAGTGGAAAAAGTAGGGCGCAAGCCATTGCTTATTGTCGGCTCAATAGGAATGGCAGCCGGAGCTTTCAGTGTAGCTTTGTGTGACGAAATGTCAATTGGTGGAATTATTCCTGTTCTTTCAATTATAGTTTATGCAGCATTCTTCATGATGTCATGGGGACCGATATGTTGGGTGCTTATTGCTGAGATTTTCCCAAATACAATACGCGGAAAAGCAGTTGCTATTGCTGTAGCATTCCAGTGGATATTCAATTACCTTGTATCTTCTACATTCCCGGCATTATATGAATTCAGTCCGGGATTCGCATACAGCCTTTACGGTGTAATATGCGTTTTGGCTGCTTTGTTTGTATGGAAAATGGTGCCTGAGACCAAAGGTCTTTCTCTTGAGGAAATGAATGCTCTTTGGAAAAAGAAAGAGTAATATTTTAGTCGACAAGGAAACAAGTGGAGAAGATATTTGGGTCTTGAGAACTTGTTTCCTTGTCGATTTGTATTTAGCTATAGTTTAGCTTATAAGCAGGTGCTCAAAATTATTTTTACAAGAGTAGTTTATCTGAGTTCTCTCTTGCAGAAGTTATAAGGAGTTACAGGAAGTTAAAAGCCGATAGATTTAAGATTCTAAGAGTATCGGCATTTAACTTCTATTACTCCTTTTAACTCCTCTAACTACATAAGTTATAAAGCTAAATATAAAATTAATATTGAACAGTTACTTATGCAATAATCAGTACTTTTATGAAACGTGTTTTTTTATTGTCAGCTGCTCTGACTGCAGCTTTGATGGCTTCATGCAGCCATCCTGAAAGTAGCAAAGTCACTAATGAAACAATCAACGAGACTAAGTTTCTCGCTTTGGTTGATACACCGCAGATTACAGCTCCACCTGCGGAATTGAAACTAGACCCCTTTTATAAGAAATATATGAATGTGAACGGAATACACGTTGTCAGTTCATGGCGTGTTCCCGACAGCTGTTTTTATGCTGCTTATGTGAGTCTTGATGCACTTACCAAAATGATGCCAGCCGAGGTTATGGAATCATTGACCAGCCGCAATACAAGAATTGGTATTATGGCAAGATATGAAGGAACTACTGATATTCCGGAACATGCTTTCCTTGCCAATGACACTACTATCAACTGGGATTTGCGTGCCCGTGGATTAGGCGGAACCTTGCATATGCCTTTCTCTACATGTGCCGAGGAAAATATACTTGCTTATCAGATTGACAAATATCATGCGGAGGATATAATGATTCACGAATTTGCCCACACAATACATAATGTAGGTATTTCTCCTGCATATCCGGATTTTAATGATGAACTGCAAGCATCACTGGACAAGGCATTGGCCGAAGGAAAGTGGAAAAATGTATATGCAGCCACAAATATTGAAGAGTATTGGGCTGAAGGTGTCCAGACCTGGTTTAATGTCAATGCTGAAGTTAATAATGACGGCGGTGACGGAAAGCACAACAAAGTGAATACACGTGAGGAATTAAAGCGTTATGATCCGGGATTATATTCAATCCTTGCCAGATTCTTCCCTGAAGTGCAGGAGCAAATCAGCCGACACAAGAAAGTTAATCTGTATAATTATGAGTAAGGGCAGCTTTTGTGCTGTTGAGTTCTGAGAATGTTAAAATATATTCAAGTTTCACATTATCTGTTTGGTATATAGGTGAATAAAGAGATTGTGAAACTTGCGTTAGGGAAAATATAGGTATAATATAGTCACACAGAATAATAATTACAGATAAAATGTAACGATGTTTCAGAAAAAAGCTCGGCATCTTTTTTCAAAAACACTGCGATGTTTTCAGGAAAAGCTGCCTACCTTTGACTATGCCTAAATTTACTTTACACTTTTTTGTTACGTTACTAAAAAACTCTACAGATAAAATAAGTCTTACTAAAAGGCTTTACATACTATACCTGCAAAGGTAAAAAAATACAATAAGGTACAAATCTTCTGGTGA
>JAXDRC010000021.1:0-27282 GCA_034091205.1 Parabacteroides sp. | reverse complement strand
TAAAATTGCCTGGTATAATTTTAGAACAAGGTACAGAATGTATCAAGCAACTTACAGAGAAAAATATTGATAAGAATTGCAACATGTCAGATGCTCAGAAAAAGGCAGAGAAAGAATGGTACACCTTATTCTTGGATATTTGGAAGGAGCGAGTGAAAGACGAACTAAAAAAAGCGAACTTATTGCTTGAGTAAATTAAAAATGAGGTGTAACTATTTTATAATGTCTGATTTTTATCATTATAGTAACATTAAAGAATATTCTGTATAATATTTTAATGGGTATGGGAGAATGGAAAGAATATAAATTAGGAGAACTTGGAACTGTTGTTACAGGTAAAACACCAAGCTCAAAAAATCCTGAAGATTGGGGAGATGATATGTTTTTTGTAACTCCAACTGATTATAGAAATTACAGAAAGTATGTAGATGGGAGTGAACGGAAACTTTCTGATATCGGGGTAAAACGTTTAGCGAATAAAATATTACCCCCATACTCTGTTCTTGTCACATGTATAGGTTCTGATATGGGAAAAGTTGTAATAACAAAAGATCCCTGTATTACTAATCAGCAAATAAATTCTATTATCCCCAATGAATCGGTAGATCCTCATTTTTTGTATTATACATTAATAAACTCTTATGATGTATTAAGAGTTATGGGAGGAGATGGTACGGCTGTTCCTATTGTAAATAAAAGAGACTTTGAAAATATAAAAATAGAAATCCCTTCATTAGAAGAACAAAAACGTATAGCTTTTATTTTGAGTTCTTTAGATGATAAAATAGATTTGCTTCATCAAGAAAATAAAACTCTTGAAGCAATGGCAGAGACATTATTTCGGAAATGGTTTATTGAAGAAGCAAAGGAAGAGTGGGAAGAGAAGACATTGTATGATTGTATTTCTTTGGTTGGTGGTGGAACACCTAAAACAAATAATGAAACTTATTGGAATGGAAATATATCTTGGATTTCAGGTGGGGATATTTCAAATAACCATAAAGGCTACATAATAGATACAGATAAAAATATAACGCTAGAAGGGTTAAATAATAGTTCTACAAAATTACTTCCAGAAAATGCTTTTGTAATTTCAGCAAGAGGTACAGTAGGTAAGTATTGTTTATTATCTAAGCCAATGACCTTTAGTCAGTCTAATTATGGTGTATTACCTAAAGAACATGGATGCTATTTTTTTACATATCTTTTGGTGTCTTATTGTGTTGATGAATTACAATCTGCTGCGTATGGTAGTGTTTTTGATACTATAACAATAAATACTTTCAAAGGTATAAATATTTTTATACCTTCAGAAAAAGAAATTATTATATTTGAAAATCGCATAAAAGATTTTTTTGGGAAAATAAAATTAAATACTGAACAAATAAGAGAATTAACAACAATAAAAGAACTGTTGTTATTAAGATTAATGTCTAATACAAATGATTAATTAAATATGGGAATCGCAAAGGACCTTATTACAACTTTTTTAGGAGAAAGATTAATTGATCTTCTAAAAGCTGGAACAAATAGAATAGCAGATGAGGTTTGTCATACTGTAAATAATAAAATATTAGAATATTTGACTGTAGAATATGAGAGAAATTCTAAAACTAAAACAATTCTCCATCGTAGTGAACCTATAGAATTAGATAGATTTTATCAAGCTTTGTTTTTATGCAAAGAAACTGAAAGATGGGGAAAGTATTCTTCTTATAGTACAAGTAAAATTAGTACAGAAAAGATAGAAAAGATATTTAGTAAAAATAATTGTATTACGATTATTGGTACAGCTGGTAGTGGTAAGAGTACATTGATAAAATATCTTTTCGTAAATGCTATAAAAAGCAATTATAAAATACCAATAAAAGTAGAATTGAGATATTTAAATAATTATGAAGGATCATTACTTTCTTATATAAAAGATGAGATTATAAAGTTTTCAGGGATTGCAGAAAGTGACCATATTATTGAAGATCTTCTTGATTCAGGTGATTTTGTCGTATTTTTTGACGGGTATGATGAAGTTGCTTCAAATAAAAAAGAAGCTATTACGCAAAATATATGTCAAATAACCAGGAGGTATTTTAGAAATAAATATATATTAACATCTCGTCCTTTTGTAAATATAGAAATGCTTGATAATTTTCACAATTATCGAGTATGTGATTTATCTTTAGAGGAAATAAGGTCTTTTGTTAAAAAGCAGTTTAATATTTCAGAACAGGAACTTGCAGATAAGATTATTGAAACAATAAATAATGAAGATTATAGCATATATAAAAGTTTTTTAAGTAATCCTTTATTGTTATCGATGTTTATTATAACTTATCAAACAGATTCAAATATTCCACAAAAACGAAGTGATTATTATTGTCAAGTTTTTAATACGTTGTATTCTGTACATGATACATCTTCTAAATTAGGATTTCTTAGAGAGAAAAAGAGTGGTTTATCTAAAGAACAATTTATTGATATATTAAAACGTTTTTCTTTTAAGTCTTTTTTTAGTCAGCGTTATACATTTACAGTTGAGTACTTTGAGAATCAATTACAATCAATAAAAAAAGATTTAAATTTATTATTTAATAATGAGTATCTAATTTATGATTTAGAAGTTGCTATAGGAATTCTGACGCAGGAAGGGTTGGAGATAACTTATCCTCATAGATCTTTGCAGGAATATTTTGCCGCTTTATTTGTTTCTACATTGACTCATAATAATAAATTGAGAGTTTATGATTATCTACAGAAACACTTTAATAATATATTTAATAAAAAAATATTACAAGATGATAATTTGAATTTTTATTTTCTTTTAAGTGAAATGGATCATATTTGTTTTCAAAAACAAATAATAATACCAGCATTGAATTATGTGTCGCAATATGTTACCACATTAGATACCAAGGAGTCTATAATAAGCTTTTTTATTACTCTTCGAGAAATATCAAGTTTGTGTAGTAAAGAAATGAGAGATAGGTTTGATTATGAACATATAAAGTATAATGATAGATATAGAGAATATTTAAATTTATATCAGAAGATGAAGAATTCATCTGGTGACGATGCACCTTTTCATAACAAAGCAAGAGAAAAGCTTGCAATTAGCGATATTAAACCTTTTTTGTTAAACTTTGAGTATAATCATGTTATTTCAGAAATAGAATTAGGTATAAAAAAAGTCGAAAATATCGATTCTGAGTTTATTGATTCATTATTATAATTTTATGTCTATAATAACCGAATATCAAATAGAATCTTTCGCCATCCAGCTTTTTGAGCATCTTGGTTATAAATCACTTTACGGTCCAGATATTGCTCCAGACGGACCGAATCCGCTACGTGTGTCTTTAGAGGAAGTAGTGTTGAAAGAATCTTTGCGTAAATCGGTACAACGTATCAATCATAAATTACCAGTGACGGTTTGTGAAGAGGCGGTGAATGAGGTATTACGTATTGCTTCGCCTGACTTATTGGCCAACAACGAGCAGTTTCATCGTATGCTTACAGAAGGAATTTCGGTTTCGGTACATCGTGATGGGGCTGAGAGGGGTGAGTTGGTATGGCTGATTGACTTTGATAACCCTCTGAATAATGACTTTACTGTGGTCAATCAATATACCATTGTAGAGAATGGACGAAACAAACGGCCGGATTTAATTTTGTTTGTAAATGGTTTGCCTCTGGTGGTAATAGAATTGAAGAATGCGGCAGATGAAAATGCTACGCTTCAAAGTGCATTCCGTCAAGTAGAGACATATAAGGAGACTATTCCTTCGTTGTTCACTTATAATGAACTGATTGTTATATCTGATGGGCTGGAAGCACGTGCCGGATCTTTATCTGCTGGGTTCAGCCGTATGATGGCATGGAAGAGCGCAGATGGTAAAGCAGAGGCTTCTCGTTTGGTTAGTCAGTTGGAAGTATTGATTCAAGGTATGCTGAATAGAGAAAGCTTGCTTGATTTGATATGTTCTTTTACTGTTTTTGAGAAAACAAAAACTGAAGATATAAAAACGAAAATCACGACGATAAAGACTATAAAGAAAGTTGCGGCCTATCATCAATATTATGCGGTAAATAAGGCTATAGAATCAACTATTCGTGCAACGGGAATAAATGTAGGAGAATGTGACGAGACTTTTCGTGAATCACCAGTAAATTACGGACTTAAAGATGTGAAACATCAGCCTGTAGGAGACCATAAGGCAGGAGTGATATGGCATACACAGGGTTCAGGAAAATCTCTTTCTATGGTGTTTTATGTCGGTAAGGTGGTACGAATGCTGAACAATCCGACTATAGTAGTTATTACGGACCGTAATGATTTGGATGATCAGCTTTTTGGCACATTTGCGGACTGTAAACAACTTTTACGCCAGACACCGGTACAGGCAGAAGATGGTGAAAAACTGAAAAGTCTTTTGAGTGTAAATTCGGGAGGAGTGATATTTACCACCATTCAGAAATTCCAGCCGGAAGAGGGAAAGAATATTTATAAGACATTGACCGAACGCAGTAATGTCATTGTAATAGCGGATGAAGCGCACCGCACTCAATATGGATTTAGGGCCAAGATGGTGGATGTGAAGAATGAGGCTGATGAAGTGATAGGTTCAGAAATAAAATACGGGTTTGCAAAGTATCTGCGTGATGCCTTGCCGAATGCAACTTATTTAGGGTTTACGGGTACGCCGATAGAAACGGCAGACGTGAATACGCCTGCTGTATTCGGAAACTATATTGATGTGTATGATATTGCACAGGCGGTGGAAGATGGAGCTACTGTACGCATCTTTTATGAAAGCCGTCTCGCCAAGATTGAGCTAAGTGAAGAGGGACGTAAACTGATTGAGTCGCTAGATAGGGAATTGGAAACCGAAGAAATGAATGATGTACAGTTGGCTAAAGCCAAATGGACACAATTGGAGGCTTTGATAGGAAATCCGGCTCGTATAAAGAATATTGCACGGGATATTATTACGCATTTTGAACAACGTCAGGAAGTGTTTGATGGAAAAGGTATGATTGTGGCTATGAGCCGTCGTATTGCCGTAGCTCTATACAATGCCATTATAGAGCTGCGTCCCAATTGGCATTCAGATGATTTGAATAAAGGTGTGATAAAGGTTGTTATGACTTCTGCGTCATCTGATGGACCTGATATTGCACATCATCATACTACAAAAGGACAGCGACGTTTATTGGCTGACCGTATGAAAGACCCGGATGATGAACTGAAACTGGTAATTGTACGCGATATGTGGCTTACGGGTTTTGATGCTCCATGCTTGCATACTTTGTATATAGACAAACCAATGCAGGGACATAATCTGATGCAGGCCATAGCACGTGTGAACAGGGTTTATAAAGATAAACCGGGAGGTTTGGTTGTAGATTATCTTGGTATTGCTTCTGATTTGAAAAAGGCTTTATCTTTCTATTCAGATTCAGGAGGAAAGGGAGATCCGACAGAGCATCAGGAACAGGCTGTTGCCTTGATGGAGGAAAAACTTGAGGTGGTGCAACAACTTCTGTATGGCTTTAATTATCATCCGTATTTTACAGCAGATGTTTCACAAAAACTGTCATTTATCTTGCAGGCAGAGGATTTTGTCCTTGGATTGGATGATGGCAAAAAACGTTTTGTGAATGAAGTTAATGCATTGTCGAAAGCTTTTGCTATCGCCATACCTCATGAAAGAGCTATGTTAGTGAAGGAGGAAATCGCATTCTTTCAGGCTGTAAAAGCCAGGCTTTGTAAATTCGATGTTTCGTCTTATCATAAAACAAATGAGGAAATAGAGACAACAATTCGTCAGGTCGTAGATAAGGCTTTGGTCTCGGAAAGGGTTGTTGATATTTTTGATGCAGCAGGTATAAAAAAACCGGATATTTCCATTCTTTCCGAAGAGTTTCTTATGGAACTGAAAGATATGGAGCATAAGAATATTGCTTTGGAAGTTCTACGTAAATTGTTGAATGATGAGATAAAGACACGAATGCAACGCAATATTGTTCAGGGAAAAGGATTGATGGAAATGTTGGAGGCTTCTATAAATAAATATCACAACAAGATTATTACTGCAGTGGAAGTGATTGATGAACTGATTGGGTTGAGCAAGCATATTGTAGCACAGGATAACGCAGCAAAGAAGTTAGGTCTGTCGGAATATGAGTATGCTTTTTACTCTGCTGTGGCTGATAATAATAGCGCAATGGAATTGATGGGTAAGGATAAGTTGAGGGAACTTGCTGTGGCCTTGACTGAAACGATACGTAACAATGCTTCTATTGACTGGGAAATAAAAGAAAATGTGAGAGCAAAGATGCGCGTAGCTGTTAAACGTTTGTTGCGTCGTTATGGCTATCCACCCGATATGCAAATGCTGGCGACGGAAACTGTTATTAAGCAAGCTGAAATGATATCTGCAGAATTGATCAAGAAATAGTATTTTCTTATGTAAGCATTCGAACAAATGCACTTTTTATACCTTGAGGTTTGGTTGTAGCTTTGCGGCAGTGAATACAATCAAACCTCAATTATTATGAATAGAAACTAATAACCTTATATCTTAATCAAGATTAACTTATTATTTGTGTGGTTTTTAAAGGATAATACTTATTATTAGAACCCAAACAAAAACTTAAACAAAGATTATGAATAAACAACTTGTTTTTGAGGAAAGTATAATATATATGCACGATGATCTGGATCCATGGGCTGCGTTGAGAGTGGGTTTTGATGAAGAAAGGAATCTTGTTTTTGAATTAGTATTAGAGAGATATGATAATCCGGAGAATTTATTATCCTGTTTAAGGAAAATGATAATAATTGAGCGTGCGGGAATTGAGAGACTGACGGATGTGACCGGTTCATCACTTAAAGCTCTGCCCGGATTTTTTAGCCATGAATATGGAGAGAAAGGAGAGGCTTGGAAAACCTCGGAAGTGTTCGATACTTTCTATAAAATATCGAACTACCTCACGAGTTTGAAAATTCCTTATCATATGATGAATGTTGAATAGGATATTTGAATATTAGATTTCATTTATTGCCCCTTCTCAGCCAACCTCCTAAACTCCTCGATAATATTCCTGCCCATATTAATCCTTGTGCTATCCACTTTTCTGATTTCAACTGGAGAGACAGCATCTTTGTATTTGGCTTTGCCGAGGGCGTATTTTCATATCATCCTTTCCACCCCATAAAATCCCCCATAATAAAGATTTTCCACATTATCTCCCCATAAATTTGCACCAACCCCAATAATATTTTAGTCAAAGAAAAAGATATAAGTTTAACAAATAAAAAAGACAGATAAATTCCGAATGTAATTTCGTTTCTTGAATTAAGAAAATTAATGACAGTTTGCCTGATGCGACAACGCTCCAAAGGCTGTTAACGCAAAAGTTTGATTTCTTCTATTAAGATGAAGCCGCCCATGTTGCCCCTTCACACATCATTATTCCCCCAAATCCATCCATATTTTACCAACTTTCACTATTTTTGCACTAATAAGGAAAAATGTTCTGACAACAGTACAGAATGAGTACTTGAATTTAAAACCGAGAAAAGTGACAATACAAGATTTGCTAAATAGTTACTCTGCGCATCCGCAAGTGAAGATGATGGAATCTTTGCTTAAGGACAAACAGATGAAAAATATTGCGGCCAAAGGACTTAACGGCTCTTCTTCTGCTATGCTTATCGCTTCGCTGTCCGAGCGTGACAAGGGGCGTTTTTTGTGTATTCTCAATGATTTGGAAGATGCGGGATATTACTATCACGACCTTACACAGCTTATTTCAGACAAGAATGTGTATTTTTTTCCGTCGGCATATCGCAGATCGATAAAATACGGGCATATTGATGCTGCAAATGAGATATTGAGAACTGAAGTTTTGAGTATGCTTCAGCAGCCTGACAGTAATTTTATTATTGTAACTTATCCTGATGCTTTGTCGGAAAAGGTTGTTGCCAAGGAAACCTTGAAAGAGAATACGTTGCAGATTGCTGCGGGAGAGAAGGTTGACAGTAAGTTTATTTCGGACGTTTTGGACAGTTATGGCTTCGAGCGTGTGGATTATGTGTATGAGCCGGGGCAGTATGCGGTGCGTGGTAGTATTCTCGACGTTTTCTCGTATTCTTATGAATTTCCGTACAGAATTGACTTTTTTGGAAATGAGATTGAGACTATCCGTTCGTTTGATGTGGAAACGCAGCTTTCGAAGGAGAAGCTGGAGAGAATCCATATTGTTCCGAAGATAAATTCGGACAGCGGGAGTGAGGCTTCGCTGCTTGATGTTCTGCCGGAGGATACTTGTGTTGTTTCTTATGATTTGGAATGGTGCAAGGAGAGGATTTGCTCGATCTGGAAGGAAGAGCCGGTTGTTGCCGACGAAGAATCTTTTGCCAGTGCCGAGAGTATGCATGAAAAGCTGGTGCATTGGGAGAGCTTTATCAGAAAGGCGCTGGACTTCAAGAGGATTCAGACGGGAACGCATATACTTGGAACTCCGGATGTGGTTGTGAAATTCCAGACGCAGCTTCAGCCTATTTATCATAAGAATTTTGATTTGGTGAGCGAATCTTTCGGCAAGTTTATCAACGACGGTTATACAATTTACATATTAAGCGACGTTGAGAAGCAGGCTGCCAGAATACGTGCCATATTTGAGGACAGGAAAGAGGATTTGCCTTTCACTGCCGTGAACAAGACTATTCATGCGGGTTTCAGTGACGAGCAGATGAAAGTTTGTTTCTTTACGGACCATCAGCTTTTCGACCGTTTCCATAAGTATAGCCTGAAGAGTGACAAGGCGAGGAGCGGGAAAATATCTTTGTCGCTGAAGGAGCTCAACCAGTTTTCTGTGGGTGATTATGTTGTGCATATCGACCACGGTGTGGGGCAGTTCGGCGGACTGGTGCGTACGGAAGTGAACGGAAAGGTTCAGGAGGCTATCAAGCTTATTTATCAGAACAATGATATAATTTTCGTCAGCATACATTCCTTGCACAAGCTTTCGAAATATAAGGGCAAGGACAATGGCGAGCCGCCAAAGCTGAACAAGCTGGGCACTGGTGCGTGGGAGAAAATGAAGGAGCGCACCAAGAAAAAGGTGAAGGATATTGCCCGCGACCTGATTCTGCTTTATTCGAAGAGGAAAAAGGAGAAGGGTTTTGCATTCAGCCCGGACAGCTTTATGCAGCATGAGTTGGAGGCTAGCTTTATATATGAGGACACTCCGGACCAGATGAAGGCTACTGCCGATGTGAAGGCAGATATGGAGAGCGACCGGCCGATGGACCGCCTGGTGTGTGGTGATGTGGGCTTCGGCAAGACTGAGGTTGCTATCCGCGCGGCTTTCAAGGCGGTGTCGGACAATAAGCAGGTTGCGGTGCTTGTGCCTACAACGGTGCTTGCGTTCCAGCATTATCAGACTTTCAGCGAGCGACTGAAGGATTTCCCTTGCCGCATTGATTATATCAGCCGTGCGCGTACGTCGGCTCAAATCAGACAGACGTTGAAATTGCTTAAGGAGGGTGAGATAAATATTGTTATCGGCACGCATCGCCTTGTGAGCAAGGATGTGGAGTTCAAGGATTTGGGACTTCTGATTATCGACGAGGAGCAGAAATTCGGTGTGTCGGTCAAGGAGAAGCTCCGACAGCTGAAGACTAATGTCGATACGCTGACTATGACGGCTACTCCGATTCCGAGAACTTTGCAGTTCTCACTGATGGGAGCGAGGGACCTGAGCAGCATTACTACTCCTCCGCCAAATAGATATCCGGTTCAGACTGAGGTGGAGAGATTCAATCCGGACATTATCCGCGAGGCTATAAACTTTGAGATGAGCCGCAACGGACAGGTTTTCTTCATCAACAACAGGATTCAGAATATATATGAGATAGAGAATCTTGTCCGCCGTGAAGTGCCGGATGCAAGGGTTTGCGTCGGCCACGGGCAGATGGAGCCGGAGCAGCTGGAGAAAATCATTCTTGATTTCGTGAACTACGAATATGATGTGCTGATTGCTACTAGTATAATTGAGAGTGGTATTGACGTTCCGAATGCAAATACTATAATTGTCAACAATGCGCAGCAGTTCGGTCTGTCGGATCTTCACCAGCTTCGCGGACGAGTTGGGCGAAGCAACAGGAAGGCGTTCTGCTATCTGCTTTCTCCGCCTTTGAGCACGTTGAGCCAGGAGGCAAGGAGACGACTGCAGGCAATAGAGAATTTCTCCGAGCTTGGCAGCGGTATTCATATCGCCATGCAGGATTTGGACATCAGAGGTGCCGGAAATATGCTGGGCGCAGAGCAAAGTGGCTTTATCGCAGATTTGGGATATGAAACATATCAGAAGATTCTGGAAGAAGCCGTTGACGAACTGAAAACGGAAGAATTCTCTGATTTGTATACCGAACTGACGGAAAACCAGAAGGACAGGAAAGACTTTGTGCGTGAGACTTATATCGAGAGTGATTTGGAATTGCGTTTCCCTCCTACTTATATCCCGAGCGATTCGGAAAGAATTTCTCTTTACAGGGAGCTTGACAAGATGGAAGAAGAGAGAGATATCCAGGCATTCAAGGAGCGCATCGAGGACAGGTTCGGTAAAATTCCGACTGAAGGAATGGAGCTGATAAGGATTGTGCGTTTCCGCAGGATGGCAAAGGGTCTGGGAGTTGAAAAGGCTATATTGAAGAAAGGGCAGATGATACTTTATATGGTTTCCAATCCTAAGAGCCTTTATTATGAGAGTGATTCATTCTCTCAGGTTCTGGCTTACATACAGAGGCATCCGAAGGACTGTAAGCTAAGGGAACAGAATGACAAGCTTAGCATTGTGGTTAAGAATGTCACAACGGTTGGAAAGGCATGTGCCATTATGGAAGAAATCGAAAAAATTAATTAAGCATGAAAAAAACACTTGTTGACTTGTTTGAGTCGTCTGTGGCTCATTATGGAGACAATGTCTTTTTGTGGGAAAAGACAGGTAAAAAATACGAACCGACAACATATAAGGAAGTCCGGCAGATGGTTTATGAACTTGGGGCGGGCTTCAGAGCGTTGGGAGTGAAGAAAGGCGATAACATGGCTTTGCTGAGCGAAGGCAGGAATGCCTGGATTATCAGTGAGCTGGCTATGTTTTATGCCGGGGCAACTAACGTTCCTCTTTCTATAAAACTGGAAGAGGCAAATGATTTGCTGTTCAGGCTGAAACATGCCGAGGTGAAATATATCGTTGTGTCGGCTAATCAGTTGAAGAAAATCAGAAAGATACTGAATGAGCTTCCTCTGGTGGAAAAGGTTGTTGTTCTGGACAGGATTCCGGAATTCAAGGAAAAGGAAGTATATGTAGGCGATGTTTCTGATTACGGCCGTGATTGGCTTGAAACTCATTCAAGAGAGGAGTTTATGGAAGTTGCCCTGTCATTGCAGAATGACGATTATGCAACGATAACATATACTTCGGGAACTACTGCGGACCCGAAAGGTGTTATTCTTACTCACAGGAATTACACGGCGAATGTGGAGCAGTCGCTGACTTGCGTGGATTTGGATTCGTCATGGAGAACTTTGGTTATTTTGCCGCTAGACCATTGCTTTGCGCATGTTGTGGGCTTTTATATCTTTATGTCGAAAGGTGCGTCGGTTGCCACTGTGCAGGTGGGCCGCACGGGCATGGAGACGTTGAAGAATATTCCGATAAATATCAAGGAAATAAAGCCTTATCTGATTTTGAGTGTACCGGCGCTGGCTAAGAACTTCAAGAAAAGCATTGAGCAGGGCATAAAGGCTCAGGGAAAGACAGTTACAAGGCTGTTCGAATATGCTTTGGAAACGGCTTATATCTATAATGGAGACGGCGGGGATGACAAGGGGCGCGGATGGCGTTTCGTGCTGAAACCTCTTGTTTCACTTTTCGACAAAATAATTTTCAGCAAAATACGCCAGAATTTCGGTGGCGAGCTTCGTTTCTTCATCGGTGGCGGTGCATTGCTGGACAAGGATTTGCAGAAGTTTTATTATGCTATTGGTTTGCCGATGTATCAGGGCTATGGCTTGAGCGAGGCAACTCCGGTTATCTCGACAAACGGACCGAAGCGTCATAAGTTCGGAAGCAGCGGTGTGCTTGTGAAGCCATTGGATTTGAAAATATGTGATTCCGACGGAAAAGAGTTGCCATGCGGCGAGAAAGGCGAAATTGTGATAAGAGGCGAGAATGTCATGGCGGGATATTGGAAAAATCCTGTTGCTACCTCTGAGACTGTGAAAGACGGTTGGCTCTATACCGGTGATATGGGATATATGAGCAAGGACGGACTGCTTTATGTGCTAGGCAGATTCAAGAGTTTGCTGATTGGAAGCGACGGCGAGAAATATAGTCCGGAAGGAATTGAAGAGGCATTGGTTGAACATTCGTCATGCATCGACCAGCTTATTCTGTATAACAACCAGAATCCGTATACTGTGGCTCTGATTGTTCCAAACAAGGAGCAGCTGAAGAAAATGCTTCCGCAAGGCGAAACGCTGCAGACTGCTGCCGGAAAGGAAAAGGCTGTAGAAATTATTCAGTCGCAGATTGCACGTTTCAAGAAAGGTGGAGATTTGGCGGATATGTTTCCTGACAGATGGCTGCCGGCTACATTTGCCGTTCTGCCGGAACCGTTCACTGAACAGAACGGTATGGTTAACAGCACGATGAAGATTGTGCGTGGAAAAGTGGAGAAGGCTTATGCCGACCGTCTGGAACAACTTTATACTCCTGAGGGCAAAAATCCGCAAAATAAATGGAACTATGAGTCCATTAATTAAAGGAAATAATCATATCTTTACGGATAAGATAGAAATGTTAGAGTATTAATTTTATTAACACGAAAAGACATGACTGAAAAAGATGATTTTATTTATGATGAAGAAGATTCTGTAAAATTTATCCAGAATTATCTTCCACAGGAATTGAAGGGAAAATTCAGCAATGATGATATAAACTATATCGTTGACTTGATTTATGAATTCTATGATTCAAAAGGATATATGAATATGGACATGGAAGACAATGAAGAAGTTGACATTGATGAAGAAGAACTGGTTCAATTCGTTATAAAGAACGCTCTGAAGGACAAGGTAGGCAAATTCTCAGAGGATGAAATAACTTTCATTGTCCAGGGAGAATTGGCTTATTGCGATTCGATTGATATGTTTGACTGATTTTCAGTTGACAAGTTGACAAGAAGACAAGTTGACAAGAGAATTTTTCTTCTTGTATCTGAAGTCTTGTTAACTTTTAAGTTGAGCAACTTGCGAAACTTAAATTGTTTAATTTTAAAAAGGAATTGATTATGAAAATACATTTGTTGTCAGTCGCAGTTTTATCATTGGCAGTAACAATGTCAAGTTGCGGTTCATGGAACAATATGGCTAAAGGAACTGCAATTGGAGTTGGCGGTGGAGCAGCAGTCGGTGCTGGTGTTGGTGCTTTGGCAGGTAATACGGCTTTAGGCTCGGTTATTGGTGCTGCAGTTGGAGGAACAGCCGGTGCATTGATTGGCAAGAAGATGGATAAGCAGAAAAAGGAACTTGAAGCTACTTTGCCTGAGGAAACTCAAGTTGAAACAATAAACAATGGCGAAGCTCTGAGAGTTACTTTTGATTCGGGAATCTTGTTTGCAACTAATTCAAGCACACTGAGCGAAGCTTCAAGAAGTGCATTACGCAAATTGGCGGAAAGTTTGAATCAGAATCCTGATACTGATATCAAGATTGTTGGCCACACTGACAATACAGGTAATGTGGACTATAACCAGACTTTATCCGAGAAGAGAGCCAAAAGCGTATATAATTATCTGATGGTTGACCAGGGCGTCAGCAGCAAGCGTATGGAATATGAAGGAAAAGGTATTCATCAGCCTGTTGCAGACAACAGCACAGTTGAAGGTCGAGCATTGAACAGAAGAGTTGAGATTCTGATTTTGCCTAATGAAACTATGATTCAGCAGGCACAGAATGGAACATTGAAATAGTTGACAAGGGAACGAGTTGACGAGTTGGCAAGGAGAACAAGTGCTTTCCTTGTCAACTTGTTCCTTTGTCAACTTTTCTCTATGAATAAAAGTAATCCGATAATCAAAATAACAAGATGCCACTTAATTTACAGAAAAATTTGCCGGCAATTGATTTGCTGAAGAAAGAACATATATTCGTAATGGACTCATTGCGTGCTTCGTCACAGGATATTCGTCCGCTGCGTGTTGTAGTTCTTAATTTGATGCCTTTGAAAATAACGACAGAGACAGATTTGGTTCGTCTGCTGAGTAATACACCGCTACAAATCGAATTGGAATTCCTTAAGATAAAAGGACATACTCCGAAAAATACGCCTATTGAACATATGCGTGAATTCTATAAGGATTTTGACGAAATAAAGAAAGGTTATTATGACGGAATGATTATAACCGGAGCGCCGGTGGAGCAAATGCCGTTTGAAGAAGTTGGCTATTGGAATGAGATTACAGAGATTTTTGACTGGGCAAGGAAACATGTGACTTCTACGCTTTATATATGCTGGGCAGCACAAGCCGGGCTTTATCATTTCTACGATATTCCTAAATATGATTTGCCGGCTAAAATGTTCGGTGTTTTCCGTCATACTTTGCGTGAATCATATCTTCCTATTTTCCGCGGCTTTGATGATGAGTTTTATGTGCCTCACAGCCGCCATACGGAAATAAGAAAAGATGATATTATGAAAGAGCCGGAACTGACGCTGCTGTCGGAAAGTGAGGAGTCTGGTGTTTATATGGTTATGGCTCGTGGGGGCAGGGAATTCTTTATTACAGGACATTCCGAATATTCTCCATATACGCTTAATGATGAGTATGTTCGTGACCTGAACAAAGGACTGCCAATTTCTATACCTAAAAACTATTACAGGAACAATGACCCGTCTATGGGACCGGTGGTGCGTTGGAGAGGACATGCAAACTTGTTGTTTACGAATTGGTTGAATTATTATGTATATCAGGAAACTCCTTATAAACATGAGGATATAGCTAATTTGGGAAGTTTACAGTTAATAAAATAAGAACATTTGTGGCAAAATTGATAAAAAGGAAAATAGAACTGTTATCGCCGGCTAAGGATTTGGCTTGCGGCATTGAGGCTATAAATCATGGCGCGGATGCTGTATATATCGGTGCGCCCAAGTTTGGTGCGCGTGCTGCTGCGGGCAATACGGTGGATGATATAAAGTCGTTATGCGATTATGCTCATTTGTATGGAGCCAGGATTTATGTCGCACTGAATACAATTCTTTACGACAATGAGCTGGACGAAGCCCGTGATATGATATGGAAGCTTTATGATGCCGGAGTTGACGCTCTGATTGTGCAGGATATGGGTATAACACAATTGGATTTGCCTCCGATACCTTTGCATGCCAGCACTCAGACGGATAACCGAACTGTGGAAAAGGTCAAATTTCTTGAATCAGCAGGCTTTACACAGGTCGTTTTAGCCAGGGAATTGTCTTTGGAAGAAATAAAGAGAATAAAAGATTCAACAAATGTTTCGTTGGAGGTCTTTATTCATGGTGCTTTGTGTGTGAGCTATAGCGGACAATGTTATTTGAGTGAGGCTTTGAGCGGAAGAAGCGCGAACAGAGGAGCTTGCGCGCAATATTGCCGTCTGCCTTATACATTGATAGACTCTGATGGCAAGGTCATTATGCAGAACAAGCATCTTTTGTCGCTGAAGGATATGAATCGTTCGGAATATCTGGAAGACTTGCTGGATGCGGGTGCTTCGTCGCTGAAAATTGAGGGCCGCCTGAAAGATATATCTTATGTAAAGAATGTTACTGCTTATTACAGGAAGAAACTTGACGAAATATTCAAACGTCGTCCGGAATATGTGAGAGCATCGGACGGAAGAAGCACATTTGACTTTGAGCCGGAAGTATCGAAGAGTTTCAACCGTGGTTTCACTCCTTTTTTCCTTAAAGGAAGAAGTGCGGACATAACAGCTTTTGACACACCTAAGTCTCTTGGGGAATTTGTAGGTCATGTAAAGGAAATGAAGGGTAACAGTTTTACTGTTGCCGGAACAAAAACCTTGAACAACGGTGACGGACTTATATTTTTCAATGCTAACGGAGAATTGGAAGGCTTCAGAGTGAATAAGGTTGATGCCAACAGAGTTTTTCCTCAGGAAATGCCGGCAAGACTTCGCCCGAAAACGGCTTTATACAGAAATTTCGACCAGGCGTTTGAAAAGACTATGGCAAGACAGACGGCGGAAAGGAAGATTCCTGTTGTTATGTCGTTTGCTGACTGCCAGAATGGTTTTTCATTGTCTGTGGAAGATGAAAGCGGTGCTCGTGTAATAATTTACCGGGATTTCAACAAGGAAACAGCAAAGCGAGAGCAGACCGAAAATATTCGCACTCAGTTGTCGAAATTAGGAAATACTCCGTTTTCTGTGGCTAAAGTTGATGTGAATCTGTCGGAAATGTGGTTTGTGCCATCTTCACTTCTTTCAGATATGCGCAGGGAAGCCATTGAGAAGTTGATATTGAACCGCAGAACCAGATACAGACGTGAGCTGGTTAAGGTAAGTAATTATCAGGCTAAGCCGCAATTCCCTCAACGCTCGTTGACATATCTTGGAAATGTGGCAAATGACAAGTCGTACAAGTTTTATGCGGAACGAGGCGTGGAGAAAATATCTCCTGCTTTTGAAAAGGTGCAAGTGGATGATGTTCCTTTGATGTTTACCAAACATTGCCTGCGCTACAGCATGGGTTGGTGTCCGGTAAGGCAAAAAGGAAAATCACCATATAAAGAACCATATTATTTACTTTATAAGGATACACGTTTGCTATTGGAGTTTGATTGTAAAAATTGCCAGATGCTTATAAAAAAGGATTCTCAATCGAAAAATTAAATATATAAAAATGAAAATAGCAAGAACTTTATTTTTGTGTTTGTTATCTCTAAGCATGCTGATTTCATGCGGAAAAGAGCCGCTTGATAAGAATAAGCCTGTTTATGTTGAGATTTCAACTTCTATGGGTGATGTAACTGTTATGTTATATGATGATACACCTTTACACCGGGATAACTTTATCAAGCTTTGTAGAGAGAACTTTTATGAAGGAGTGTTGTTCCATCGCATAATCAAGGAGTTTGTGGTGCAAGGTGGTGATCCTTCCAGCAAGGCACATAAGCCTGGAGTGCTGTATGGCGAGGATGGTGGAGGATATTCTGTTCCGGCAGAAATATTGCCCAATCATTTCAATAAACGCGGAGCATTGATAGATGCGAAAGAAGGAGATGATGTTAATCCGGAAAGAGTTTCTGCCGGAACTCAGTTCTGTTTTGTTCAGGGAAAAGTATGGAAAGACGAAGAACTTGATGCGATGGAAACCAGAATCAACCAAATCAGAAGAAACTGGTTGTATCATAAATTCCGCAAAGAACTAAAGGATAAGAATCCGGAATTGTCTTCTCCGGAAAAGGAAGAAGATTTGCATATTGAAGCTACAATATTGCTGGAAGACACTTTGTCAAAGATTCCTGCGGTTACTATTCCCGCTGAACACAGAGAGGTGTATAAGACAATAGGCGGAACTCCTCACCTTGACGGTTCAGTAACAATATTCGGCGAAGTGGTTGAAGGCTTTGATATTGTGGAGAAAATGTCATTAGTTGAAACAGATAAAAATGACAGACCATTGAAAGATGTCATAGTTTTGAAAACAAAAGTATTCCAAAAATGAAAAATTATAAGAGCATATTTTTAGGAACGGTTTGTGTTGCAGGACTTGGACTGACAGCATGTATTACTTTGGGTTCGGACGACTCGATTCGTGCAAAGGAAATGAAACCTCATGTTTTGTCAATGACAGTAACTCCTGAAGTTCCGTCTAAACTGGATTTTTGTGGAGAAGAAGTTGACCTGACTCGTTATAATATGCATGAAGCTCTTGACAGGGAATTAAGTTCATTTACTTATTTCCATTCAACAACTATGCTGCTGATAAAAAGAGCAAACAGATATTTCCCTATTATTGAACCGATATTGAAGAAGAACGGAATTCCTGATGATTTCAAATATCTTGCTGTGATAGAGAGTAATTTGGAACCAAGAATCCAATCCCGAGCAAAGGCTGTTGGGATGTGGCAGATATTGGAAGCAACAGGAAGGGAATATGGCTTGAACATTACGCCGACAGTTGACGAACGCTGCAATGTGGAAAAAGCGACAGAAGCTGCGTGCAAATATTTGAAGGACGCATACGAAAAGTATGGAAACTGGCCTTCAGTTGCTGCTTCGTATAATGGTGGAATGGGAAGAATTTCCGGCGAACTGGTAAAACAAAAAGCTGACAATTATTTTGATTTGTGGCTTGTAGAAGAAACAACCAGATATGTGTACAGGATTATGGCAATAAAACAAATCTTTGAGAATCCTTATAAGTACGGATTTGTGTTAAAGGCTTCAGATTTGTATAAACCTATTGCTTGTGAAGCTGTGGAAGTAAATGGAGAGATTCAGGATTTGGCAGAATTTGCTGTTGAGCATAAAATTACGTATGCAGATTTGAAACGTTTCAATCCTTGGCTCAGAGACAGAAAGCTTGTCACACAAGGGAAAACATACAAGCTGATGATTCCGTCAAAGGCTGATATGTATTACAATACGGCAAATACATACGTTCATAATCCGGCTTGGGTTGTAGCCGAGTAAATATTAAAATACCTGTTTTCAGAATTACAGGTTTTTTGTATCTTTACACTCGTTTTAGAAACTTGTTATATTTAAATGGCAATAGACAAACAGGCAGTAGAACACGGAAAAATTTCTGTTTATGGAGCCCGTGTGCATAATTTGAAAAATATCGATGTGGAAATTCCCCGAAATTCTTTAACCGTGATAACGGGCATGAGTGGAAGCGGAAAGTCTTCATTGGCTTTTGATACAATATTTGCTGAAGGGCAGCGTCGCTATGTTGAGACATTTTCTGCTTATGCGAGAAATTTTCTGGGAAATATGGAACGACCTGATGTTGATAAAATAACAGGTTTAAGTCCTGTTATATCAATAGAACAGAAAACCACTAACAAAAATCCGCGTTCCACTGTCGGTACTACAACTGAAATATATGACTTCCTCAGACTTTTGTATGCCCGAATAGGCGAGGCTCATTCTTATATCAGCGGGGAGAAGATGGTGAAATATACAGAAGACCAGATTCTTGAACTGATATTGGATAAGTATGAAGGCAAGAAAACATATTTGCTGGCTCCACTGGTGAGGAACAGAAAGGGTCATTACAAAGAATTATTTGAGCAAATCAGAAAGAAAGGATATCTGAATGTCCGTGTTGACGGAGAAATGAGGGAAATCCTTTATGGAATGAAGCTCGACCGTTACAAGAGCCATAGTATTGAGGTTGTTATAGATAAGATGGTCATTTCCAAGAATGATGAAGCACGACTGAAGGACAGTCTGTCGCTTGCAATGAAGCAGGGAAATGGTCTTGTTATGGTTTTGAATGCTGATACGAATGAAATCAGGCATTTCAGTAAGACATTGATGGACCCGATAACCGGTTTGTCATACAGCGAGCCGGCTCCTCATAATTTCTCCTTTAATTCTCCTCATGGTGCTTGTTTGAAGTGTAAAGGTCTCGGACAGCTAAATCTTCTGGATATGGAAAAGATTGTTCCTGATCCTTCTATCAGTATATACTCCGGAGGAATAACTGCATTAGGCAAGTATAAAAATTCCTTGATTTTCTGGCAGATTGAAGCTATATGCACGAAATATGGCGTCACGCTGAAAACTCCTATCCGTGATATTCCGGAGGAAGCTATCGACGAGATTATGAATGGAACAGACGAGCGTCTCCAGATAAAAAATGAATCAATCGGAACATCGAATTATTTCCTTTCATACGAAGGAGTTGCCAAATATATACAAATGCAGCAGGAAGCAGATGCTTCTGCCTCGGCACAGAAATGGGCAGGTCAATTTGTTAAAATGACAGTTTGCCCGGAATGCCAGGGCAAACGCTTGAATAAGGAGGCTTTACATTATTATATATGTGGTAAGAATATTGCTGATTTGTCGTCTATGGATATATCGGAACTATATGAATGGTTATCTGATATTGAAAACAAACTAGATGACAGGCAGAAGACCATTGCCTTTGAAATACTTAAGGAAATCCGCTCACGCCTGAAATTCCTGTTGGATGTGGGATTGGATTATCTGTCATTGAACAGAGCTTCAGCGACTCTTTCCGGTGGAGAAAGTCAGCGAATCAGACTTGCTACTCAGATTGGCAGCCAGTTGGTCAATGTTTTATATATATTGGACGAGCCAAGTATCGGTTTGCATCAGCGTGATAATGTAAGGCTAATACATTCTCTTAAACAGCTGCGAGATACGGGAAACTCTGTCATCGTTGTTGAACATGACAAGGATATGATGCTCGAATCTGATTATGTTGTTGATTTGGGACCAAGAGCCGGAAGACTCGGTGGCGAAGTTGTGTTTGCCGGAACTCCTCAGAAAATGCTGGAGGTTGACACTATGACTTCATCATTCCTGAACGGAAAAACAACAATCGACATTCCGGAACAAAGGAGAAAAGGAAATGGGCTGAAACTGGAAATAAAAGGAGCAAGAGGAAATAATCTGAAGAATGTAGATGTATCTTTTCCTCTCGGAACTTTTATTTGTGTGACAGGTGTTTCCGGAAGCGGGAAGTCAACATTGATAAACAGAACATTACAACCTATATTAAGCCAGCATTTCTACAGATCTTTGGAAGATCCTCTGCCTTATGATTCAATAGAAGGTATTGAGAATATAGACAAGATAGTCAATGTGGACCAGTCGCCTATTGGCCGCTCGCCAAGAAGTAATCCTGCCACATATATCGGAGTATTTTCGGATATAAGGAATTTATTTGTTGAGCTTCCGGAATCTAAAATGAGAGGATACAAGCCGGGAAGATTTTCATTTAATGTTTCCGGTGGCCGTTGTGAGACTTGCAAAGGTAATGGATACAAGACTATAGAGATGAATTTCCTGCCGGATGTTCTTGTTCCTTGTGAGGATTGCCATGGCAAGCGATACAACAGGGAAACTCTGGAAGTGAGATATAAAGGAAAATCTATTGCTGACATATTGGATATGACAATCAATATGGCTGTGGATTTTTTTGAGAATGTTCCACAGATTCTATCCAAAATCAAAGTTTTGCAGGATGTTGGCTTGGGATATATCAAGTTGGGACAACCTTCCACAACATTGTCCGGTGGAGAAAGCCAGAGAGTAAAACTTGCCACTGAGTTGTCGAAGAAAGATACTGGCAAAACTCTTTATGTTTTGGACGAGCCGACTACAGGACTACATTTCGAGGATATTCGTGTTCTCCTTGGTGTTCTGAACAAGCTGGTTGATAAAGGAAACACTGTTGTTGTAATCGAGCATAATCTTGATGTTATAAAATATGCCGATTATTTGATAGATATGGGACCGGAAGGAGGAAAGCGAGGCGGCGAGGTGCTGTTTACCGGAACTCCAGAAGATTTGGCAAACTCCGGAATTGGATATACAGCTCCATTCTTGAAAAAGGAACTAGAAGAAAATAATATCGCAAACAAAAAATGATGACCGAAAAAGATACATATCGCACTATATTCTCAATTTCTGAAGGATACTATACAGAGAAGCGCAGCCGTTTCATATCTTATGCTATACCTGTAAAGTCAGTTGAAGAAGTAAAGGAATATATTGCTAAATATAAAAAAGAATATTACGATGCACGTCATGTATGCTGGGCATATATGCTTGGTGCTGACCGCAAAACATTCAGAGCCAATGACGACGGTGAACCATCGTCAACAGCCGGAAAGCCAATACTAGGGCAGATAAATTCCAACGAGCTGACAGATATTCTTGTAATAGTAATCAGATATTTTGGAGGAATTGAACTTGGCACAAGCGGACTTATTGTTGCATACAGAACTGCAGCAGCAGAAGCAATAGCCGCTGCTAAAATTGAAGAATGTACTGTAGATGTTGATATAACTGTGGCGTTTGAATATCCATTCATGAATGGAATAATGAAAGTTATCAAGGATGATTCTCCTGCAATCATTTCACAAAAATTTGACATGGACTGTGAGATGACTTTGCGTATAAGGAAAAGTGAAGTGGAGCGTCTTAAAAGCAAATTACTTAAGGTTGAGACAGCATATTTAAAAGAATAATTGAGATAAATAATATTAGGCAGAATTTTAAACTTTAAATCCAATTTATGGAGAAGACTTTTCATGTAATTCTAAAACCGTTGCGTCGTTTTGCAGTGCAAAAACCAAACGCTAGTTTACTGTTGTTTGTAGCTACAATTCTAGCTATGTTGTTGGCTAACTCACCATTTGCTGACGGGTATCAGCAATTCTTGCTTCATCCAATTGAACTCCAAGCAGGAGACTTTAGTTTTTTTGCTCATCATGGTGAGCCTATGACATTGTTGGCGTTCGTCAATGATGCGCTTATGGCTGTTTTCTTTTTTACAATCGGTCTGGAAATCAAACAGGAGGTTTTGATAGGAGAGTTGTGCTCGTTCAGAAAGGCTTTGCTTCCTATCATCGCGGCATGTGGCGGTATGGTTATCCCTGTGCTTTTCTACCTTTTAGTTTGTCCATCAGGAAGTGCTGCATCCGGAGCTGCTATACCAATGGCAACGGACATTGCATTCGCTTTGGCTGTGTTAGGTTTGTTAGGAAATAAAGTGCCATTAAGCCTTCGTATTTTCTTGACTGCATTGGCAGTTGTTGACGATATAGGTGGTATCATAATTATTGCCCTTTTCTATAGCGGTGAAATAGCTTTCCAGCCATTATTGATATCATTAGCATTGTTATTGGTTTTGTATCTTGGTGGCAAGATGAAAATATATAACAGATTGTTTTATTATGTTTTAGGTTTTTGTGTGTGGATGCTGTTCCTTGAATCTGGGATTCATCCTACAATAGCGGGAGTGTTGGTTGCATTCACAGTGCCGGCTCGTCCGAAACTTCATCTTGATTGTTTCAGAAGGGATATGGGTGAATATCTGGAAATGCTTGATGCTTCAGAAGCTAAGTGCTCAAAAAAAGCGACAGTTCTCAATGCCAGACAAATCCATGTGCTTAACAACATTCATACACTGGCAAATCACACAATCAGTCCATTACAGACTATAACAGACAAACTTCATCCATTAGTAAGTTATGTTATATTGCCCTTATTCGCATTTGTCAATGCAGGTGTGACATTTGGAGATATAAATCCAGCATCAATCATAAATGTTCCTTTGGCTGTTTTCTTGGGCTTAGTAGTAGGAAAAACTATGGGTATATTTTCATTTTCTTATATATCAATCAAAAGTGGCTTAATTTCAATGCCGAAAGGAATGAATATCAAGAATCTTTTTGCAGTTTCAGCTTTGGGCGGCATAGGTTTCACTGTAGCATTATTTATCGCTAATTTGTCTTTCGATGCAACTACACCTGAAGGAATGGATTTATTGAACCAAGCTAAGCTAGGTGTATTTTCCGGTTCATTTATTTCAGGCTTGATTGGTTATTTTGCTTTGAGAAAATACTTGACAAATCCAGTTGAACAAACAGAACATTTGTCGTAATAAATAATCTATTATATTTGTGTAATCAAATTACATAAGGTAATTTGATTTATAACACTTGGGATAAGAAAAATATCCTATGTTTTTCAGGCAGCATAAGATATTTCCTGAAAAACATAGGATATTATATATTTGTATTGTTATGATTATAGATGAAAATACAGGATTAGTCTTGGAAGGCGGTGGAATGCGTGGTGTTTTCACTGCTGGCGTATTGGATTACATGATGGATAACCAAATATGGTTTCCATACACAATAGGCGTTTCTGCCGGTGCCAGTAATGGCTTATCATATCTTTCCCGCCAAAGAGGAAGATCTTATTTCAGTAATGTAGAATTGCCAGCCAAACGCGACTATATTGGATTGAAACATATGCTCAAAGGTCACGGATATATAGATTTGGATTTCATCTTTTATGAATATCCAGACAAATATTTCCCTTTTGACTTTGAGACATACAAAAACAATAAAATGCGTTTTGTAATGGTTACAAGTAACTGCATTACTGGAGCGGCAAACTATTATGAGGAAAAAGAAGATTTTTCAAGATTAATTGAAATATGCAAAGCCTCATGCTCATTGCCTGTGATGTGCCCGATTACGTACGTTGATAATATTCCAATGGTCGACGGCGGAGTGTGCGACCCTATTCCAGTCAAGAAAGCTATAAGTGATGGCTACAGCAAGAATGTTATTGTCCTGACCAGGAACAAAGGTTACAGAAAAAAGGAAAAGGATTTTTATCTGCCTTCGTTCATTTATAAGCGCTATCCACAAATCAGAGAAAGACTTAAGAAAAGATATTATCATTATAATGAGATATTGGACTTCATAGATACTTTGGAAGATGAAGGAAAGGTTGTTGTCATCAGACCTGAAACTCCATTAAAAGTGGTAAGGACCGAAAAAGATGTTTCCAAACTAAAGGATTTATACTACGAAGGATATAATTTAGCTGAAAAGTATTTGTCAAAAAGGAATTTCTGATTTTTATGCAAAATAGAACAATATATTTATATTCTCTATCTTTAATGTTGCTTGCTTCGTGCCATCCTTTGGAAACAAATAAGACTAAAGGAGACAGACTTGAAAAGACTGCAATACAAACGGCTTCGCCCTGGAAACCGGAACTCGACATCCGTTCCGATATAGCCATTATTTATGGGATGAAAACTCAGGACTATTTGGATTTCGGCGATGGAGAAGCTACATTTGAGGAGAGAGTCCGCTCATGGAGAAATAACGGATATCAAGCACATTTTATGACCGGAATTTCTTGGGGAGAATATGCTGATTATATTTCCGGGAACTGGGACGGAACGCCTCATTATGACGAAGGACAGAAAACTCTGAAAGGTGATACTTGCTGGCATCACGATAATGTTCCATATATTGTTCCTACAGAATCATTCCTTGATTATATTAAATTGTATAAAATCAAAAGAATGATTGATGCAGGAATAGATGTCCTTTATTTGGCTGAACCTGAATTCTGGGCTTTTGCCGGATATAGTGATGCTTTCAAATCTGAATGGAAAAAGCATTATGGGTTTCCTTGGCGCCCACAGCATTTGTCGGCAGAAAATCTATATTTGTCTAATAAACTGAAGCATCATTTGTTTTATAATGCGATAGATGAATGTAATGCATTTGCAAAAAAATATGGGAAAAGCAGAGGTTTGGATGTGAAATGTTTCGTCACTACTCACTCATTGCTAAATTATGCTCAATGGCAAATTGTTAGTCCGGAAGCTAGTCTTGGAGCATTAGCCAACGTTGACGGCTATGTCGGACAAGTTTGGGCTGGAACTTCGCGCTTGCCGAACTATTACAATGGAGAATTGAAAGAACGAATTTTCGAAACTGCTTATCTGGAATATGGACTGCTTGAGTCAATGGCTTTGCCAACCAACAGAAAGCTCTTCTTTTTGACTGATCCGTTGGAGGACTGGCCTCGTGACTGGGAAGAATATCTCAGAAATTATGAAGCTATTTTTGCTGCCCAACTTTTTTATCCGAAAGTTGACAATTACATTGTCATGCAATGGCCGGAACGAATATACGAAGGAGAGTATAAAACTGGGAAAATGGTGGACAGGAAAAGCCTTGTGCCAGAATATTTTTCTACTCAAATGCAAATTATGGTTCAGTCGTTGAACAATATGCTTGTGTCCGACAATGTTATTTCCGGAACTAATGGAATAAGTGTCCTGGCTTCCAATTCAATCATGTTTCAATGTTCGGATGAGCCAATTGATGGATATTTGGATAAAGAGTTATCGAATTTCTTTGGACTTACAATGCCATTCATAAAAAGAGGAATTCCGGTTAATACTATTCATATTGAGAATCTGTCATCACCGAATATTTTGGATACTACAAAGTTGCTTCTGATGACATATTCGAATATGAAGCCTCTTGACGGAAAGGCGCATTATAACATTGCCGACTGGGTAAAAAACGGAGGCGTATTAGTTTATGTATCAAAGGATAATGATCCTTTCCAAGGAATAACGGAATGGTGGAACAGCAACGGAAACAACTGGAAACATCCGGCAGATCATTTGTTTGGACTTATGAATATTCCTGAATATGCGAATGAAGGTACATATACTTTTGGAAAGGGTAAAATATGTGTAATAAGATCAAATCCGGAGGATTTTGTAAAATCTGAAAATGCAGATTTGACTTTTGTCAATACTGTAGATTCTTTATTTTATGGAGTAACAGATGAACATCTGAACATCAAGAATTTCTATGACATCCGTAGAGGTGCGTACAGAGTCATTTCCGTTATGGACGAATCTCCGGATTCTTCTGCATTCAAGACTTCAGGCCTTTATATTGATTTGTTCTCGTCGTATCTGCCAATTGTAGATAGTGTTGAAGTTTATCCGGGCGATCAAGCTTTCCTATATGATTTGTCTGTGTTGAAAAATAGCGACAAAGCACAAGTAATAGCTTCTTCGTCACGAATATATGATGAAGTATGGAATGAGAATTCCTATTCATTCATTACCAGAGGACCATTATATACAAATTCAGTGTTGAGAATTTATTCTCCGACAAAAGCCAAGAATGTATGGGTTCTGAACAAGAAAGGGAAAAAACAAAAGAATATAACAATAGAATGGGACGAAACTTCCCACACATATTATTTGAAATTTAAGAATCTGAAGGATGGAGTTAAAGTGATGTTTATGCTTTAACATGTGTCATATTGAGGCTTGCTATATAGAGCTAATATTTCTTGAAAATATATATAGATGTATTGAAACGTAGGTTCGGTCCTACGTTTCATTATATATTGCCCTAAATCTTGCTAGGTCCGTATATATTTTAAAAAAGAAAAATATATTTTTATTTATATAATAATCAGAGAGATAACGTTGTTAAACAAAGACAAAGCTATTTTATTTGGTTCTTCGTCAATTTAGGTGGATGAAAAAGCTAAAAGTTTCAATTTTAATAAAGAAAAAGACGCTCTTCCAAACATCATCCTTTTCAAGGTTTTTATTTTATTTACAGTACCTTCCATTATCCCATTATTCCAAGGT
>JAXDRC010000020.1:0-48627 GCA_034091205.1 Parabacteroides sp. | reverse complement strand
CTTGACTACTTAACTCCTTGACTACTTTTTAAGTTGACAAGTTGACAAGGCTACAGAAAACAAGCTTTTCTACTTGACTTCTTGACTACTTAACTCCTTGACTACTTTTTAAGTTGACAAGTTGACAAGGCTACAGGAAACTCCCGTTCCATTGGATTTGTAATCCAATGGTAAGTTATTCGGGATTTGTAATCCCGTTTCCAATAATGTGGATTTCAAATCCACCAAAACCAACCAACGGATTGCAAATCCGTTGGAACGGAACTCCGTGTTGAAAAAATCCTCTGTGTCTTTGTGTCTCCGTGTTTTTTCCCGCAAAGTTACTATTTTTGCAAAAAGAAATAATAACAGAATGGCACTTCCTGAAGATTTTATCATACGCACACGCGCCTTGATTGGCAACGAATATGATGCTTTGGAAAAAGCATTGCAGAGTGACGCACCGGTTAGTATCAGAATTAACGGGCGTAAAGGTTCATGTAAACCGGATTATGAATCTGTTGACTGGTGTAACACCGGATATTATCTTCCGGAACGTATTCCTTTCACCTTCGACCCTCTTTTCCATGCCGGAGCTTATTATGTTCAGGAAGCTTCTTCCATGTTTCTTGAACAGGCGATTAAGGCTTTTGTTGATTCACCGGTGACTTGTCTCGACCTTTGTGCTGCTCCGGGAGGAAAATCTACTCACCTTCTCAGTCTTCTTCCGGAAGGCAGTGTTCTGGTGAGCAACGAAGTTATAAAGACACGAAGCAATATTCTTGCCGAAAATATTGCCAAATGGGGAAATCCTGAAAGTATTGTTATCAATAACGACCCGGCAGAGATTGGCGAGTTTACACATCTTTTCGACGTTATTGTCACTGACGTTCCTTGCTCCGGCGAAGGTATGTTCCGCAAAGATACCGACAGCACCGGCGAATGGAGCGTGGCAAACGTAAATCTATGTGCTTCCCGCCAGCGCCGTATCATTCATGATATTTGGAATGCTCTCAAACCAGGTGGATTGCTGATATATAGCACTTGTACTTATAACACTGAGGAGAACGAAGATAATATACATTATATAATAGAGGAACTTGGAGCCGAAACTCTGGAAATTCCGGTCTCTGCCGAATGGAATATCACCGGCGCGTTGAAACACGGCAATCCGGTTTACCATTTCTTCCCTCACAAAACAAAAGGTGAAGGTTTCTTTCTTGCTGCTCTCAGAAAAGCTGATGGCGAAATCGAGGAGATTCGTATGGGCAAGAAAGGTAAAGACAAGAAACAGAAAGGCGGCAAGCAAGTCGCAGCTTTCCCTAAAGGTCTGGATAAATTTCTTATTGCTCCTGACAATTACAAACCTCAATGGGCTGATGCCTCACAGAGCATTATCAGAATACAATCCGAAAATGTTTCCCGCCTTTCGGATTTGTTCATCAACAAACTCCGTGTTCTTTCTGCCGGTATCGAACTTGGCGAGGTGAAAGGTAAAGACCTTATCCCATCACAATCTCTTGCTTTAAGCTATGCTCTCAACCGTGATGCTTTTCCTTGCGCTGAAGTTTCGTGGGAAACAGCAATACAATATCTCCGTAAAGAAGCCATCACTCTTCCCGAAGGAACAGAAAAAGGTTTTGTTCTCCTCACCTACGGAAACATTCCTCTTGGTTTCGTGAAGAATCTCGGCAACCGCTCAAATAATCTTTATCCGCAGGAATGGAGGATAAGGAGCGGATATAGTCCGGAGAAGGAGGTTTGTGTTGGTAGGGTTGTTGGGTAAAAATATTTAAACACAGAGACGCGGAGGCACAGAGTATTTATATTATCTCTAAAATTTCCTCTGTGTCTCAGTGCCTCTGTGTTTAACACAAAAAACCGGAACATAATAAATTATATTTGCACTTCTATTTTCAGTTTTCCTCCCAATCCTTTTTCTACAATATCATAAAGAGTTTTCAAAGTTATATTTACACCATCATTCTCTACTTTAGATATAAAAGAACGTTTCTTATCTATTCTTTCAGCAAGTTCAGCTTGAGTAAGATTCATCTTTTCACGAGCCGAACGAATTTTAAGCCCAATACGCAAAGTTTCCAATTCTCTCTCAAGCTCATCTCTTTCTTCCGTTCCAACCTCACCATAATAACGGTCCTTAATTTGATCAAGCGTTGTTATATTCATATCTTTATCTCCTTTTCTTTTTCTTTGTAATATTCAGACATATGCAACAATTTCTCTTATTTTACCCATATTCAAAGGTAACATATAAATGACATTATCACAAATCCGGAAATAATTTTTCAACACAGAGACGCTGAGACACAGAGTTTATAATTTGTCTCTAAAATTTCCTCTGTGTCTCAGTGCCTCTGTGTTTAACAAACGAAAGGCCATTTCCCCGAAGAGAAACAGCCTTCCTTAGACATTTAATTTTTATTCACACGCCCTTTCATTCCTCACGGAGTTACTTTTTGCGGGCTTAGAACTTTTTTAATTACACTATTATTATTAATAACTAAAAATTAAAGGTTTCACCCATCACGGGCTACTTAATATCTTTTGTTCTTTCACCAGTCGTAAATTATAAGGATTATTGTTTTAAAAGAACGGGAGCAGTAAGATTCAGCGGGCATCTTTTCCCGAGAGTCTTTCCGCTCCCGCCTATTGTTAATTTCAAGCTTCAAGCTTTTAACTTATTGACTTGTAACTAGTCTAAACCTTGTTAACTTGTCAACTCGTCAACTTGTTACCTGAATTATTTTACATTTACTTTGAAACTTTCACCATCAACAGCAACTACTACGATACCTGCAGGTACGTTGATTGTTGCGTTGTCTGATGTCAATACTTCGTTAGCTACTACCTGACCCAAGATTGTAGATACTACTACGTTCTTACCTGCAGCGTTCTTAACTACTACTGAACCGTTGTTAGCTACAACTTTAACTTCAGAAGCTGATACGCTTTCGTTAGATGTTGGAGCTTCAGCTGGGTTCAAAGTGAATGCCATTGCATTTTCTTTTTCAGCTGTCAAGATAACAACACCATTCTTCTGAGCGACATAAACAGTTGCATCTTCTACAACCGGATTTACCTTAGGCAAAGAAACTTTCTTAACAGAAGACAAGATATATTCATCAGCAACAGCAGCGTCTTTCAAAGTGATATTGAACTTGAACTGATCAGCCAAATCCTTACCTGCTTCTTCAGTTGCAGCAGCAAAACCAACTTTCAATTCTGGATTCTTACCATTCTGAGCATCTTCACCATAGAAGTAAACATCGTTGTATTTGTAATTAGCAGAAGCTTCATCAAATACTTTTGCAGAATCTATAGTATTATACATATACAGACGAGCAGCTTCGTTTCCTTCGATACCGCGAGAGATATAGAATGCAGGCATTTCAGCATCTGTATCTACAGAATCCAACCAGAATACCATACCTTCATTAGCCAAAGCACCTTCGTTGATACCCTTGATATCTGTCATTGAGATAGAACCTCTTTCATTGTCAAATGTAAAGTGACCCTGCTGTGCTGGTAATGACATGTTCAATTCAGCACCTGAAAGAATTTTTACGTTAGCAAATGACTGATTTAAAATATCATTATTGTTTGTAATTACTGCGGTCAAAGCTTTTTTAGTAAACTCTAATGCCGTATTAGAAGAACTTGTAACAGTATAAACATCTGCATTTCTTGCCATTTCATAACTTCCCGACACATTAACAGATGTAAACGCATAACCTTCAGCTGTTTTAGCGAAAGCATAAGTACCTCTGAATGATTTTACGACTTCTACTGCATTGTCTGACAAATACTTATCATCTGATTCATCTTCCTTATCTTCATTAGAAGTAATGAAGTTATAAGCAGGAACATACAAAGTATCTTTCTTAGTTGCAACTTCACCTTTATCATTTAGATAAGCAAAATCATAACTATTCAAAATTGCAACTTCCTTCGGATTTGTTTCATTCATTGCAACAACCGGCATCAATTTTACGATACCATCTTGTTTCAAAGAAGGAATCAATTCATTATTATCATTAACAGCATAGAAAGTCTTTTCTCCAGCTAAAGCTGTCTTACCAGTGAAAGCCAATTTGATACCTTCCTTAACCTGAGCATCTGTCAATGACAAATAACCATCAGTTTTTGTTGTTGTAACAGTTAAGAATTTAGCAGAAATCTTACTCTGATCTGAAACTTCCAAAGATTGTCCGTTGCTCAATACAGCTTTACTTACTTTGTAACCACCTTCTGCACCGCCTTTAACCAAACTCAAGGCAATTGTTTCAGAAGAGTTAGCACGGTTAGCCAATGTAAATGTATATTTACCATCAAAGCCTTTAACAACCCACTGGTTTTCAGGAATTGTAGGATCAGCTTCATTGTAAGCCTTGATACCAAAACTTGCAGTCAAATATTTATGATATTCACCTGTTGCTGGAGTACCACTTGTAAAGTAAACGCTTACAACATTTTTCGCATTCTTGTTCAACAAGATAGAAGCATCCAAATAAGCGTTAGAGCCTAACTGAGCTGGGATATAAGAAAACTCAGAACCTTCGGCTTTCATTGTTGTTACATAAGTCGTATTATCGGTAGCTGACGGACGAACTGCACCAACCAAAACATCATTTGCTCCAATTGCTGCATTCAAAGTCAATTCACCTTCTGCATTCAAACGATCTGATTCTGTAACAGCAAATTCTAATACATATCTGCTTTCAGTATCTTTTGCCAAAGTTTCACCTGTTACAACAACCAACTTCTTACCTTCATTTGCCTGCAAAGCATTGATATTATAAGTTGCCTTTGTATCAATTGCAACAAAGTTTAAAGATTTACCTGTTTCTGCAAAATCATAAGAAGCATTTTTTGAAGCATTAATAAACTTCTGAATCTGCTTAGCATCACCTTTTACAAAAAGAACTTTATTTGCTACTTTAGAATCAACAGCAACCATATCTGTAAAGACATTGCCTTCAACTTTTTCAGTTTCTGTATTGAAGCTGAAGCTGAATGCTTTCAAATCTACATTACCATTGTATTCTTTGAAGTCTGCTTGATTGTATTCTTCTTTAGATGTATAACCTACATAAGCAACACCATTTCCCCCTAAAGTAACATTTTCACCTGGAACGAAAACTTTAATTTCCTTTACTTCATTACCTGTAAATTTACTTGGTTCATTTGCATTGCTTGCATAGAAATCAGAATACAAAGAAGTCAAAGCAACATTAGCATCCTCTTCAACAGCTTTACCTGTATTTGTTACATAAATTTTATTGCCATTTGCCCACAATTCAAAAAGAACATTAGTACCGCTCTTTCTCATATTACGTATTTCGAACTTAGCAGTAGTTGCTTCATTCAATTCAGAAGCATCAGCAATAGTCCAAACAACCTGTTTATTTTTCAACGTTACTTTTTTAACCTTCAACAGAGCATTGTCTTCACCATAGAAGAATCTGAAACCATCTGTAACTTCAACCTTAGAATACTCCGTCAAGGCTACTGCTTCCGGAGCAGCATAAGCAGCAGTAAACGCAGGACCTGCAGCAAGCAGAGTCGCCACTAAAAGCGTAGAAACTTTCTTGTTCATAATCAATTAATTTAATTGTTAATATTGAGTTATAAAATTCATTCAACAATTAATTTACGGAGAGAAAACATCTGGAAAGCAAAACAAAAAAGTGCAGACCGTTTGTTTCATTATAAAACAGCGGTCTGCACTTTCTTTAAAGTGTCAGTATAAAAGTAGTATAAAAAAAGCGCTGACCGTTGTATTTATTTGTTCTAAGGCATCGGCAAACGCCCTCAAGTCAATAAAACAACAGCCCGCGCTCTATACGGTATAGTTCTTTTCCTATAAGCTATAACAAAGCCTTATATTCCCAAAAAGAAGAATACAGCAGAGCGCAAGCATTTATTGTCTATTATTCTGACTTGTTAAAAATTTTGCCGATTTTTAGAACAAGAATAATATCCGTAAATGCATTGCATTATTCTAATATGTAATCCCGTTATGACAAAACGCTATTTGTCTAGGATTTGCTGCAAAGTTAAGTAGTAATTATTAATCTGCAAGAGAAACTCGGTGTTTTTTTTCAACATAATAGGTTTATGTGACGAAATATAGGGGTTTGGTGGATAAAATAATGGAGATGCGGAAGAAAATATTTTAAAACACAGAGACAGTAATACACAAAGAATTTCAATTTTCTGTTGTTTCCCTTTGATGGATTTGTAATCCACATTATTAAAACAGGATTGCAAATCCTATGAAACAGAAAAGTTATATTAAAAACATCACATAAACATCCCACATTCACCACAATAATTAATACCGGAAATCGCATTCAAAATATCGGCTCACCTAGGTGGTTCAATCAGCTCACCTAGGTGGATTGATTGGCTCACCTAGGTGAATCGATTAACTCACCTAGGTGAGCCGATAAAAAATACGCACACAAATCAAGATATGAAAGTGATTATAGGAACAAAACATTTAATATAAAGAAACAAGGTCTCAAGGACAAGCATATAATTACTTATCCCTGAAACCTTGTCAACTTGTATCTTGTATCTTGTCTCTTTTCCTACTTTATTCCCTCAAACAACTCATTCCTATCTTCTTTCTCCTGAGTTGCTTTTGCCTTGAAGCTATTGAATGTATAGCTCAGAGTAAGCATAATCTGCGGGTATTTCGGACGGATTTTGGTATAAATCTTCAGGTCCGGAGTGTTTATATCATTAATATAACATGCTGAACGGAAAATATCCTTGAAGGCAAGAGTTGCCGTGAGACGACGGTTGAAGAGTTGCTGGCGGATGGCAAGATTAGCATACCAATAAGAATCACTCCTTCCCTGTGTGGTTACGGACGGACCGACAAAACTGCCGTCGAGCTGCAGACGAGTGTATTTGCCAAGAGTGAAAAGGTTGTTCCACATTATGTCGTAGTTTGTACTGGACTCATGTTTTCCTCCTGCCGAAAGTTCGTTCACGACTTTATAATGATATATGTTTCCGTTGAGCGTCGTGTTCCACCAGCGCGTAGGGTGAAGATTTATGCCAAGTTCCAAGCCGGTAGAATAGTCACGACCTACATTTGCCATTGAATCCAAAGAAACAGCTCCTTCGAAAGGAACACGCAGACGCTCCACCTTATCTTTGCGGAAACGATGAAAAGCTGTTGCCGAAACAGAGTTTTCACCAAAAGACTTGCTGTAATTCATTTCGAATGAATGAATATATTCCGGACGGATATCAGGATTTCCAATAACAGCAGAGTAGAAATCATTATATGTAATATATGGTTCCATAAACCACAGTTGCGGGCGTGTGGTCCGATAGGAATAAGACAACAAGAGTTTCTGCTCACGCGGTAAAGTGTAACCCAGATGCAATGACGGGAAAACTTCGAAGCGTTTGTTTATGCGGCTTGCGTCTGGAATGGACGAAAGCAGCTGTGTGTGCGTATGCTCGCCACGCAAACCGAGCTGAGCGTCGAGCTTGTTGAATGTTCCGGAAAGTATGGCATAAGTGGAATGAATTTCTTCACGGAAATAAAAGGTATTATATGCTTCGGGCTGTTTGTCGAAAACACCGGTAGAAGGATTCCACCATTCCATTTCAAAATCGCCATCCTCGAGATAAGAATAATATTGGTATCCTGCTTCTAGTTTTGCATTATCCGACAGAGGAAGGACATAATCAGCATTCGCTCTCATGGTTTTACGGAATTCAGCTTCATAGTAACACATTCCGTCCTGTCTCCTGCCCTGCATGTCAAGAAGTTCGTTGTAAGAATATTCCAGAGAATTTCCTCCATATTTATAATAGAACGAAGCGGAAATCTTGTGGCCTTTGTCATTGAAACGATGAGTAAGGGCAAGATTTCCCTGGCCGAAGTCTTCGGAGTTCTCAAAATCATTATTATTGTTATATACGGCAGAGAAAACATTCTGCCCGTTCACGGTGTGAGTTTCCTTGTAGAGCATGTCACCGTTGTGAGTTCGTCCTCCATGTCCGCCCTCGACATTAACCTCAAAAGATGTTTTAGGCAAATCAATGCTCCATCCGCCTTTCAGTGAATAATTGAAACGGTTTCCTTTCTGTGGTCCGGAAGCATCTAGAGAAAAGACTTTGCCATCGACAGAATTGTTGGACTGAAGCAATTCGTGATTACTGCGGCTAAGCTTGTCCGACCATTGTCCGCCGACAAACCAGCGGGATTTATTGTTCTGCTGATTAAGAAGGAAATCGCCACGACGTGTCAGCCATGTGCTTCCGGAAAGATTAACCATTCCACTAAGACCTTTCAGGAAATGTTTCTTTGTTATGATATTAATTATACCGACTTCGCCTTCGGTATCGTGCTTTGCCGAAGGCGTTGTTATAATCTCTATGTTTTCTATCTGAGCCGCAGGAACCTGCTCGAGGGCTTGAGTTCCGGAGAAAACACTTGGCTTGCCATCGACATATACAAGAAAACCGGAACTTCCGCGGAATGTTATATCGCCATTGGCATCTACACGAACTGAAGGTGTATTTTCCAAAACATCAACAGCCGAACCGCCGGCGCCCATAATATTCGATGAAGCCTCAACTACTTTCTTGTCGAGTTTATATACAAGCTGGCGTTTGTCCGCAAGAACCTCAACTTCGGCAAGACCAACCTCTAGCGGACGGAGCTGCACATTGCCAAGATTGATACAGGAATTATCCTTGACTTCCAAAGATTTTGCAGTGAAAATATCATATCCGACAAGGCGCACCATCAAAGAGTAGTTTCCTTCTTCAACAGAAGAAAAGCTGAAATTGCCATTCTCGTCGGGAAGAGTTTGCCTGAACAGTTTGCTGTCTCCGGATTTAAACAACAAGACATCTGCGAAATCGATAACAGAACCTGTATTTGCATCTGTTATACGGCCGGTAAGTGAAACACCGGACTGGCACCAACAGCATAAGCTGTAGAGATTTAAGGCTAATAGCCATAAAAGTTTTTTCATTTTCCTCTCTCTTTATTATTCAAGTTTCGCAAGCTCAACTTTCAGATAACAAGTTGACAAGAAGACAAGTTAACAAGATTTTTAGATGATAAATTGTAAAGTTAGAGGTGTTTTGACCTTGTAAACTTGTCTCTGAAGCCTTGTTGACTTTTAAGTTAAGGCACTTGCGAAATTTAGTTTATTAATTACAAATGTACAAAGTTAATGAATCAAGAGAGCTTGACAAATGAAAAAAACATTTTATAAGGAATATGAAAGCGTAAGCCATGCCACACGTGCGTCACGATTTCTTATCTGGACCATATTCATCGCTTCAGTGTTGATAACTGTTGTTTCCTCCAGACTGTCGAATATATTATTCACAGAAAGAGTGGCGCGAAGATGACGGTTCAGGAAATATTGAGACAAACCGGCGTTGACGCTGTAATGGCTTTTTATCTCGCCCTGAGCTGTAAGCTGGTCAGAAATATAGAATCCGTCAATCTGTAATTCTGTGGTTGGTGTTATCTTAAAACTGACGTTTCCTTTTGCATCCCAGCACCAGAGAGATTTGGTTTCGCCAAAACCAACGTTTCTTCCGTCAATCTCATCACGATAAACATTTCCTGAAGCGCCAATTGTCATAAAGCGGAACGGACTCCAGTTTCCGGCAAGTTCGAAACCCAGTGTCTGTGTGTTACCGATATTCTCCTTACGCCAGACAGTTTCTTCCTCGATTTGTGTGGCAACTTCCATTATACGGTTGTTGCGATGGCGGAAATAAACAGCGGGAACAACACGGAAATCTGTCCCGTTAATCTGATAAGACAATTCCAAAGAATGTATGTTTTCATCTTTCAAACCAGGATTTCCCTGAAGAAGATGAGTAGCGTCGCTATAATCAATAAAGCTGTGCAATGACGAACCATATGGACGGAGCACTCTTTCCTGATAACGGAGTATCAGCTCATTATTATTATTGAATGAATATCCTATCTTTGCGCTAGGGAAAAGATGGAAAGAATTGTTAGTATTATCCTGAACCTTGAGCTTGCTGAACTCGCCCTGCAAAGCAGCCTCAACGGAAAGATTGTTCCACTCCTTTTCCACACCAAGATAAATAAGGTTAAGGAAACGGTCAGCATCATAATTATATGTTTTCTGAGCATTTTCAATCCAGGCATCACCTTTTTTGTTGTTTGCCTGAGTGTCGTAATTCTCAAGTTTGGCACGCCCTATGTAGCCGAACTTCATGGAGAAGTCATCAGAAAAATGGTTCTCATATCCGGCAGACCAATAAAAATTGTTTTTCTTCTGAAGGATGAAAAGATTATCTTCTGCTGCTATTTTTCCGTTTGCCTTGTTTTCGTTCTTGAACTCATTGTCTTCATCGTAAGTAAAATTGTTGTAATTGAAAACTACATTGAGCGAAGCTTTATCCGAGAATGAATGCTTCCAGCGGGCTTCGGCAGATGCTGCTTCCTGGCGCTGGTCGTTATAACGGTGACGGAGTATATCTTTCATTTTCTCTCCCGCAGGCGAAAACACGGAGTTGTTTATTCCTCCGTAACGGCTGTAATCCATAAGATAATACATACCGTAAACAGAAACAATATCATTTGACGACAAGTCATAACCGACAAACAAATCGGCAAGGTGGATGTCCGGACGGGCATCGGCATTGTTGTTCATAACGGTTTTGTTTGCCGGAGTGATTGTTGTCTTGTCGAATTTACGGGAACGATATTCACGGCGATAATTATATTTTGCAGATATATGGAACTTCCCGGGATGCAGATTGACTGCTGCACCTGCATTATATCTGTTGTGCAAACCACCACCGAGAGAAACTGTAAGCGGAGATTCTTCCTTATTATAATATGTAGAGGCAAAATTCAGAATACCGGCATCGCCGTCGGGAATCATATCAGCAGGAGTAAATGACGAAACAGCGATCCTGTTGAAAAACATTGCAGGAAGCTGGATGAGCATATCGCCGCTGTATTCTTCCATCAATCCGTAAGGAATACCGTTTATCAACATTGCCGGACGGTTGGAACCTCTGAACGTCACTCCGCCTTCAATATCTGTCACGACTGATGGAATCTGGCGGACAGCTTCGGAAGCTGTTACAGACGAAGAACTGATATTGTCGGAAACTGAAAGGAGCTTTAGCGGTCCATTGCTCAAACCTGAAAAACGCTTTCCCCGGATTTCAATATCCTGGACGGTAAGAGTTGTATCAGGAGATGTCTGTGCCAAAAGGACAGTTGAAGAAATGCAGAAAAATGAAGAAATTATAAATAAACTACGAATCATATCCCAATCGCTTATAAACTGTTTTTAAAAAACATCATCAAACTTTCACAAAAAGAAATATAAGGGCAAAAAAAAAGTCTGTATGTAGAGCATACAGACCATCCTTACCTTTCCGGCTGAAATTATTCAGCAGGAGCAGCTTCAACCGCAACAGAATCAGCAGGAGCAACTTCAGCAGCAGCAACAGCAGCAGAATCAACAGCCGCAGGAGCAACCTCTGTTACTTGAGCTTCATTTTCAACAACTTCAGCATTGTTTGCCTGTTCTGACTTATTACCACAAGATGCCAAAGACATTGCTGCAGCAACAGCAGCAAAAACAACTAACTTTTTCATTTTCTACCTCTTTAAACCTAAATAATAAACCTTTTGTCTTAATGACACGGCAAAGATATACAATAATTTTTATATGTTGTACAACATAATCGAATTATTTTTTATTTTTCTAAATTATTTAAAAGATACAAATTTGAGGCAGAAGATAAAACAAGCTAAGTTTCGCAAGCTCAACTTACAGATAACAAGTAAACAAGGAGACAAGTTAACAAGTTTTTCAGATGATAAATTATAAAGCAACTCCTTAAACTATGCCACTTGATAAACACTCCTCATGTCAATTGCTATACAAATAACGCTTGATACTTTTCTTAGGAGTTTTCTCAAATTCCGTAGGATAAAGACGAATCTCAGCTATCGCTTCATAATAAGCAAGCTGCTTGTTGAGTTCCTTGCGGTTCTGATCCATCAATGCCGGCAAATCGTCATGCGAAAGTTCCGCGCTATCCACAGCGTCATAATCCGGATAAACAAGAGCGACAAGCTTTCCGCCCTTCTCTATCACAACACTTTCCATAACGAAAGGAAGATTATTCAACTTGGATTCTATTTCCTCAGGATATATATTCTGACCATTGGAACTTAGAATCATTGTTTTACTGCGTCCACGGATAAAAATATGGTTATCACTGTCGATTGTCCCCAAATCTCCGGTCTTGAGCCATCCGTCTTCAGTGAAAACATTTTGAGTCGCTTCTTCATTCTTATAATATCCCTTCATTACGTTTTCACCATAAACCTGGATTTCTCCTACCTTATTATATGGATCATCAGAATCGATACGGACTTTCATTATTCCTTTCAGAATCTGCCCGCATGAACCCGGAACATAATCCTTATGGTTGTCGTAGCTGATAAGCGGGCCACATTCAGTCATTCCATAACCGATTGTGAACGGGAAATTGATTTTGCACAGAAAATCCGTCACTTCCTGGTTCATCGCAGCTCCACCAACAATAACTTCACAGAAATTACCACCCAAAGCGTCGACCAGTTTACGGCGGATCTTTGAATAAATCTGACGGTTAAGCAACGGCACACGAAGAGCCAGCTTCACCGAAGGCTTACTAATCTGAGGAAGAATCATTTTCTTATATATCTTCTCCAGGATAAGAGGAACAGTGAGGATAAGATTAGGTTTCACATCCTGGAAAGCCTTCAACAGGATTTTCGGAGTCGGAGCCTTTCCTAACAAATAAACATGCGCACCGACAGCCATCGGAACAAGGAGATTGAAAGCACAACTATAGGCATGAGCCAAAGGGAGGAAACAAAGCTCATTGTCGCCACGATACATCAAATCCAAAGTCATTGCATAAGTCACGTTACCTGCAAGATTATTACCGGTAAGCATCACACCCTTGCTGAAACCTGTTGTTCCTGAAGTATAATTAAGCAAAACGACCTCATCATTGCCTTTATCCGCATATTTGACGCAATCCGCAGTAAATCCCTGAGGATATTTTTCTTTCATCTTATTATCTAAAGCAGCAACAGCTTTCTTAACTGTATCTCCTTTTTCATAGATACAAGAAAAATCGGTAAGAGTGAAAGCTGCACGGATATGGGCCATCTTTTCTTCTTCCAAAAGTTCCCAATGACGGTCAGCGACAAACAACATTACAGAACCGGAATGATTTATAATATGATGTATGTCATTAGGATTGAAGTCCTGAAGAATAGGAACAATGACAGCTCCATAAGTCACTACCGCCATATATGCTATGCACCATCTTGCACAGTCTTTTCCAACCAATGCAATTTTATCGCCGGGGCGAACATGACTTTCTTCAAAAACTATATGAAGGCGCGCTATCTCAGTAGCTACATCTCCAAATGTAAAGGATTTTCCAGTATCATAATCTGTTACCGAAGGCAAATCCCAATTTGCGCGAAAACTGTCTTCATAAAGTTTAATAAAGTTCTCCTTTATCATAAATTATTGTGATTAATAGATTTACCAAGCAAAGATATGTATTTAGATTGGATAAACAAGCAGTGTGCTAGTTATAAGGCTTTACTATACCATAAAGAATACTAATATATAAGTTTCGCATGTGTTATAAGTTATGGAGTTACAGGAGTAAAAAAGGAGTTATAGGAGTTAAAGACCAATACAATTTGCATCTAAAATCTATCGGCTTTTAACTTCCGGGCTATGCGAAGCATAGTCATAACTCCATATAACTTCTAAAAGTTGGCAAGTCTTCAGATACAAGTTTACAAGGCCAACACAAAAAATCAAGCAAGCTTGTTTATTATACTTCCGACTTTTCGTACCTTTGTATGATATAGACTAAAAGCTTATTGCATGATAGACAATTCAGTATTTGAAAATAAAATTGCAGCCTACTATACGTTAGGCTGCAAACTTAATTTTGCCGAGACATCAACTATAGGAAAAATGTTGGCAGAGCAAGGTGTAAGAAAAGCAAGAAGAGGTGAAAAAGCAGATATCTGCGTAGTAAACACATGCTCGGTAACTGAGCTTGCCGACAAGAAATGCCGCCAGGCAATCAGAAGGATAAGCAAGCAACATCCGGGGGCTTTCATCGTCGTTACAGGGTGTTATGCTCAGCTAAAACCGGAAGAGGTTGCCCATATTGAAGGGGTTGACCTTGTACTCGGCGCAAACCAGAAACTGGATATTCTGAAATATATAGACAACTTGCAGAAAAAAGAGAACGGAGGAACCATTGTTACTTCTGCTACAAAAGACATCCGCACATTTACCCCATCTTGTTCGGCAGACGACAGGACAAGACATTTCCTTAAAGTGCAGGACGGATGCGACTATTTCTGTTCGTACTGCACAATCCCGTTTGCACGCGGAAGAAGTCGCAACGGAAGTATACAAAGCCTTGTGGAGCAGGCTGAGAAAGTGGCGAAAGACGGCGGCAAGGAAATTGTTCTGACCGGTGTGAATATCGGGGATTTCGGTAAAACTACAGGGGAAACTTTCATTGGCCTGATTAAAGCCCTCGATGAAGTGGAAGGTATTGAAAGATACAGAATTTCCTCAATAGAGCCTAATCTGATAACAGACGAAGCTATTGATTTCGTGGCAAAAAGCAAAAGATTCGCGCCTCATTTCCATATTCCTCTGCAGAGCGGAAGTGACGATGTGCTGAAACTTATGCGCAGACGTTACGACACGGCTCTTTTCCGTCATAAAATAGAAAAGATCAAAGAAGTGATGCCTCACGCTTTTATTGGTGTTGACGTTATAGTGGGAACACGTGGCGAAACAGACGAATTCTTTGAAAATGCCCGCCAATTCATAGAGAGCCTGGATATTACCCAATTGCACGTTTTCAGCTATTCGGAAAGACCGGGAACCCAGGCTCTGAAAATAGATTATATAGTTGACCCAAAGACAAAACATGCACGAAGCCAGGCTTTGCTTGACATTTCGGACAAGAAATTGCATTCTTTCTATGAGGCTCATATCGGAAGTGAAGCAAAAGTTCTTTTCGAACATACGGAAAAAGGCGGTATGATGCATGGTTTCACCGAAAACTATATCAAAGTGGAAGCTCCTTTCAAAAAGGAATGGGTCAATGAAACCGTTGATGTCATACTGTCCGGATGGAACGAAGACAGGACTGCTCTTATGATAAAACAAACTGAACAATAAATCCGACATATTTATGTTCGAAAAGATTACTTACATATTGCTTTTAGGATGGGCAAAAGCCAATGCCTTGTTGCCTTTCAGAATATTATATCTTGTTTCGGACTTTCTGTATTTCCTGATATACAAAGTAATAAGATATAGGGTAAAAGTGGTGCGAAGGAACATGAAAGCATCGTTTCCAGAAAAAAGCGAAAAGGAGCTGCTGGCTCTTGAAAAAGAATTTTACCATCATTTCGCCGACTATATCATTGAAACAATAAAGCTTGCCCATATTTCAGAAAAGGAAATACAAAAGAGGGCTTACGTGAAGAACCCGGAACTTATCGACAGTCTCATAGACAAAGGACATTCAACAATCATAGCGTATATGGGACATTATGGGAACTGGGAATGGTACACAGGTTCGACATCAAGATTCAAGGATTGCCATATACACCAGATATACAGGCCTCTCAGCAACAAAGCCGTGGACAAGCTGTTTGTTTATCTCAGAACCAGGTTCGGCTCTTTCGGCATAAAGAAGAACGAAGCTTTCAGAGATATAATACGTCTGAAGCAGGAAAAAGTCCATACATTGGTAATATTCATAGCCGACCAGACACCAAGCAGGGCAAATCTGCATTATTGGACATCATTCCTAAACCAAGGTTCATTCGTACTTACAGGAGCTGAAAGAATCGCCAGCAAACTTAACTTGCCAGTTGTTTTCCTGGATGTGCAGAAAGTCAAAAGAGGATATTATTCTCTGGAGATAAAACTTATAACCGAGAATCCTAAGGAAACTCCGGAATATTGGCTTACGGAAGAATATACGCGCATTATGGAAAAATGCATAATGCGAAACCCGGCATACTGGCTGTGGACCCACAAAAGATGGAAATATAACGAGAGCGACAAAAACTCCTGATGTTTTCAAAAAAAACATTACTACATTTTTTTGACAGAAACCAAAAAACTATCAGACAGACTAAAGATGAAAAAAATATCAGTCGTCATTTTGAACTGGAACGGAAAAGAACTGATGGAAAAGTTCCTTCCGTCCGTAATTGAATATTCGCCGGAAAATATTGCTGAAATAGTTGTTGCCGATAATGGTTCAACAGATGGTTCATTGGATATGCTGCGTAAAAAATTTCCTACTGTCCGTTTGATTGAGTTCGACAAAAACTACGGATTTGCAGAGGGATATAACAAAGCTATCAACGAAATAGAAAGCCCGTATACTGTTTTGCTCAACAGTGATGTGGAAGTAACCGAAAGATGGCTCCAAGCTCCGCTGGAGATTTTGGAAACTAAACCCGAAGTTGCAGCAATCCAGCCAAAGATTTTGGCATACAACAATAAAGACTCTTTTGAATATGCCGGAGCTGCCGGAGGATTCATCGACAAATACGGATATCCTTTCTGCCGGGGAAGAGTTTTTGACGTTGTGGAAAAAGACAATAAACAATACGACAAACCTCAATCTATTTTCTGGGCTTCGGGAGCATGTATGTTTATCAAAACCGAGACATACAAGAATGTAGGCGGACTGGATGGTGATTTTTTTGCCCACCAGGAGGAAATTGACCTTTGCTGGAGACTGAAAAGCAGAGGATACCAAATATTATGTATCCCGGAATCTGTGGTTTATCATGTTGGCGGCGCTACGTTAAACGTAGAAAGCCCTAGAAAGACATTCCTCAACTTCAGGAACAATCTGCTGATGCTATACAAAAATCTGCTTGCAGAAGATATGAAGCATGTGATGCGCGTAAGATGTTTTCTGGATTATATAGCAGCACTGAAATTCCTGGTTAGCGGACATCCGGCAAATGCAAAAGCTGTGATTGACGCACGAAAAGAATTCAAGAAAATATCAGATAATTTTTGGGAGAAAAGAAAAGAGAATTTGAGCAAAAGGACTGTCAGACGACCTAAAGAATTACTTGGCAGCTCATTGCTATTGAATTTCTACCTGAAAGGGATTAAGACATTTGATAAGATTGAAGGGAAGTTTTGAACAGGTTTATTGACTTCCGATGATATAAACAAGTTTTTCCACAGGGTTATTAACAGGGTTATCAACAGGCAACCTGTTGATAACTCTGTTTTCTTTTATTCAAAAAGCCATTATTTGAATTTACTCAACTCTTTCAAAAGTTGTTTCTGACCAGAAGCCTTGTCTCCGTAAATACATGGTCCGGTTACACATCCGCCCTCGCAAGCCATAACTTCGATAAACTGGGCAGGAGCTTTGCCTGTTTTAGCATAAGCCCTCAACAAAGCAACGTTTTTCTTGTTAAGATTAGAAACTTGCACAGCGTTAACTTTCTCATCTTTAAGATAAACTTTGACAGCGTTTACAACACCACCTGCCTGGGCAAAGCCATGAGCCTCACGTGAAGAATTGAATGCGACAGAATATGGCTGTACCTTTTCAAGTTCTATGTCAAGCCCAGTAAAGATTGATGCTATTTCTTCGAACGTCAAAGTATAATCAACACAAGGATCATCTTTGACTTCTTTCCTCTTAGCAACACAAGGACCAACGAAAACTATCTTTGCATCAGGATGCTGTTCCTTAACAATACGGGCTGTGTAGTACATTGGCGAACCAGTTGTTGAAACATACTTCTGCAAATCCGGAATATGTTTCTTCACCAGCTGAGTATATGACGGACAACAACTTGTAGTCATGAAAGGCTGTCCTTCCGCAAGTTTTTCTTTCAACTCCTCAGCTTCGTGGCTTGTAGTCTGCATTGCACCTTGTGCAACCTCAACAACATCAGAAAAACCGATTTGTTTCAATGCGCCATATACATGCTCTATAGTTGATCCAAATTGAGCAAGAATTGAAGGAGCAACAATTGCGACAACCTGTTCATTACGTTTGATTGCACCCAAGATGTCAAATACCTGAGAAATTTCAAATATAGCACCGAAAGGACAAGCGTTTACGCACTTACCACAATATATACATTTTGATTCATCAATATGCTCGACACCGTATTCGTCCTTGCTGATAGCTTTCACCGGACAAACCTCTTCACAAGGGATAGGTATATATACAATTGCGTGATAAGGACAACTCTGGTGGCACTTTCCACAACTTATACATTTGTCATGATCTATTTCTGCCTGACCGTTTTTCTTGAAATTGATGGCATCTTTCGGACAGTTCATATAACAACTGCGTGCCACACATCCACGGCAAAGGTTTGTAATCTCATAATTAACAGAAACACATGAAGAGCAAGCCTCATCGACAACGCACATGATATTTTCCTTTGTCAGTTCATCACGATGTAATGCCTTTCTCGCATATTCAGACAAAGGAGTCAGTTCATCTTCCTCGTCGGACATATCAAATCCCAAAAGAGGCAGTGTTTTATACTTCCATACAGCACGTTCCTTGTGAATACAGCAACGTCCTTTGGCTTTTTCTCTTCTCGGACTCAGTTCCAGCGGTAAGCGGTCTATTTTCTCTATAAGCAGACCTTCTTTCCATAGTTTTACAAGCTTCGCCAACAATCCATGACGAACAATCATAACATTATTAGTAAATGCCATAGCTACAGTATATAAAATAGATGATTTTGCGTTTGAGTCTGCAAAGTTAGCTATTTTAAGTTAATGCTACTTATAATTTTCCTCTAAAATAACAGAAGCATACTTAATATCTCCGCCAAAAGGAGGATTTTGTTTTGAGAGCTTCACCACAATATGCTCTATATCAGGATATGAATGTTTCAAAGAATTCATGATACGGCCGGCAAGATGCTCTAACAAATTGGAAGGTACATTCATTTCTTTCTTTATTATGCCATATACTTCAGCATAATTTATGGTATCACCCAAGTCATCACTTTCAACTGCTTTTGAAAGTGGCGCTGTAATTTCCAAGTTTACAACAAATACGTTCCCGACTTTCCTTTCCTGAGGGAAAGCACCATGATATGCATAGAATGTCATATCTTTCAACTCTATTTTTGTTTTCATATTAATGTTGTTTTATTTAAGTTCCGCAAATTACTCAACCAAAAAGCAGACAAGGCTTCAGAAACAAGTTGAGAAAGCAAAATGCCATCCATTTAACATTTAATTATATAACAACTCTAACCAGCCTGTTTTCAGGTTAACTGAAAGTTGAATCCAAAGAAAATTTAACCTAAAATATAATGTAAAAGTAAGAAAACCGGAAAGGCATTCCAAAAATAGATATATATTTTAATAAAACAGGATTTTGCTCTACACTAGCCTTTGCTTATCTTTGCGAACAAAGAAAGAATAAATACACTATGGTTAATCTCAGACAAAAAGAAGAAAATCACAGCGGAGGATTGCACAATGCCTTGGCTACGGGCACAAAAATAAATGGAAATGTTTTTGTGGAATCTGATTTCAGACTTGACGGATATGTTGAAGGAGATGTTACATGTAACGGAAAAATTGTAATCGGGCAAAAAGGAGTTGTAAAGGGTAATATCATTTCCGTAAATGCCGAAATTCACGGAGAAATTATCGGGTCTGTAAAAATATCAGAGAAACTCTTATTGAAATCAACCGGATTAATTACCGGTGATATTGTCACTTCACTGCTTGAAATAGAGCCTAATGCAAGATTCAACGGTAATTGCTCAATGGCTGTAAAAGAATAATTTTTAAAATACTTAATCATACAAAAAGGAAATGGGCAAATATAAAATAGCCCATTTCCTTTTTCAGTATATAAACATCAAAATGCAAACTCCTCACCTTCTTTTTGACTCCTGAATCATCTGGCGGATTCGTGAATTAAAATTATCGGCAGCTAAAAGAGATTCCAAAGTTATATGCATCCTGTAACACCAATAATGCAATGGTTCGGAAGGAACATTAATACGTTCTGCTTCTGCATCCTTGCGTTTCAGCGAATCATCCATTCCTAACCAGTCCTGAAGAGGAATGAGAGTAAACATTGATGGCGCGGCCAAATGGTTAACCAATATTTGCTCCACTATAGCAGATGTACATTCAGAAGGAGCTTCGCCCTGGCAATGCAATACGTTATTGAAATACCTCTGAGTTTTTTCCCGGTCTTCTTTCCACCAGCTTCTCAAAGGAGACATGTCATGTGTGGATGTAGTGCAAACAGACATATAAGGCAAGTTAGACAATTTGGAGAATTCCACATGAGAAGTCTTGGGCATTCTCTCTATTTCAAGGCTTAATATCTGAAGTTTGTTCATTACGTCAGGAACTGAATCCGGAATCATTCCCAAATCCTCACCACAAACAACCATGTTGGTTGATGAAACAAGAGGTGTTAGACGACGCAATGCCACTTCTTTCCAGAAGTCATTGTGACGATGATAGAAGAAGTGCCAATACAATTGGTCGAATGAATAACGGTCGGCATCAGAAAGTTCTTTATAAACATATGACTGATATGCAGAAATACGAGGATGAAATTTATCTGTTTCTTTCGGGTCCTGCAAGAAAAGAACTTCATTAGCGATATGGAATAAAGCTTCCTTAGTAATTCTTGACTCATCGTCATTCATTGGGCCAAAAAGCTTTTCAATCTTACGCTGAGTATTACAGAATGGTTTTAGCACAAGATTATTTCCACATCCCGGCATAAGATATTTTCCTTCTATAATTTCAGCCTTATCACCAAGCAAGTCATACAAAGCTTTATGGCTGATGTGAGGTGTAGTAAATAACTCTTCGTTCCAGGTCAAACCATATTGTTCTATTTCCTCAACGCTGAAAGGCATTGCAGGATTAAAATGTCCGCATAATCCCTGAACATAGTCTTGAGGTATTTCCCAAATACGGAAAAATCCAAGGATATGGTCGATACGGAAACAGTCGAAATAATCCTCCAACTTATGGAAACGATTTTTCCACCACATGAAATCATCTTTTTCCAACTCATCCCAATTATAAGTCGGGAACATCCAGTTCTGACCGTTAACAGAGAAGTCATCCGGCGGAGCACCTGCCTGACCTGTCATATTGAAATATCTTGGTTCTGTCCAAGCTTCAATGCTAGTCCTGTTAACTCCTATAGGCAAATCTCCTTTCAGAACTACGCCACGCTTGTGAGCTGATTCATATACTTTCTTCAGCTGATTATGCAATTTAAACTGGATGAAACAGAACAAAGCAATTTCGTTGTATGCTTTACCGGAACCGTCACACAGTTTTTCTATCTTATCCTTATCATATACAGAATATTCTCCCCAATCACGGAAATCAGAAGTCTTATACTTGTCACGGAGACAACTGTAGGCAGCATAAGGCTTAAGCCACTGATTATTTTCTTCAAGGAATTCCAGATATGAACTGTCTGATAATATTTCAGATTTATGCAATTTGAAATACTCACGGATATATTCCATCTTGTATTTCATCACATTTTCATAATCTACGGTTTCCTTGGAATTCAATTCCTGTTGCTTAGCCCTGAAATATTCATTTCTTGATTTACTTTTCAAAGCGCCAAGTTCACGGAGATCAAGATACATCGGATGCAGAGCATAAATGGAGATGGCGCTATAAGGATAAGAGTCTGTCCACGAGTGCGACATTGTTGTGTCATTGATTGGCAACACCTGTATTACTCTTTGTCCTGTTTTAGCTACCCATTCAACGAATTTATCCAAATCCCCAAAGTCTCCTACTCCAAAACTGCCTTCTGAACGGAGTGAAAAGACAGGAATAACAGTTCCGGCACAGCGCCACAAAGGAAGATTGTCCCGGAAATACAATCCGGAAACTATCATTGTTTCATTTTCCTCGACCGAAGTGACGTTCAACACACGGTTTTCGTCTTTCTCCCAATAAAGAGGGAAATTCTTGTCGTTATCCCAAACAAGGAATTTATACTCCAAAGGGAAAGAGATTTCGTTGGCATCCAAGTCGATACGCCACTCTGGGAAAGTTTCGCAACTCATCAGCATAGCTTTGTCCGGTTCCCAATTTCCAAGACACGCCTGGTTACCTGTTATTGCTATACACTGATTCTTTTCAACACGTGGAGCCGAAATCTTTATCCTCAGTTTTCTGTTGCTACGCACAACACGTTCGTATTTATCACACGGATGAGCCAGCAAACTCTTTGTAAATGCGGATTTGAAGAATGCAGTATTCTGCGGACGAACCTGCCAATAATCATATAAATTATAGTTTTCCACTTTAGGTTCCGGAACAAGGACATGATTTTTATCCCATTCCTCAAAAACCTGTTTGTCATTGACGCTTAAGAAATAGCGGTATTCAATGCGAGAAGGAACTTCTTTTAAGTCAAGAGAGAACTGCCAGTTTCCATCTCCTATGTAAAGCATATCCACAGCTTTGGAAGAGTCCCATTCTCCCAACTCCGGTATTGAACCTACAATACACAGTTTCTGCCCCCAGATAGTGTGGAAGTTTATGTTAAAAGTGACTTTCATCGTATCAAATTTAGCTGTTTAAATTATCCATTAATTAGGTTAGTAAAATACCTAGCCTATAAAAACTAGACCAACTTACTGTATTGGTTTTTATGCATTACGAAGATATAAAAAAAAGAGAAGCTTTACAATTATATAAAGCTTCTCTTTCATATTTGAACTATTTTATGTCGAATATTATCCGCAACGTGATGCTCCGCAACTTGTACAAATCAGGCAACCTTCCTGATATATAAGAGTTTCGTTACCGCAATTCGGGCATTTCTGTCCTTTTGCAGCTGTTCCGTTCGGAAGATATTTCTTCAAGGCTCTTTCAACGCCGTTTTTCCAAGTATTGATTGATTCATTGTCCAAATCCATTCCCTGAACAAGTTTTATTACCTGGTCGATAGGCATGCCATAACGCAACACTCCGGAAATAAGCTTAGCATAGTTCCAGTATTCCGGATTAAATTTGCCATCCAAACCTTCGATTGTCATCTTATAGCCTTTCTTGTTCTTGAACTGGAAATCGTAATGTTTCTTTCCATCCTCGTCATAACTCTTTATTATCGCACCTTTAGAAACATTCTTCGGGAGGATGATTCCTTCGTCGTCATCAGCAAGACCTGTAAAGATTTCGTATGGACGTCCGTTCAACAGTCCTACAAACGCTATCCATTTCTCTTTCTTGTTCTGGAATTTCACAACATCTGCTTCCAGTTCTCTAGGACGGACAGATACAATTACAGGACCTTCAGGAACAACGGTTTCTTTCTTCTTATTCTTGTCTGCTGCAATCAACACTCCGGAACGTGAACCGTCACGATAAACCGTACAACCTTTACATCCACATTTCCAAGCCTCAACATATAGCTGGTTTACCAAATCCTCAGAAACATCATTCGGCAAATTGATTGTCACGCTGATAGAATGGTCAACCCATTTCTGAATTCTACCTTGCATACGGACTTTCTGCAACCAGTCAACATCATTTGACGTAGCTTTGTAATATGGAGACTTAGCAACCATATCGTCAACCTCTTCCGGTGTATATCTCTTAGCAGTAGGATAGCCATTAGCCTCCATCCATGTAACAAACTTATGATGGAACACTATATATTCCTCAAATGCGTCACCTGTTTCGTCAACAAAGTCAACACGAACGTCAACATCATTCGGATTTACTTTACGACGGCGTTTATATACAGGCAAGAATACTGGCTCAATACCTGAAGTTGTCTGTGTCATCAAACTTGTTGTTCCGGTCGGAGCAATTGTCAGACAGGCAATATTTCTTCGTCCGTAGCGAACCATTTCCTCATACAAAGAAGGATCTGCTTCACGAAGGCGGTTAATAAACGGATTGTTTTCCTCACGGGCAGAATCGTAAATCTCAAAAGCACCACGTTCTTTTGCCATTTCAACCGAAGAACGATATGCAGCCAAAGCCAAAGCTTTATGAACACTTTCCGCGAAATCGGTAGCTTCTTCTGTTCCGTAACGATAGCCCAAAGCTGCAAGCATATCTCCTTCCGCAGTGATACCGACACCGGTTCGGCGTCCCATCAATGTTTTACGCTGGATCTTTTCCCACAAATAACGTTCAGACTGTTTGACTTCATCAGATTCCGGATCTGAATTAATCTTTGACAATATCAACTCAATCTTTTCAGATTCGAGGTCAATAATATCATCCATAATACGCTGCGCAAGGGCAACATGTTTTCTGAACAAATCAAAGTCGAAATATGCCTCAGGAGTAAATGGATTAACCACGTATGAATACAGGTTAATAGCCAACAATCGGCAACTGTCGTAAGGGCACAAAGGAATTTCCCCACAAGGATTAGTTGACACAGTCTTGAATCCCAAGTCTGCATATGAATCAGGCACAGACTCTCTCAAAATTGTATCCCAGAACAACACGCCAGGTTCTGCCGATTTCCAGGCATTGTGTATAATCTTTTTCCAAAGAGAATTTGCATCAATCTGCTTAACGACTTTAGGGTCCGGCGAATCAATCGGATATTGCTGCTGATATTTTTCGCCATTAACAACGGCATTCATGAAACTGTCATCTATTTTGACAGAAACATTAGCTCCGGTAACTTTACCTTCCGTCATCTTCGCATCAATGAAGGACTCTGAATCCGGATGCTTAATTGACACACTAAGCATCAATGCTCCACGACGACCATCTTGCGCAACTTCTCTTGTTGAGTTGGAATATCGTTCCATAAAAGGAACAAGTCCAGTTGAAGTCAGAGCTGAATTCTTAACCGGCGAACCTTTCGGACGGATATGAGACAAATCATGTCCTACTCCACCACGGCGCTTCATAAGCTGCACCTGTTCTTCATCTATACGAATTATCGCTCCATAAGAATCGGCAGAACCGTCAATACCTATAACAAAACAGTTTGACAACGATGCAACCTGATAATTGTTTCCAATACCTGTCATAGGACTTCCCTGAGGAATGATATAACGGAAATGGTCGAACAAGTCAAACAATTCTTTCTCTGACAAAGAATTTGGATACTTACTTTCCACACGAGCAATCTCACGCGCCAAACGCCAGTGCATATCACTTGGTGTCTTTTCATAAATATTGCCGAAAGCATCTTTCAAGGCATATTTGTTTACCCAGACTTTTGAAGCAAGCTCATCGCCCGAGAAATAATCCAATGTTGCCTTGTAAGCTTCGTCGAATGTATAAGTTTTCTGCTCCACGATATTTACTTTTTAATTGAGTTGCAATTTTACATATTGTTTGCCTATTAAGCAAAATAATTCGGGAGAAAAACATATATCGTAAAACATATGATTTTCAACCTTCAGTTATTAACACAGCATAAAAAAAGGCACTATGAAAAGTGCCTTCAAATACATATTGTTTAACCTGTTAATTTTTCAACAAGTTCTCAATTTCCTCAACAGAAGACCGGAACGTCTTGTCTGTTTCCATCTGGTCCTTGATTGTCTTGCAGGCATGAAGGACTGTAGCATGGTCTTTTTTTCCGACAATCTTTCCGATATGTGACAACGAACAGTCTGTATATTTCTTTGACAGGAACATCGTTATCTGGCGAGCCTGCACAATCTCCCTCTTTCGGGACTTTGAATGAATCAGCGACTGGTCCAAATCGAAATACTTGCATACAACTTCCTGTATTGACTGCACAGAAATCTGTTTCTTTTCCAAGCGGACAGCCATGCTTACAACACGCTTGGTCAGCGGCAAGTCTATTTCTTTGTTGTTGACAACTGAATTTGCCATCAACGAAACCAAAATTCCTTCCAAGTCACGGACATTCTCAGTAACATTATCAGCAATAAAGTTGAACACGTCTTCCGACATCTTTATGCCATCATGGTTTATCTTGTTCTTAAGAATTTTCTTACGCAGATCCAAATCCGGACGGTTCAACTCAGCGGTCAATCCCCATTTCAGGCGAGTAATCAATCGTTCCTCCATTCCCTGCAAATCAACAGGCGGTTTATCTGAAGTAAGAATAAGCTGCTTGTTGAGCATATGGAGATGATTGAATATATGGAAGAATGTATTCTGAGTTTTGTCCTTTCCAATCAATTCCTGTATATCATCAAGAATCAACACATCAACTCCCTGATAGAAATAAAGGAAATCATTCACGGTGTTACGGCGCACTGCATCCGTAAACTGTATGCTGAAAAGATGAGCCGAAACATAAAGCACTTTCTTGTCCGGCTGTTCTTCCTGAATTCTGTTTCCAATTGCGTGACACAAGTGAGTCTTACCAACTCCCGAAGCTCCGAATATAAACATCGGGTTGAAAGCTGTTTTACCCGGATTGCGAGCAATTGCCTCACTAGCCGAACGCACAAGTTTGTTGCTGACACCTTCGAAATAGTTGTCAAAACTATATTTAGGATTTAGATAGGAATTCCAATCCTGCGGAGCTTTTGAATCGAACAAACCCGGCACATTCACCTGCTGATTCTGCAGTCTGCGTGGTTTAGGTGTTGACGACGGATAAGTAACCATACTTTCATCATCCTTCGTATCGCCATAAGTAGCCATACGATATGTCAGTCTGGTTCCCTCACCAACGACACGCGACAACACAGGCTGGAGCACATGCAGATAGTGTTCGTCCAAGTATTCGCCAAAAAACTGGCTAGGCACATTTATTTTAAAGACATTGTTTTCGTAAGAATAAGGTACTATAGGCTTGAACCATGTATTATACACAGCTTCAGGTACTATATCCTTTATCACATCAAGGCACTTATTCCACAAAATCTGACAATCTGTCTGCATATTTTATATCTCCAAACTATAACTTTTACTTTCGATTAGGACTACAAAGTTTACAAATAAAATCTGAAAAAAAAAACCAGATTTTATTTGGAATTTTGTTTTATAAAAAATACGTATTGAACTTCAACTGTTTAGTATTTCAATTCTCTGAAAATATATTCAAACTTTTTTTTCGAGCATTAAAATACTGAGAAATGAACATAACGTTTAGGATTCTCGCGCAAGTCAAGCAACAGCTTGGATGCGTTTTCTGTTGTACTGTTCAAATTGTCGTACAAAGCGCGGTCGTTAAGTAAAAGTCCGATGCTATTATCCTTTGAATTAAGCTTTTCTGTTGTCAGCTTCAAGTTGTCGAGTGTAGAATTGATGCTGTTGACAGTCGTAGCCAAATCAAGGCTTTTAAGTTCAGAGCTTACTGTTGAGAAATTTCCTGTGATAACTTTCAAATCTGAAACTATAGCAGGCACATCATTTGCTAGCATTTTATTAAGATGACGAGTTGACACCTCAAGATTTCCCGTAGTTTTCTGTATATTGTCCAAAGATTGAGTAAGTGCCGGATGATTAATCAATGTCTGTATGCCTCCAAGAATTGAATCTAATTTCGGAAGAAGAGCTTCGACCGACGGAAGAATATTCTCCTGGATTGACTGCATCATCTCTTCGCTCATGCGACCTTCAATCTGATCGCCCGGTGAAAGATAATCTTCAACATATTTATTCAAGTGGATATGTAACTCTGCACCGCCAAGGAAACTGTTGACAATAGTAATGTAGCTGCCTTTGTTGATTTTCATTTTGTCTTCAAGGCTTACGTCAACTTTTATCTTTCCTTTGTTATCGTAGTCATAAACAATATCACGCACAAGACCGACTTTGAAACCGTCAATAAACACAGGGCTTGAAATTGTCACTCCTTTTACATTAGTAAACATTACCTCGTAGTGGTTGGATGGCTTGAAAAGATTTATTCCCTTCAAATAATTGATACCGAAATAAAGCAATGCCAAACTGATAATAGAGACCAAACCTATTTTTGCCTCTTTCGTAAATGTCTTCATTTTTAATATTATATTTCTTTAATTTTCAATAATCCACACGCTGACCGTCCTTGAAGGCTACGACAAACGCATCTTTAAAATCTTTTAGTATCCGACGGCGAATTCGCATTATTTCATTGAAACTGGTTGACTCGCCATAAGTATATTTATACAGACCTTTCTCCTTGAAATATTCCACATTCTTATAGCCCTTGAAATATCTGGAGCCGGAAGATAGTTTTTTGTCAGAAGTAAGAATCTGTATTTTAAAAACAATTTTTCCTTTTTCAGGTTTAACTTCTTCAGATTTTTTTTCTGAAACCGTTTCACTTGTTTTTATATCAGACTCATTGACAGCAACTGTTGTTGAAACAGGAAGACCGGATTTCTTTCTGTCGAAAGCATTCTTGTAACGGTCAAAAGCTTCTGAAATCGCTGAAGCCAATTTTGTTTGTCCTTCAGCAGAACGCATGAACTGCTCTTCTGAAGGATTTGAAATGAAGCCTAATTCTATAAGTACGCTGGGCATACTTGTTTTGCGCAAGACTAGGAATCCAGCCTGACGAACACCTCGGTCTGCACGGTTGGCAGCTGTAAAACAGTTCTGCACTTCGGAAGCAAACTGAATGCTTTGCTCCAAATGCTTGTTCTGCATAAACTCGAATATGATATATGACTCGGATGAGTTAGGGTCGAAACCCTCATATTTTGCCTTATAATCATCTTCAAGAAGGATAGCAGAGTTCTCGCGCATCGCAACTTCAAGATTCTCGTCCGTACGTGCCAAACCCAAAGCATAGGTTTCCGTTCCACGCACACTGCTCCCACGTTTAACGGAATTTGTGTGGATTGAAATAAACAAATCTGCCTTGTTTCGGTTGGCAATATTCGCTCTTTCATCAAGCTCAATGAATTTGTCTGTTGAACGGGTGTATATCACTTTTACCTCGGGATGATTCTGCTCAATCATATCTCCAAGCTTCAAAGCGACCTTAAGGTTTATTTCCTTTTCGTTGATTTTTGCTCCTCTTGCACCTGGGTCTTTACCTCCGTGTCCTGCATCTATCACAACAGTGAACTTGTCTGACTGGGCCACCAGATCAACACAGGCTCCAAGCAGTAGGCAGAGCCATATAATATATTGTTTTACCTTACGTTTCACAGCTACGCGTTACTTGCAATTTCGGGTGACAAAGGTAATACTTTTTCATCTATTGTCTAGAACTTTTCAATATCTTTCTATGTTTTCAACCTATTTTTTCAAGATTATAACCAAAAGGATAAATTGACAGAGAACAGGAAATAGGATGGAACTTTTTTAATAAGCATCTTATGTTTCGCAAGCTTAACTTTCAGAAAACAAGTTGACAAGAAAACAAGTTAACAAGGGCTTTTAGATATAAATTGTAAAGTTACAGGTGTTTTTACCTTGTCAACTTGCCCTGAAGCCTTGTTAACTATTAAGTTGAGCAACTTGCGAAACTTAAATAAATAATAGAGAACTCTTACTTATGAAGAAACTTTTCCAATCTACAAAAATAATGCAAAACCCAATAGTTTTGAGAATCAACGATATTTATCCCACAGGTCTTTTTCTATTATTTCCTGTGTCATATCTGCCATCTGTTGCAGGCCTTTATGCGTAGATTCAACGCCATCAGTAGATACTGGTTCATGGATTACCATTTCCAATGGGTAGCGATGTAAATTAAGCGAGCCGATTGGCAGAACATCAAACGGGCCGTTGATTGTTATAGGAATTACAGGTAAATGCTGATCAACTGCCATTTGATAGGCACCTTTTTTGAATCTTATCATTTTCCCGTCATATGTTCTTGAACCTTCAGGGAATATTGCAATTGATGCACCGGACTGAAGGATATGTTCAGCTTCCTTGACTGTGCGCGCAGCTGCTTTAGCCGATGAACCGTCAACAAAGACAAACCCTGCAGCCCGACATGCTGCACCTACAAAAGGAATCTTGCCAATACCAGCTTTCATCACCCATTTGATAGGAACACCAAGAAAACCGTATATTAGGAAAATATCAAATGCACCTTGATGGTTTGCCACGAATACGTATGATTTCCCCGGCGTGATATTCTCCCTCCCACGAACCTTTACCGGACAGAGAGCCAAATAACAAGTAAGCCTGGACCATATCATACCCGGATAATATGAGAAGAAACGCTCTCCTCCGAACAGACATCCGATAATAACTGTAACAGCTGTAATAATAGTCAGTACCAGAAATAGTGGCACAAATATAAGCCACGTATAAACCACATAAAACAAACGTTTCATAATGCAAATATTTATCTAGGCAAAGATAATCAAAGCTGAGCGTAGAATCAAAATCAAAAGCTTGTTTTTGATTTTGATTCTGCCGAACCGCATCCTATCTTATGAAAAGAGAACAAAAGGGAAGAATGATAAAAAAATATTTCACAAAGTTAGGTATGTAAAAATATAAATTAAGAGCTCCTAAGTTATATTTATCACTAAAAATTCCGACTTGCATTCATTTTTATAGTAAAATATTTTTGCAATCGGGTTATTATTGTTTTATTTGCAGTAGAAAAGAAAAAGAATTATAAAAAACATCTATAACCATGAGCGAGTTAATTAAAAATTTAGGAGTTATCGTACTTCTTATCGGCGTTGTTGTCTTGGCTGTTCCTGCATTCACAGGCGGTATGTCTAACACTATTCTTCTTTCAGGTCTAGGCTTGATTGTCTTGGGATATTTGGGACATATCGTAATCAACAAGCGTTTTGAATAAAAAGTATTGTGAATTTTATCACATTCTTGAAAAGGAAATAAAAAAACCCGGATTCGCATCTCTGCAAGTCCGGGATTTTTATTATCTAATCTGACCAAGCCAGTCTTTAATTGCAACAACAAGCAAATCATTATACTCAGGCTGCTGTGCCGAAATGCGGAAATGGGCATCAGTAAGTCCGCGGAAATTAGAAGCGTCACGGATTAGCAGCCCATACTTCTCAAGCAAGAATTTCTTCAAATCCGATGATTTTCCTTTTTTCAGCCTTACAAGGAAAAATGTAGTAGTCGAAGGTATAACCTTAATATCTTCTATTTCGGAAAGTTTACGCATCAGAATATCAGTATCTCTTTTCCAGGAATCCAAAGGCATTTCGAAAAGTCCGGGATTCGACAATACATATTTGCCAGCCTCGATAGCAATGCTATTCACCGACCAAGGAATGATGAAATGGCTGACTTTATCTATTATTTCTTCTGAAGCTACAATATATCCGATTCTCAATCCCGGAATCTTATGGACTTTTGATATTGAACGGACAAGAATAAGGTTCTTATATCTGTTTATATCAGACGGAGAAATCATTTCAGCTCTTACAAATTCCGAATAAGCCTGGTCGAGCACGAATAGTGTTTCCGGATTGGACTCTATTAATCTCTCGATTGAAATTTTATTCCACAAACACCCGTCCGGATTATTGGGATTACAAATCCAGCAAAGCCTCTGATTACGCAAATCAAGAGAATCCAAGGGGTTGGAATTCTCTACATATGTAATGTTATGTTCGTATAATTTGCATGCATCTTCATATTCTGCAAAAGAAGGTATAAGAATAGTTGAATTCTCGCCCTTCCACGTTTGTGCCAACATATAGAATGCAGTTATGGAACCATTAGTTACCAATATATTGTTGTTATTTACTCCATAAACATCAGCAAGCATATGTTTCAACGAGGCAGCATCTGGTTCCGGATAGCGCGAAAGACTTGTAAAAACAGAAAACAAGTGTTCCTTAAGCAAATCCAAATTTGCTCCATACCAAACATTTGAACTGAAATTTGCCGTTATTTCCTTTCCGGAAATAAAATAATCATCACCGTGTCCGAACAACATAATATATTTATTTCAACAAAAACGGGGACAAAGTTACATTTCTTTTCCGGTTTTGCGGTCCATAGATTTATATATTATATCCTGGATGCGGGTTCGTATGTCAAGGCTGCTCAACTTCGAATTTGCCCTTGTCGGATTAATTCTGTTTGAAAGGAATATATAAATCATATTGTTTGTCGGATCAACCCAAAAACATGTTCCGGAAAAACCTGTATGTCCATAAACAGACAATGGCGCCAATGCTCCACAAGGAGAAGAACTGGCAGAAGCCGACGGTTTGTCGAAACCTAAACCGCGACGACAAGTTGGACTTTTCGACATAGTGAAAAGTTTACATGTCTCGGAAGAGAGGTATCTTTCTCCTCCATACTCACCTAAATTAAGATACAATTGAAGGACTTTTGCCAAATCTTCTGCGTTGGAGAAAAGACCTGCATTCCCGGAAACTCCACCCTGAAAAGCGGCTGCTTCGTCGTGAACATATCCTTGAATCAGCTGGCGGCGGATAAATCCGTCATATTCTGTAGGAACGACATCAGATTTTTCCATTTTTTCCAATGGGTTGTATGTGGTGTGATATGCTCCAAGACGGGAATAGAAATTCTCGTCCAACAATTTATCCATTGGCTGAGAAAATAATCGTTCAACCATAATTTTCAACAATATAAAGTTTACACATCCGTAACGGTAAGAACCGGGCTTAGTGAGACGTGAATCTTTTATTTTCATAATTATAGTATCCTGAAAAGTTGAATTAAGATAAAAACCATCAGCAACTTTCAAATCATATCCTTTCTTAGGAACTGAAGAAACAAGTTGCGGTAAAAAAGTAAAATCATTGCGGACATAAGTTTTTGAATCGAACTTGACAGAATGGGTTTGAGTTTTATGATTACTATATAAACTTCCTTTATAACTATCCTTATCTATTGCCGATAGATAGAAATTAATAGTTGAAGGCAAGCCGGACTGATGATATAGTAATTGCTTTATTGTTATGTTTTTTTTATTTGAAGAATCAAGTTCCGAAACATACTGAGATATTTTATTATTCAAATTGAACTTGTTTTCATCATAACCTTTCATAACGGCAAGAAGTGTTCCTGCTGCTTTCGAAGCTGAAGCCAAGTCATAAACAGAGAATTTATTTACAGACATTTGATTCTTATAATCATATTTTCCAAATGACTTATTATATATTACCATTCCATCTTTTGCTACCAAAACCTGGCATCCGGGATAAGCTTTAGTTTTCAGGCCTTCATTGACAACACTGTCTATCAATGAAAGTCTTTTGGGATTTACTCCAACTTCTTCGGGTTCATGAAAACCAAGACGAGTTTTCTCTGTAAAAAGCCCGGAACCAGAATAATAAAGTCCGGGTATTGAAACTGACAGTTTGCCTTTTGCTGCTATTCCGCCAAATAAAAGCTGTGCAGCATATTTCTGAGCCAAAGGAGTAGCTTCGTAAGCCATCACAAAAGACTTTGCTTTCGTAATAGAACTTTTATAGTTCTTAGAGAAATAAGGTATAGTAAAGAATGCATATATCAGTTCTTTCTCCACAGCTAATTTACGTAAAGCAGCATTTTCCGGAATACGGACTGTATGAACTCCGCAGATGATCACATCATAATCATTCAATTCATTATATATACGCTGGACTGTTGCAGCTGGTGTATTTCTAAGAATACTGAAATGTTTTACTTTAGCATATGAATCTATGGTTGTATGGAACTCACAATCTACAGATTCACCTATTGAAAGGACAGCAATCTTCTTTTTATCAAGATTTTTCAAAGGTATTATTTCATCCTCATTTTTAAGCAAAGTTATTGCCTCTGCATTCAATCGAGATGCTAACCACTCTGCATGAGGAGAGTTAAGACGAGTTGAAAGATTCTTTATTTCAATAGGTTTATAATTATTAAGTCCTGCTATATATTTATACTCAAGAATCTTCCTACACTTTTCTTCAAGCATTTCAGAAGATATCAGACCAGAAGAAACAGCTTCCTTAACAGCCTTAAAATCTGAAAAAGGATTTGCAGGTGCAAGCAGAACATCATTACCTGCCAAAAGAGCCTGAACACATGGATTATCTTTATTATTTGAAGAAGCGCCTTTCATTGCAAGAGCATCAGTGAAACATAATCCTTTAAAACCAATCTCATTCTTAAGCAAATCCGTAATTACCTTTGCAGACAAAGATGCTGGTCTTTTAGAATTATCCAAAGAAGGAACAAACAAATGTCCGGTCATCATTCCGGCAAAGCCTTCATACACATATTTTTTGAAAGGGAACAACTCAATACTATCTAATCTTTCACGCGAATGACGAACCACAGGTAAAGTCTTATGTGAGTCATCCGAAGTATCACCATGTCCGGGAAAATGTTTAGCAACCGAAATAATTCCAGTTTTTTCCAAACCTTTAGCATAAGCCACACCTTTATCAGCGACTTGCTCAGGCGTTTCTGCAAATGAGCGCAAACCAATTACAGGATTATCAACATTACTGTTAACATCCAAGTCCGGTGCAAAATTGATATGTATTCCCATTTCCTTACATTGACGTCCTACTTCCTCGCCATATGCTTCAAGCAAATTCATGTCTTCAATTGCACCAAGCATCATATTTTTGGGGAAACGAGTTGTACCGCTTAGTCGCATCGACAATCCCCATTCTCCATCAAGCGATACCATCAATGGTATTCGTGATGATTTCTGCATCATGTTAGTTAATTTTGCTTGGGATGAAGTACTTCCTTTATGAAACAACACTCCACCGATATTCATTTCTTCAACATAACGAAGAAGCAAACGCTGATTTTGTGCCGAAGTTGACAAATCGGCTATTACCATAAATAGCTGACCGATTTTTTCATCGTCTGACAATGAAGAATAAACAGAATCAACCCATTGCTTCATTTCCTTATGATTAGCTTTCCTGTACAAATCAGGATAAGACTGGGAAAATACATCAAAAAATGAAACTAATAAAAGACAGATAATATATATGTTTGCTCTCATATTTGTATAAATTATTTTTCAAATTTAGTGAAAGAAAAGTATAGCTACAAATTGTAATTTAATATACAAATCTTTTTCAACTGGTTTATTTGATAATAAAATAAATGTTCGTAAATTTGCACTCGCTTTGCGTAATCTCTGTTGAGACAAGCGGCTCAATATATTACGTTATTATAAAACAATTTAAAGCCAATAAAAATGGATTTGATTAAAATTGCAGAAGAAGCATTTGCTACAAAAAAAGAGCATCCTTCTTTCAAAAGTGGTGACACTATCACAGTAGCTTACCGTATCAAAGAAGGTAACAAAGAACGTGTACAGCAGTACAGAGGTGTTGTTATCCGCATTTCAGGTCACGGTGACAAAAAACGTTTTACTGTACGTAAGATGTCTGAAAACATCGGTGTTGAACGTATTTTCCCAATTGAATCTCCGTTCATCGAAAGCATCACAGTAAACAAAGTTGGTAAAGTACGTCGTGCTAAATTGTATTACTTGCGTGCTCTTACTGGTAAGAAAGCTAGAATCAAAGAAAAGAGAGTTTAATCTCAAGATTCTATTGCCATACAAAAAGCCATCCGAAAATTCGGATGGCTTTTTGTTTATAGGCTTATTCGTAACAATACAGAATGAAAGCTATAAATATATAGGTAAATCAATAAACAAAAAAAGCGTAGATAAAAATCTACGCTTTATATTATAATCCTTTGACAGGAAATTATTATTCAGCTGACTGTTCTTCAACAGCTGGAGCTTCTGCTGCTGGAGCTTCTGCTGCAGTTGATTTCTTACGAGAACGGCGAGTCTTAGTTGCTTTCTTAGCTGAATTATCTTTTGCCATGTTTTCATTGTAATCAACCAATTCAATGAAGCACATTGCAGCATTGTCACCCAAACGATTACCAGTCTTGATAATACGAGTGTAACCACCTGGACGATCAGCAATCTTCTGAGAGATTTCCTTGAATAATTCAGTTACAGCATATTTATCCTGCAAATAGCTGAATACAACACGTCTTGAAGTAGTTGTATCTTCCTTTGACTTAGTGATAAGTGGTTCTACAAACTTACGAAGTGCTTTAGCTTTAGCTGTCGTAGTAAAGATTCTCTTATGTTTGATTAGAGAACAAGCCATATTCGAAAGCATCGCGTCACGGTGAGTGTTTGTACGACCCAAATGATTTATTTTTTTGTTATGTCTCATCGCTATACTTACTCTTTATCTAATTTATATTTTGTGATATCCATACCGAATGAAAGGTTCAAACTTTCAAGTAGTTCATCAAGTTCAGTGAGCGACTTCTTACCGAAGTTCCGGAATTTCAACAAATCATTTTTGTTGAACTTAACCAGTTCACCCAACGTTTCAACATCAGCGGCCTTCAAGCAATTCAAAGCACGAACAGAAAGATCCATATCTGCCAACTTGCTCTTCAACAATTGACGCATATGAAGTACTTCTTCATCGAATTCTTCATTGCCATCAGTATCTACTGTCTCAATTGCAATCTTTTCATCTGAGAACAACATGAAATGATGTATCAGAATCTTAGCAGCCTCTTTCAACGCTTCTTTCGGATGAATAGAACCATCAGTGGCTATTTCAAGAACCAATTTTTCGTAGTCCGTCTTTTGTTCAACACGGAAGTTTTCGATTGCATATTTAACATTGCGAATCGGTGTATAAATAGAATCGATTGCAATAGTGTGAATATCGTCGTCTGGCTTTCTATTCTCGTCAGCAGGCACATATCCACGACCTTTATTAATTGTCAACTCAATCTGGAAACTTGCATTCGGATCCAAATGACAAATAGTTAAATCAGGATTCAAAACTTCAAAGCCTGACAACTGTTTACCTATTTCACCGGCGTTGAACACTTCCGAACCCGAAACAGTAATACTTACTTTTTCATTCTCAACATCATCAACTATATGCTTGAAACGAACCTGTTTCAAGTTCAAGATAATGTTAGTTACATCTTCTAAAACACCTGGCACAGTATCAAATTCATGATCTACACCTTCGATTTTAATTGATGTAATAGCATAACCTTCTAGTGATGACAAGAGAATTCGGCGCAGAGCATTACCAATAGTAATACCGTAGCCTGGCTCCAACGGACGGAACTCAAACTTTCCGAAGAAGTTGTCCGCTTCCAACATTAATACTTTATCGGGTTTTTGAAATGCTAATATCGCCATGGAATCAATTATTATTTAGAATACAATTCTACGATCAACTGCTCTTTAATATTTTCAGGGATGTCAGCTCTTTCCGGTAAGTGCAGTAGTTTACCGCTCATTGAAGTCTGATCCCATTCAATCCAAGGATATTTGCTGTGATTGAAACCAGCCAAAGCATCAGCAATAACTTCCAAAGATTTAGATTTTTCACGAACACCGATGATCTGACCAGCTTTAACAGCATAAGAAGGAATATTTACAACCTTACCATCTACTGTAATATGACGGTGTGAAACCAACTGACGAGCAGCTGCTCTAGTTGGAGCAATACCCAAACGGTATACTACATTGTCCAAACGACCTTCTAACAACTGCAAAAGCACTTCACCGGTAATACCTTTTGAACGAGAAGCTTTTTCAAACAAGTTTCTAAACTGTTTTTCCAATACACCATAAGTATATTTAGCTTTCTGCTTCTCACGAAGCTGGATACCGTACTCTGAAGTTTTTCTTTTTCTGGCATTACCGTGCTGTCCAGGAGGATAATTCTTTTTTGAAAGAACTTTATCAGCACCGAAAATAGCCTCACCAAATTTACGGGCAATTCTTGTTTTTGGTCCAGTATATCTTGCCATTTTTTTATTGTTTTAAATGTTCTGTATGAATCTGGAACCGTGCAGCCGCGATTACAGAGAGGATAAGGTCAATATGCAATCTATTCACAAATCCAGATTCAATTTCAAGAAATAAGTTAATTATACTCTTCTCTTTTTAGGAGGACGACAACCATTGTGTGGTAATGGAGTAACATCAATGATTTCAGTTACTTCTATACCGGCACCATGAATTGTTCTGATAGCTGATTCACGACCGTTACCTGGTCCTTTAACATAAACTTTAACTTTACGCAAACCAAGATCATAAGCTACCTTAGCACAATCCTGAGCTGCCATCTGAGCTGCATAAGGAGTGTTCTTCTTAGAGCTTCTGAAACCCATCTTACCAGCAGAAGACCAACTGATTACCTGACCTTCACTATTGGCAAGAGATACGATAATGTTATTAAAAGAAGAATGAATGTGAGCCTGACCGTAAGCGTCAACTTTTACGTTTCTCTTCTTCGCTGCGACTGTTTTTTTTGCCATATCTCAACTCTTATTATTTAGTAGCTTTTTTCTTATTTGCAACAGTTTTCTTCTTACCCTTACGAGTACGAGAGTTGTTTTTAGTTTTCTGTCCTCTCAAAGGCAGACCGATACGGTGACGAACACCTCTGTAGCAACCAATATCCATTAGACGTTTGATGTTCAACTGAACTTCAGAACGCAAATCACCTTCAACCTTATATTCAGCTCCAATGATTTCACGAACTTTAGCAGCCTGTTCATCTGTCCAATCCTTAACCTTGATATCGCGATCAATTCCTGCTTTCGCTAAAATAGTGTTAGCTGCACTACGACCAATACCATAAATGTAAGTCAAAGCAACTTCACCTCTTTTATTTTGTGGCAAGTCAACACCAACTATTCTTATAGCCATATTTCTTAACTCAATTATTTTGCAAAAATAATAAATTATCCTTGACGTTGTTTATACTTAGGATTTTTCTTGTTAATTACGTACAAACGACCCTTTCTTCTAACGATTTTACATTCAGGGGTACGTTTTTTCAAAGATGCTCTTACTTTCATATCTTAATTTTTTTATTTATATCTAAAAGCAATTCTACCTTTTGACAAATCATAAGGGGACATTTCAACTCTCACTTTATCTCCCGGAAGAATTTTAATATAATGCATTCTCATTTTTCCAGAGATATGTGCAGTGATTTCATGTCCATTCTCCAATTCTACACGAAACATTGCATTTGACAATGCTTCAACGATTACTCCATCTTGTTCTATTGCTGCTTGTTTAGCCATAAAATATTTTAAATTGCGTTATTTCCAAGAACTTCTTCCAAAAACTTAAAAGAAGATAAAATTTCAGGCCCTTCTGGACGAATTGCAATACAATGTTCAAAGTGAGCAGAAGGTTTTCTGTCTTTAGTTCGAACTGTCCATCCGTCACGTTCAAAGACCACATTCTTACTACCCATATTAATCATAGGTTCAATGCAAATACACATACCAGAACGTAATAAAGCTCCACATCCACGTCTTCCATAGTTCGGAACTTCAGGCTCCTCATGCATTTTTCTGCCTATTCCATGTCCTACCAATTCTCGAACAACAGAATAATTTTTAGACTCGCAATAAGTCTGAATAGCAGAACTAATGTCACCTATTCTTTTACCTTCTAAAGCATGTTCAATTCCAATATAAAGAGACTCCTTAGTAGTTTGCAAAAGTTTTCTAACAGCTGGATCAACATCACCCACACAGAATGTATAAGCTGAATCACCAACAAAACCATTTAAATTAGTTCCGCAATCAACAGATATTACATCTCCCTCTTTTAGAATAGTCTTTGCAGAAGGTATGCCATGAACAACATTCTCATTAACCGACGCGCAAATTGAATTTGGAAATCCACCATATCCCAAAAAAGCAGGTTCGGCTCCATGATCCCTGATAAATTCTTCTGCAATTTTGTCTAGCTCTAAGGTTGAAATTCCTGGCTTAATATGTTTAGCAAGCTCCCCAAGAGTCATACCAACTAATTGGTTGGCAGCTCGCATCAACTCTATCTCTTCATCTGTTTTTAAAAAGATCATTCTTTTATATTAATAAGCAGCAACGCCTGAACGTCCTTTAATTCTACCTGACTTCAACAAACCGTCATAATGACGCATTAGCAAATGACTCTCAACTTGCTGTAATGTGTCTAACACAACACCAACGAGAATCAACAAAGATGTACCACCAAAGAACTGAGAGAACTCCATACTCACCCCAGCCAATCTCGCAAAAGCTGGCATAATAGCCACAATTGCCAAGAAAATTGCACCTGGAAGAGTAATTCTGTCCATTATGGTATCCAAATAGTCCTTGGTATGCTTACCTGGCTTAACCCCCGGAATGAATCCATTATTTCTTTTCAAGTCATCAGACATTTGAGTCGGATTGATTGTAATAGCTGTATAGAAATAAGTAAACAGGATAATTAGAACTGCAAAAACAAAGTTATACCAAAAACCAGTGTTATCCATAAATGCTGCCCAAAAACCTGTTTGATCACCCGTATTAGAAAAACCAACAATTGAAATTGGAATAAACATTATAGCCTGAGCAAAAATAATAGGCATTACATTCGCTGCATTGACCTTAAGAGGAATGTACTGTCTTGCTCCACCATACTGCTTATTTCCGATAATTCTCTTAGCATATTGCACTGGAACTTTTCGAACTCCCTGAACCAGAAGTATTGCACCAGCAATAACTAATAGAAGAACCACCATTTCAGCTAAGAACATTACCAAACCTCCAGTTTTTTCACTTGTTCGGGAAATAAACTCCTGGAATAATGAATGAGGAAGACGTGCAATGATACCGACCAAGATTATAAAGGAAATACCATTTCCCACACCCTTATCAGTTATTCTTTCACCTAGCCAAAGGATAAACATACTTCCTGCAGCCAAAATAATCGTAGAAGAAATCGTAAATAAAATGTTTGATGGAAGCGCTGCACCCACAGCCTTTAACTGAACACTTAAATTTACCAAATAAGTTGGTCCTTGAAAAAGTAAAATTGCTACAGTTAAATAACGAGTCCACTGATTAATTTTTCTACGACCACTCTCTCCTTCCCTTTGCATCTTCTGAAAAGATGGTACTGCTATAGCTAATAATTGCATAACAATTGAAGCTGATATGTATGGCATAATCCCTAATGCAAAGATAGACGCATTGGAAAATGCGCCCCCAGAAAACATATCGAGAAGGGCCAACAAACCACCTCTTGTCTGCTCTTGTAAAGCTGTTAAAGCTTTAGGATCAATACCTGGAAGAACGACATAAGTACCAAATCGGTATATAATCACCAACAATAGAGTAGTGAGGATCCGATTTCTCAGATCCTCAATCTTCCAGATATTCTTTATTGTTTCAATTGCTCTCATATCTTAGAGTTTAACGACTGTTCCTCCAACAGCCTGGATAGCAGCTTCTGCTGATTTAGAGAAAGCGTGAGCTTCAACATCTAATTTTACAGTTAAGCTACCATTTCCAAGAATCTTAACCAACTGCGAAGCTGATACAAAACCTGCTTCAACCAATTCATTAACTCCAATCTTTGCCAAATTCTGTGCTTCCGCAAGCTGTTGCAAAGTTGAAATGTTAATAGCTTTATACTCTACACGGTTAATATTCTTGAAACCAAACTTAGGCAAACGTCTCTGGATAGGCATCTGACCACCTTCGAAACCAATCTTGTTCTTATAACCAGATCTAGATTTCGCACCTTTGTGACCTCTTGTAGAAGTGCCACCTAGGCCAGAACCCGGACCACGACCGATTCTTTTACGAGTCTTAATTGAACCCTTTGCCGGTTTTAAATTTGATAAGTTCATATCGTACAATTTAATGTTTCTACTTTAATATTACTTTTCAACAGAAACCAAGTGTTTAACTTTTTCAACCATACCCAAGATAGCTGGGTTAGCTTCATGTTCAACTACTTGATTCATTTTTTTCAAACCTAGCGCATCCAAAGTTCTTTTCTGATCTTTAGGGCACTTAATTCTACTTTTAACCTGCTTTACTTTAATAGTTGCCATAAATAAAATCCTCCCTAAATTAACCTCTAAATACTTTTTCTACAGATACGCCGCGATTCTGAGCTACAGTAAACGGACTTCTCAACTCATTCAAAGCAGCAATTGTTGCTTTTACCAAGTTATGAGGGTTTGAAGATCCTTTAGACTTAGCCAAAACGTCAGTAATACCTACGCTTTCCAAAACAGCACGCATAGCACCACCTGCTTTAACACCAGTACCGTGAGATGCTGGTTTGATCAAAACCTTAGCACCACCGAACTTTGCAAGCTGTTCGTGAGGAATTGTACCTTTATGAACCGGAACACGAATCAAATTCTTCTTTGCAGCTTCTACACCTTTAGCGATAGCTGTTGTAACTTCACCTGCTTTACCTAAGCCCCAACCGATGATACCATCTTCGTTACCTACTACTACAATAGCAGCAAAACTAAATGTACGACCACCTTTTGTAACTTTAGTTACGCGGTTGATTGCAACCAATCTGTCCTTCAACTCTAAGTCGTTGGTTGATTTTACTCTATTATTTACTCCTGCCATCTTCATTAAAATTTAAGGCCGCCGTTACGTGCAGCATCTGCCAATTCTTTAATTCTTCCGTGATACAAGTAACCGTTACGGTCAAAAACTACAGACTGAACGCCAGCTTCCTGAGCATTTTTTGCGATCAATTCACCAACTTTTGCAGCAATTTCTTTTTTAGGAGCTTTCACTTCCATTTTCAAAGAAGAAGCTGAAGCCAAAGTCTTACCTGTAGTATCATCAATTACCTGTGCATAGATCTGCTTATTGCTTCTAAACACAGTCAGGCGAGGACGTTCAGCAGTTCCTGAAACTTTACCTCTAACACCTGCTTTTATTTTTAATCGTCTTTCTTGCTTCGTTGTCATGATAATTTCAGTTTACGTAGATTACTTACCTGCTGATTTACCAGACTTTCTGCGAATTTCTTCACCCACAAACTTAATACCTTTACCTTTATATGGTTCAGGCATACGGAATGAACGAATCTTTGCACAAATCTGACCAATTAACTGCTTGTCAGCAGATTCAAGGATAATAAGAGGGTTCTTATTTCTCTCTGATTTTGTTTCAACCTTAACTTCTTTAGGCAACTGCATGTAAATGTTATGAGTATAACCCAAAGAAAGATCAAGTAACTGACCTGTATTAGAAACACGGTAACCGACACCTACAAGTTCAAGTTCCTTTTTGTAACCTTCAGAAACTCCTACAACCATATTGTGAATCAAAGCACGATACAAACCGTGCAAAGCACGATGATTCTTTTCGTCAGAAGGTCTAGTTAAAGTGATAACACCATTTTCTAAAGTTACATTGATATCAGGATTTACAACCTGTTCAAGTTCTCCTTTAGGACCTTTAACTGCTACTACATTATCCTTGATAGTAACTGTTACACCAGCTGGAACATGGATTGGTAATTTACCTATTCTTGACATTCTTAATTCCTCCTAACATTAATAAACATAACACAATACTTCGCCACCAATTTTCAAATCGCGAGCTTCCTTGTCAGTCATTACACCTTTAGAAGTTGAAAGAACGGCAATACCCAAACCATTCAATACTCTCGGCATGTCTTTGTAGCCAGTGTACTTACGCAAACCTGGAGTAGAAACTCTCTCAAGTTTCTTGATTGCATTAACTTTATTTACCAAGTCATACTTCAAGGCAATCTTGATTGTACCTTGAGGACCGTCTTCTACAAACTTGAAATTAAGAATGTAGCCCTTGTCGAAAAGGATCTTAGTGATCTCTTTCTTTAAATTTGACGCTGGCACTTCAACGACTCTGTGCTTAGCTTTGATTGCATTACGCAATCTTGTCAAATAATCTGCAATAGGATCTGTCATAAAAATAATTAATTAAATTGATCCGGACACTCCGGACAATATTTAAACTAAAAAAATATCTCTTACCAACTTGCTTTCTTAACACCCGGAATTAAACCTTGAGATGCCATTTCACGCAACTGAATACGAGAAATACCGAACTGGCGGATATAACCTTTCGGACGTCCTGTGATTTTGCAACGGTTGTGCAAACGAACAGGAGAAGCATTCTTAGGCAAAGACTGCAAAGCTTCATAATCACCGGCAGCTTTCAATTCTGCTCTCTTAGCTGCATATTTAGCAACTAGCTTTGCTCTTTTAACCTCACGGGCCTTCATTGATTCCTTAGCCATAACTACTTAGTCTTTTTTTGCGTTTTTAAAAGGCAAACCAAATTCTCTCAACAAAGCGTAACCTTCTTCGTCAGTTTTTGCTGAGGTTACAAAGGTAATATTCATTCCCAATATTTTTGTAATATTGTCGATATTAATTTCTGGGAAAATGATTTGTTCCTGGATACCTAATGTATAATTTCCGCGTCCATCCAATTTTCCTTCAATACCTTTGAAGTCACGGATACGAGGCAATGCGATGCGAACTAGTCTTTCCAAGAATTCATACATCTGCTCACGACGTAGAGTTACCATAACACCAATAGGCATCTTTTTACGCAACTTGAAGTTTGAGATATCCTTCTTAGAAACTGTAGCAACAGCTTTCTGGCCTGTAATTGCAGTCAACTCACTGATAGCAACATCAATGATTTTTTTATCTGCAACAGCCATACCAAGTCCCTGATTGATTACAATCTTTTTCAAAACAGGAACCTGCATGACAGACTTGTATCCAAACTCCTTAGTTAAAGCAGGAACAATTCTATCCTGATATTCTTTCTTAAGACTGGCTGTATTGCTCATTACTTAATTTCCTCCCCTGATTTTTTTGAATAACGCACTAAAGCACCTGCTTCATTAAGTTTACGACCAATGCGTGTCGGTTTACCTGACTTAGGATCGATAACATTCAGGTTTGAAATATGAATAGGAGCTTCTTTTTTCTCGATTCCTCCCTGAGGATTCTTTGCATTAGGCTTAGTATGCTTTGATACTATATTAATACCTTCAACAACGGCACGGTTTTCTTTTACAAGAACCTGCAAAACACGACCTGTTTTACCTTTGTCTTCGCCAGTATTAACAAAAACGATATCGCCTTTTTTGATATGTAATTTGCTCATTACTCTTTTGTTTTACGAAATATTAAAGTACTTCTGGTGCAAGAGAAACAATTTTCATGTTTGTTGCACGAAGTTCTCTGGCAACCGGACCGAAAATACGGCTACCACGAATATCACCGCTCGCATTCAACAACACGCATGCATTATCATCAAAACGGATGTAAGAACCATCCGGACGGCGGATTTCTTTCTTTGTGCGAACTATGACAGCTTTAGAAACGGCACCCTTCTTTACATCACTTGATGGGATAACGCTCTTGATAGCTACTACGATAATATCACCTACTGTAGCATAACGCTTTCTAGTACCACCCAAAACGCGGATACACAAAGCTTCTTTTGCACCGCTATTATCAGCTACTACTAATCTTGATTCTTGTTGTATCATGTTACTTAGCCCTTTCGATTATTTGAACTAATCTCCATCTTTTTGTTTTGCTCAAAGGACGAGTTTCCATAATTCTTACGGTATCGCCAATGTTGCATTCATTCTTTTCGTCGTGAGCATGATATTTCTTCGTCTTGTTAACGAACTTACCATAAATGGGATGTTTTTCTTTCCATTTAATAGCAACTGTGATAGTTTTTTCCATCTTGTTGCTAGTAACCACGCCCGTTCTTTCTTTTCTTAAATTTCTAGTTTCCATCAGGCTCAATTATTTGTTGTTAAGTTCTCTCTGGCGCAATTCTGTTTTCATGCGCGCAATCATCCTGCGTTGTTGTTTAATCTGAGCAGGATTTTCACTTGGAGTAATGCTGTGGTTTATCAACTTCATTTCATAAGCGGTAACCTCTGCATTTACTCTTTCAAGCAACTCGCTTGTGCTTAATTCTCTAATTTCTGCAATCTTCATAACCAATTACGCATTTTGATTTTGCATATCATAATCACGTCTCACAACAAATTTTGTTGTTACAGGAAGCTTCTGAGCAGCTAAGCGCAAAGCCTCTTTAGCAACATCGAAAGGAACACCTTCGATTTCGAAAATAAGACGACCTGGAGTAACAGGAGCAACAAATCCTTCTGGATTACCTTTACCTTTACCCATACGCACTTCAGCAGGCTTCTTAGTGATTGGTTTGTCTGGGAAAATACGAACCCAAACCTGACCCTGACGCTGCATGTAACGTGTTACTGCAATACGGGCAGCTTCGATCTGACGACCGGTAATCCATTTATTTTCTAATGACTTTATTCCAAAAGATCCGAAGGCAAGCTGATTACCGCGCTGAGCTTCACCCTTCATACGGCCTTTCTGCTGTCTTCTGAACTTGGTTTTCTTAGGTTGTAACATCTCTACTTAAATTCTAACGTTTAACGATTAGCTTTTTTTCTCTTGAAGTTTTTATCTCTGTTGCCACCAGCTTCATTTCTACGGCCAGATTCTTTAGCGGCAGTGAATGAAGGAGCAAGATCGCGCTTACCATAAACTTCACCACGGCAAATCCAAACCTTAACACCAAGCAAACCAACCTTTGTCAACGCTTCAGCCAAAGCATAATCGATATCTGCTCTGAATGTGTGCAACGGAGTTCTACCTTCCTTATACATTTCTGAACGAGCCATTTCAGCACCGTTCAAACGACCTGAAACTTGAATTTTGATACCTTCTGCACCCATTCTCATAGTAGATGCTATAGCCATTTTAATAGCGCGACGGTATGCAATTTTACCTTCAAGTTGACGAGCAATATTGTTTGCAACAATTACAGCATCCAATTCAGGTCTTTTAACTTCAAAGATATTAATCTGAACATCCTTATCAGTGATCTTCTTCAATTCTTCTTTCAACTTGTCGACTTCCTGACCACCTTTACCGATAATGATACCCGGACGAGATGTACAAACAGTAATTGTTATCAACTTCAACGTACGTTCAATAACGATACGAGATACACTTGCTTTTGCAAGACGGGCATTAAGATACTTACGGATTTTGCTATCTTCTAACAAAGTATCTCCGTAATTTTTGCCGCCATACCAATTGGAATCCCAACCACGGATGATTCCTAAACGATTACTAACCGGATTAACTTTTTGTCCCATCTACAAATTAATTTTGAGTATCTTTTTTACTAAGTGTATCTACAAACAGAGTTACATGGTTCGAACGTTTGCGAATTCTGTAACCTCTTCCCTGAGGAGCAGGACGCATTCTCTTCAATGTTGTTGCACAATCAACGCTGATTGAAGAAATATACAACTCTCCTGCTTCTGCTTTACGTTCATTTTTCTGCTCCCAATTGGCAATTGCTGAACGAAGCAACTTTTCTACTCTTGCTGCAGCTTCTTTATTAGAAAACTTCAAAACACCAAGTGCACGGAATACTTCCATTCCACGAACCATGTCTACTACCAAACGCATTTTGCGAGGAGAAGTAGGTACGTTGCGCAATTTTGCGAAGTACATGGTCTTTTGGGCTTCTTTTCTTGCTTCAGCTGATATTCTTTTTCTAGCACCCATTTTTTAGATTCTTTTTTTTCAGTTGTTAGATTCCTGCTTACCGATTATTTTTTCTTGTTACCGGCATGGCCACGGAATGTACGAGTTGGAGAGAATTCTCCTAACTTATGACCAACCATATTTTCGGTTACAAAAACAGGAATAAATTTATTTCCATTATGAACTGCAATAGTATGGCCTACAAAATCAGGCGAAATCATTGAAGCTCTTGCCCATGTCTTAACTACAGCTTTCTTGCCTGATTCATTCATTGCAAGAACTTTCTTTTCAAGCTTTACATTAATATACGGGCCTTTTTTTAATGAACGACTCATAGTTTACTCAATTAATCAGATTATTTCTTTCTTCTTTCAATAATATATTTTGAAGAATGTTTCTTCGGAGCTCTTGTCTTCAAGCCCTTAGCATACAAGCCATTGCGTGATCTTGGATGACCTCCTGAAGCACGTCCTTCACCACCACCCATTGGGTGATCAACTGGGTTCATTACAACACCACGGTTGTGTGGACGACGACCTAACCATCTAGAGCGACCGGCTTTACCTGATTTTTCAAGACCATGGTCTGAGTTACCTACTGCACCGATTGTAGCTTTACAAGCGGCAAGAATCTTTCTTGTTTCTCCAGAAGGCATCTTAATGATTGCATAAGCACCTTCTTTTGAAGTCAGCTGAGCAAAAGCACCTGCAGAACGTACTAATTTAGCACCCTGTCCAGGACGAAGCTCAATATTGTGAATAATTGTACCTACAGGTATATTTGCCATTGGCAAAGTATTACCTACCTCAGGAGCTGCATCGCTACCTGAAACCACTGTCTGGCCAACTTCCAATCCATTAGGAGCGATGATATAACTTTTTGCTCCATCTGCATAATACAACAATGCAATACGTGATGTACGGTTTGGATCGTACTCGATTGATTTAACTGTTGCAGGAATGACATCTTTGTTTCTCTTGAAATCGATAAATCTTTACTTCTTTTTGTGACCGCCACCGATGTAACGCATTGTCATTTTACCAGTGTTGTTACGACCACCTGTACTTTTCTTACCTACTACAAGAGACTTCTCTGGTGTACTTGCAGTGATTTTATCAAATGCACCAATAACTTTGTGTCTCTGCCCCGGTGTTGTGGGCTTTAATTTACGTATTCCCATTTCTTTTTTTAGATATTACTAAAGAAATCAATTGTTTCTCCTTCTTTCAACG
>JAXDRC010000019.1:0-28852 GCA_034091205.1 Parabacteroides sp. | reverse complement strand
AAAAAGAGATTCACTAGATTTTTTGTAGTGTTGTTTCTATGAAAGATATTACAAGGAATCAAATAACCATTAAATATTGTGGTGTAGAATTTTACACACTCTCAATCAGAAAAAGTTTCACCTAAATTGACGAAGAACCTGTTTTTTTATTCTCTCATCATTCACAATTTGTTCAGCCGTTTGATAATCAAAGAAATCATGTGAACTTTGAATATATTTTAACAATAGCTATTATGAAAAACATAAATTGAACTTTCAGATTCCACCGTCACAACATTTTGTTGATTTTCAAAGATTTGAAAAAATGGTGAAACTTGCTTTCAGAAACTCCATGGTTGTTTATCAATCTCTGAAAAATCTGTCCGTAAATAATAGTAAAATACTTCCGAATCCAACTGAATTTTCTTTCGGAACAAATTGTGTTTTCTTCCGAACCAAATTTGAGACGGATTCAGATGCAATTAAAGCAATGTCCGAAATCGGAAAAAAGTGTCCGATATTGAACACCTTGCTTTTTGCTTGCTTCAGTAAATCAAGTGGTTATGATTATGGCACATTGTTTGCTGTTATCCGTGTAAAAATTAAAGACGGATATGAAACGGTTTATAATGTTATGTATGATTTATATGTCGGCAGCAGCTGCAGCAGTCGCTACCGAACCGGAAAACTATGTCGTTAAGCTGACGCTTGAGGATGCTATACGGCAGGCAAGGACACAGTCGGTTGATGCGGCAGTTGCGATAAATAAGATGAAAACTTCGTATTGGGAGTTTCGAACTTATAAGGCTGAGCAGCTTCCGGAAATAATATTCAAAGGAACATTGCCTTCTTACAGCAAGCAATATTCCAAATACCAGCAGTCTGACGGTTCTTACACTTATGTGCAGAACAATGTGCTGGGATTGAACGGAGAGTTATCAATTGAGCAGAATATCGCGCTGACAGGAGGTAAGATAGCTTTGAATACGTCTCTCGACTTCACCCGCCAATTGGGAACAGGTGCATATAATGAGTTTATGAGTGTTCCGGTGGGACTTACACTTAATCAGCCGATATTCGGTGTAAATAAACAAAAATGGCAACGCCGTATTGAGCCGGTGCGTTATGAAGAAGCAAAGGCGGAATATCTGGAAAGTATGGAAGAGGTCACGATAACTACTATAACGCATTATTTTAACCTTCTTCTTGCCAAAGATAATTTGGATATTTGTCTTCAGAACTTGGAGAATGCAGAGAAACTTTATGAAATTGCCGTCGCGAAGCGTAAAATCGGACATATTTCGGAAGTTGAGCTTATGCAACTCAAACAGTCGGCTCTGCAGGCAAAGGGAAAGGTTACGGAAGCTCGCTCCAATTTCAACTCCATGATGTTTCAGTTGCGCTCGTTTCTTGCAATAGGCGAGGATGTTGCGATTGAACCTGTAGTGCCTGAAGTTGTTCCGGGAATAAAGATGGAATATAACAGTGTGTTGGAAAAGGCGAGAGACAACAACTCGTTTTCGAAGAACATAATGCGCCGCCAGCTTGAGGCAGATTATGCTGTGGCAACAGCAAAAGGCGAGCGAAGGAGCATAAATTTGTTCGCATCTGTTGGATATACGGGAAAAGACCGTATGTTTGCAGGCGCATACAATCCTCTAAAGAATAACCAGATTGTAGAGGTGGGAGTTTCCATACCTATTCTTGATTGGGGAAAACGAAAGGGAAAGGTGCGAGTTGCGGAATCAAACCGTGAAACCGAGCTTTCGAAAATCCGTCAGGAGGAAATGACATTCAACCAGAATATATTCCTTTTGGTTGAGAATTTCAACAATCAGGCGGCACAGCTCGAGATTGCATCGGAGGTTGATTCTTTGGCTGAGAAAAGATATTTGACTTCTATAGAAACTTTCATGGTTGGCAAGATTGATATTCTTGAGTTGAATGATGCCAGGGATTCTAAAGACAAAGCCAAGCAGAAGCATATCGAGGAATTGTATTACTATTGGAAATATTTTTACAATATAAGAAGTCTGACGTTGTATGACTTTGTTAATGGGGTAGGAATAGATATGGAGGAGGAACTCTTTTAAGTGGACGAGGGGACAAGGCTTCAGGAATGAGGGCTTGGTTAACTCAGTTCAATTGGAGTTAAGGAGTTAAGGAGTCAAGAAGTTAAGAAGTTAAGAAGGAATACATTATTTCCTGTTGCCTTGTCAACTTGTTAACTTGTCAACTTGTCAACTCGTCAACTCATCCTCTTGTCCCCTCATCAACTCAAAAACTTATAAACTAAAAAACTCATAAACTCAAATGATACTAATTATAGACGATGATGCCGTTGTACGTTCTTCTTTGACGTTCCTTTTGAAGCGAGCCGGACATACTCCTGTGGCTGTGGGCAGTCCAAAGGAGGCAATATCTGCCATTCGTGAAAAGGATCTCCGTCTGGTGCTGATGGACATGAACTATTCGCTGACGACAACCGGTGAGGAAGGTTTGCATTTGCTCCGTCAGGTAAAGGCGCTGCGCCCGGAATTGCCTGTGATATTGATGACGGCTTGGGGGTCGATTTCTCTTGCTGTTCAGGGAATGCAGGCTGGAGCTTTTGATTTTGTCACTAAGCCTTGGAATAACCTGATGTTGCTTAAATCTGTGAATAATGCGCTTGAGCTGACATCGCCCGAAAACAAGGAGAATGAAGATGATGCTCCTGCTTGTTTCGACAAGATAATAGGAAAGAGCTGGGCTATCAAGACTGTGCTCGATACTGTAGCGCGCATTGCTCCTACAACTGCTTCTGTTCTTATTACCGGAGAGAGCGGTACGGGAAAGGAGTTGATAGCCGAAGCAATACACAGCAACAGTAAACGTGGCGACAAACCTTTTGTTAAGGTGAATCTTGGAGGAATTTCGCAGAGCTTATTCGAAAGTGAGATGTTCGGACATAAGAAGGGAGCTTTTACCGACGCTTATATTGACCGAGTAGGACGTTTTGAGCTTGCCGATAAAGGAACTATTTTCCTGGATGAGATTGGCGAACTGGATTTGTCGTGCCAGGTAAAATTGCTTCGAGTGCTGCAGGAGCAAACCTTTGAGGTACTTGGCGACAGTCGTCCGCGAAAGGTTGATGTCCGAGTGGTAAGTGCTACGAACAAAGACCTGCAGGATATGGTGAGAGAACATTCATTCCGTGAAGATTTGTTTTATAGGATAAATCTGATTACGGTTCATCTTCCGGCATTGCGTGAACGACGTGAGGACATACCGTTGCTGGTGCGTCATTTTGCGACTAAGATGGCAGAAAACAATGGACAGCCGGTTGTGGAATTTTCTCCGGAGGCATTGTCATATTTGCAGAAGTTGCCGTTCCCCGGTAATATCAGAGAATTGAAGAACATGGTGGAACGCACTCTTCTTGTATCGGGACGTCAAAGGATAGAAGCATCGGATTTGGAGCGTTTCGGAAATGTCCAGTCTGCCGATATTTTCTCCGGAACACCTTTTGAAGGTCTGACACTGGAGCAGTTGGAAAAGAAAAGGATTCTTCAGGCATTGGACAAATATGGCAACAATCTTTCGAAGGCTGCCGAAACGTTGGGCATAAGCCGTTCAGCTTTGTACCGCCGTCTTGAAAAATATGGAATAAAGATATGCGACTGAAATATATATTCCTGATATTTGTGTTTCTTCTGGCTGTCCTTGTTGCCCTTATCATCTGTTTGTGGAAATATGAGGATGCCGGATGGATATTCTTTGTCCTGGAGGGATGGACATTATTGCTTTTCGGATATTTGTATTATTTCTATCAGAGAGTGATAAAACCTCTTTACACCTTGGGAAATGGTATGGATTTGCTGAATGAGCAGGACTTCAGTTCGCGTCTTGGATATGTAGGGCAGAAGGATACGGACCGCATAGTAAGTGTGTTCAACCGCATGATGGATCGGCTTAAGAATGAAAGATTACGTTTGCTTGAGCAGAATCATTTTCTGGATTTGCTGATTAATGCTTCGCCGATGGGTGTTGTCATTCTGGATTTAGAAGGTAAGATACATTCGTTGAACCAGGCTGCGTTGCGTTTGCTTGATATTAATGAAAATGAATTGAAAGGACAGAATTTCCAGGGTGCGGACAATATGCTGATAACGGAAATGAGGAAGATCCCGTTGGGCAGCACTTCTACGGTGAGGTTGGGAGATGCCAACATCTACCGTTGTTCGCGTTATTCTTTTCTTGACAGAGGTTTCAAACGTGAATTCTATCTTATCGAGGAGATGACACGCGAGGTATTTATGGTTGAACGTAAGGCTTATGAGAAAGTCATACGTATGATTTCCCATGAAGTGAACAATACAACCGGAGGAATAATATCTACGTTGGATACTTTGGAGTCAACGTTTTCAGGAATGGAAGATATGAACGATGTGTGCGAAGTTCTTCAGGTTTCGATTGAACGCTGCTTGAGAATGAGCAAGTTTATTACTAATTTTGCTGATGTGGTCCGAATACCCGAACCACAGTTGAAGCCGGAATCTTTGAATAGCGTAATCCTTTCCAACCGTCCTTTTATGGAGAATATATGTACGGGAAGGAATATCAGTATTAATATATATACTGATGAAACTATGCCGGATGTGATGCTCGACAGAGTGTTGTTTGAGCAAGTGCTTATAAACATCGTCAAGAATTCGGCTGAGTCAATCGGTGAAAATGGAAATATTACATTGCGTACATCTTCCAAACCTTTGTCTCTTGAAATATCAGACGACGGCAAAGGCATAGATAAGGAAACGGCAACAAAACTTTTCACGCCGTTCTTTTCAACCAAGCCTAATGGGCAGGGCATAGGATTGATATTTATACGTGAGGTTTTGCAGGCGCATGGATGTTCATTCTCACTTAGAACTTATGCGGATGGTATGACCAGGTTCAGGATCATGTTTTGAGAAGCTGATTTTCTCCTCGTTAACTTGTCAACTTGTTCCCTCGTCAACTGATAAGCTTAAAAACTAAAAACTGATAAACTTAAAAACTTAAATCCATGTTCATAGTCCACGACACAAACAGACAACGCTTTGTAGCCGAAGTGGATGGTTGCAAAGCATATGTTGACTACACTTTGCATGACGGAGGTTTGGATATCCGCCATACTGTAGTTCCTCAGGAAATAGGAGGTAGGGGAATTGCTTCTGCCTTAGTTAAAACTGCATATGATTATGCTGTTGCCCAAAATCTTAAAGTAATAGCTACATGTTCATATGCCGTTGTTTGGTTGAAACGGCATCCTGAGTATAATGGTTCTCCAAGTGCGGATTATTGTGGGGAAGGAACTTGCGCTTTATAATTGGTATCACCAATAAAGCAAAATTCCTGCTACTCCGGCAAGAAGAATCATCAGAATAGGATGAATCTTGAATTTCCATGTAAGAATAAAGGCGGCTAAGAATATAAGGCCGCTTTTATAGTCTATAAAGTTCTCGTGATTCATAAGCAACAAGGCTGCGGCAGCAATCAATCCGACAGTCACCGGACGAAGGCCTGTAAATGCTGCTTCCACATATTTGTTGTTTTTGAACTTTGCGAAAGTATATGAAATGCCAAGTACAAGAAGAAAAGACGGAAGACAGACTGCAAATGTTGTAAGGCAAGAGCCTAGAATGCTGACTGCAGGAGAATATCCGGCATTATGTATGGCTGTATAGCCTATATATGTAGCGCTGTTTATCCCAATTGGTCCCGGTGTCATTTGTGAGATTGCGACAATGTCGGTGAATTCCTGTAAAGATAACCATCTGTAACGGTCCACAACATCTGCTTGAATCAAAGAAAGCATTGCGTATCCGCCGCCGAATCCCAGGATACCGATTTTGAGGTAGACGTATAATAGTTGGAGCCAAATCATAATTTTTGAGTTTTTAAGTTTTTGAGTTTTTAAGTTTATTAGTTGGCGAGGGAACAAGGTCTTAAAATAGAATTACTAAAAACTCTGTGTTGAATATTGAGTTTTTAAGTACTCAAGCGGATCATTCCTTATTTCTTCTTGACTTCTTGACTTCTTGACTTCTTGACTCCTAAATTTCCCATTTTCCAATTAATAATTCCTCCTGCAATTGCAGCTATAATTATCCATGCCGGTGATATTCCTCCGAGCCAAATTAGTAATGCTGCGCCGATAGGAATTATCAACTGTTTATATGAAAGCTTTATTGAACGAGCTGTGGTGATACAAGGAACAACAATCAATGCTACAACTGCGGGACGCAGACCTTTGAAAGCTTTTTCTACCCATTCGTTATCTTTTACCTGTGTAAAAAACATGGCAATTGCCAGAATGATTAGAAATGATGGAAGAATTGTTCCCAGTGCACAGCAAATAGCTCCTTTTGTTTTTTTCAGTCTGTATCCGACAAATATGGAAATATTGACTGCAAAGATACCAGGCAGAGACTGTGTGACTGCAAATACATCTATGAAATCTTGCTTTGTCATCCAGCCTCTGTCCACTACTTCACGCTGTATTAACGGAAGCATGGCATATCCACCACCGATGGTAAACATACCGATACGCATGAAGGTGATAAATAGGGTCCAGTACATTTTGAGTTTTTGAGTTTATTAGTTTTTAAGTTGACGAGGGAACAAGTTGACGAGTTGACAAGGCAACAGGAAATAATATATTCCTTCTTGACTATTTAACTCCTTGACTCCTTGACTCCTCTACTACTATATCTATTTCCCTCTTCCCAAAATCTTATTATAGATTTCATCATCATTGATAATTTTCAATGCTTCATTATAGCTGTCGCTTGCATTGTTGATTATCTGGAAATATTCATTCATATCATATAAATCTCGGGCAATAAGAGCTTTTATCTGTAATTTGATAAGAGCAAGAGACTTGTTGTATTCTTCTTCCTTGAATTCTATTTTTTCTTTTTCAGCCATAGATTTCATATCCTGAAGAATTTCTTCTCCAACTTCAAACTCTTCATTATACTTTGAGAATTTCTTATATTCTTTTTTGAGTTTGTCACGATATTTGTCTTCGTAGTTCATAGCTGTACGGTTAATAATACCACTAGCAACAAGTTTGCGATGATACGTTGTATATTTCGTAGTATCTACCGGTATAAAAACATCAGGCATAATGCCACCGCCGCCATAAACAATACGATGAGTTTCCAATGTGTTGAACTTCATAGAATCCGGGAAATGGATGCTGTCGGCACTAAGAAGTTCTCCCTTATTATAACGGTTTATTAAATCACGGTCGTATTCATCCTGTTTGCCGTTTTCGTAATGTTTCTGGATACACCTTCCGGTTGGTGTGTAATATCTTGCAACTGTAAGTCTTATCATTGAGCCGTCAGGCAGAGGAATAGGCTTTTGAACCAAACCTTTTCCAAAAGTTCTTCTTCCGACAATAACACCTCTATCCCAGTCTTGTATTGCTCCTGAAAGAATTTCACTGGCACTAGCTGAAGACTCATCAACAAGAATGATTAATTTACCATCTTCCAATTCACCACGATATGTAGCTTTGGCTTCTTCTCTTCTTTGTCTTAGTCCTTCAGTATAAACAATCAATTTCTTTTTACTTAGGAACTGGTCTGCAAGTTCGATGGCAATATTAAGATAACCGCCGCCATTTCCCTGTAAGTCCAAGATAAGGTTTTTCATACCTTTTTTCTTTAGGTTTATCATTGCCTCTTCGATTTCGCTTGAAGAAGATGCAGCGAATCTGTTCAGTTTTATGTATCCGGTTGATTTATCTGCCATGTAGGCGGCATCCAGACTGTGAACAGGAATTTTGCCTCTGGTGATTTTGAATGATATTAATTCATTCTGGTTTCTACGTTTTACTTTGACATTTACTTCTGAACCTTTCGGACCACGGAGACGTTTCATAATCTCACTGGTTTTCATCTTGACTCCGGCTATTACAGTGTCGTTGACTTCTACAATTCTGTCTCCAGCCATAAGACCAACTTTTTCCGACGGACCGCCTGGAATTACCTGAATCACATAGACTGTGTCAGTAAGCATATTGAACTGGATACCTATGCCATCAAAATTACCAACCAAAGGAGTTGTCATTTCTTTAGTCTCTTCCGGATCTGTATATGTGGAGTGTGGATCCAATTTGTCCAACATGCCAACTATAGCATCTTCAACGAGTTTGCTCTCGTCTGTTTTATCAACATAAAGATTCTCGATAGCATATAATGCAAGTTGAAGTTTTTTTGCATTCATCTGAGTGGAATTTTGCGCCGACACAGAGAATATTGAATTTATAATTAACAAAGTAATCAGTAGATGTTTCATTTTGAGTTTTTGAGTTTTTTAGTTAGTTGACAAGTTGATAAGCTTTTATCTTTTTTTAGGAGAAGGAAGAAAATTGGATACATCTTTTCCGAAATGCAGTAGTTCTCTGACAACGCTTGAGCTGATATGCGCGTATTCAGGTTTAGATAATAAAAATATTGTCTCAATTCCTGATATTGTTCTGTTTATGTCTGCAATATTTTTCTCGTATTCAAAATCAATTATAGAGCGAATACCTCTCAATATGTATGATGCATTACATTCTTTTGCAAAATCAGTTGTAAGATTGCTGTATGCAACAACTTCCACTCTTGAATCACCTTCGTATAAAGATTTTATTGTGGCAATCCTTTCTTCCAGAGAAAAGCAACATTTTTTATTTTCATTAATGCCTATGGCAATTATAACTTTATCTCCTATTGACAAAGCTCTTTCAACCAATGATTGGTGACCAACTGTAAATGGGTCGAAGGAGCCGGGAAATAGTATGGTGGACATGTTTTGAGTTTTTAAGTTTATGAGTTTTTAAGTTTATGAGTTGACAGTTCTGTTACAATGTAACTTTCTTGTTAACTTGTTCTCTTGTCAACTTGTTCTCTGTCAGATATGATATCTTCTTCGATAACAAGATTGTCTATAATGAAATTCTGTCTTTCCATAGTGTTTTTACCCATATAGAATTCCAGCATTTCTTTTACTGCATCTTCCTTTTTCATTGTTACCTGATCCAAACGTATATCTTTTCCGATAAAATGGCGGAATTCGTCGGGAGAGATTTCTCCAAGACCTTTGAATCGTGTAATTTCCGGATTCTTTCCTAAAGAATTAATTGCGGCTATACGTTCTTCTTCACTGTAACAATAAATAGTTTTCTGTTTGTTTCTCACTCTGAAAAGTGGTGTTTGCAGAATATAAACATGATTACCTTTTATCAGGTCCGGGAAGAACTGGAGGAAAAATGTTATAAGCAGCAAACGTATATGCATACCGTCAACATCGGCATCAGTCGCAATAATTACTTTATTGTATCTTAGCCCGTCAAGTCCGTCTTCAATATTCAGCGCAGCCTGAAGAAGATTGAATTCTTCATTTTCATATACGATTTTCTTTGTAAGTCCGTAACTGTTCAAAGGTTTGCCTCGCAAACTGAAAACAGCCTGCAGGTTTGGGTCACGGCTTTTAGTGATAGAACCGCTTGCAGAGTCACCCTCAGTTATGAATATACAACTATCTTCCCTTTGGTCTCCGCGCGCATCATTCAGGTGAATGCGGCAGTCTCTTAATTTCTTATTATGCAGATTTGCCTTTTTTGCTCTTTCTCGCGCAAGTTTTGTTACACCGGCAATAGCTTTCCTCTCTTTCTCAGATTCAAGTATTTTACGGAGCATAGCATCCGAAACATCCAGATTCTTATGAAGAAAGTTGTCGAGTTCCTTTTTTATGAAATCGTTTATGAATTTTGAGACAGTCGGACCGTCAGGACCCATATCTTTTGAGCCAAGCTTTGTTTTTGTCTGGCTTTCAAACACAGGCTCTTCAACCTTTATGCTGATAGCAGCAACTATACCGGCACGTATGTCCGAATAGTCGAAGTTTTTGTTGTAATATTCTTTGATAACTCGTCCGATAGCTTCTTTGAAAGCAGATAAGTGAGTACCGCCCTGGGTCGTATATTGTCCGTTTACAAAAGAATAATACTCTTCTCCGTACTGATTGCTATGAGTTATTACCACTTCTATGTCTTCTCCTTTAAGATGGATAGGAGCATAAAGCGGGTCGGTTGTCATATATTCACCCAGCAAATCAACCAGACCGTGGCGTGAGAAGAATTTTCTGCCATTATATATGATTGTAAGTCCTGAATTAAGGAATACATAATTCTTCAAAAGACTTTCTATATAAGTTTCCTTATAATGATAATCTTTGAAAATTTCTTTGTCCGGAATGAAGAATACAGATGTTCCGTTAAGTTCTTCGGTTGGTGTTATTTCAGATTCTTCAGTTATTATAGCCTTACTGTATTCAACCCTTTTGCATTCTCCGTCTCTGTAGCTTGAAATCAGGAAATAACTGCTTAAAGCATTGACAGCCTTAATGCCCACACCATTAAGACCTACTGATTTCTTGAAAGCTTTACTGTCGTATTTTGCGCCTGTATTCATTTTACTAGACACATCGACTACTTTACCTAGAGGGACACCTCGTCCATAATCCCTGACAGCAACAGTGCCTTCTTCGACTGTAACCTCAATAGTTTTGCCGAAGCCCATCATGTATTCGTCGATAGAGTTATCCAGTACCTCTTTAAGCAGTACATAAATTCCATCATCAGCATAACTCCCGTCACCAAGTTTACCGATATACATACCCGGTCTGCGACGGATATGCTCCATCCAATCCAGGGTTTTTATGTCTTCGTCATTATAATTTGTGGGCATATGTTTTAAGTTTTTGAGTTTGTTAGTTTTTAAGTTTGTTAGTTAACAAGGCTACAGAAACAAGAAATCGTTGAGAGCAACCAACAACTGTCGGCCTATAACTCCTTGCTTGCTTACAGCTCCTTCACAAACGCCCTACGTGTCTTATGATGTTCGCGTTTGAAATAATCCCATTGAGCCTGAACAGCAGCATTAGATTCCAGCTCCGGATTGCTTTCAGCGTATTCTACACCTAATTTGTTGTAAATAGGAATAAGGTCATTGAACAGAAGAGCATTGACTCCTTTGCTTTGATACTCGGGTAAAACTCCCATTAGATATAAATCCACTACTTTCGGTTTTGTTTTAAGAGCCTTCAATAAATGAATCCATCCGAAAGGGAACAACTTACCCTTAGCTTTTTGCATAGCTCTTGATAAATTTGGAAGAGATATTCCAAAACCTACAACTTCGTCATCAGCTTCACGTACAATCAATGTTACCAAGTCATAGCGAAGCATTGGAATATACATTTTTATATAATAGTCAATCTGCTTTTGTGTAAGTTTTGAGAAACCATACAGAGGAGCATATGAAGCATTAAGAGTTTGGAAAACCTTTTGAGCATATGGCATGATAGCTTTTTCGTTTGTAAACTTCATGATTTTCAAACCGTATTTTTTCTTTACGATTTCCCCGATACGCTGATGCTTTTCAGGAATACCTTCTTTAGGAACGAAAATCTTGAATTCGTGCCAATCCTGGTCTTTTGTATATCCCATTCTCTCCATTTGTTTTGGATAGTAAGGATAGTTATATATGGTAGCCATAGTTCCCAGCTGGTCAAAACCTTCAATAAGCATACCTTCATGATCCAAATCTGTAAATCCCAATGGACCATGAATCTGATTCATGCCCTTTGAGCGTCCCCAATCTTCAACAGCCTTGAAGAGGGCATCAACAACTTCATTATCATCTATAAAATCCACAAATCCGAAGCGAACCCTTTTCTGATTCCATGTATCATTGCTTCCGTGGTTGATAATGCCGGCAATTCTTCCTGCAATTTTACCGTCTTTATAGGCTAGAAAAAATATTGCATCACATGTTTCAAAAGCCGGATTTTTTGCTCTGTCCAAAGTCAGCATCTCTTCCTCAATAAGTCCCGGAATATGATATTTGTTACCTTTGTAGAGCTCAATATTGAACTTGACGAATTGTTTAAGTTCCTTTTTAGTCGTTACTATTCTTATTTCTACACTCATGGATTATCAAGTTTGAATGGCAAATTTATGAAAATTATTTTAATATGAGGATAATAGAAAATAAACACTCCTTTATTTTATTGTATTACGCCTTTATTTTATACTTTTGTTTCTTATAATTTGGTATAAAACTGAATTCTGCTTTAAAGGGAGTTTACATGGAAGAAATTGTTTCTAAATAAAGTAAATTATAAATAATGAAGTATCGTTTATTTTTCTGTGCCGTTTTGTACGGACTTTTGGCTGTCTTTTCATCCTGTCAGGAAGTGCCGGTTGTAAAAGCTGAGCTGTTGAAAGAAATGCAGGCAACTACGGGTGAAGGTGCAATATGGCATTCGGATAGAAAAACATTGTTTTGGGTTGATATTGAGGGTAAGACACTTTATGAATATTCTCCTGAGAGAAATAATAATAGGGAATGGACGTTCGATAGCATGATTTCTACTGTTGTTCCGGAGTCAGACTCAACAGTTGTGGTTGCTTTACAGAATAAGATTGTCCGTTTCAATTTAAACACAGAAGAACAGGCACTTGTTGCCAGAATTCCTACAAATGCCGGTAAATTACGTTGTAATGATGGCAAATGTGGCCCTTCAGGCCGTTTATGGATTGGAACTATGGTTATTGACGGTAAGCCTGGCGATGCATCTTTATATTGTGTAAGTTCGGAAGGAGAAACTGTTGAAATGCTCAGCAATATAACAATTTCTAACGGCTTGGCTTGGTCTCCACAAAAAAGATTTATGTATTATATTGATACACCGACGAATAAGGTTGACAGATATCGTTATGACATGTCAGATATTGAAATCCTTCATGATGGAATTGCCTTCTATATACCAAAAGAATATGGCTCTCCGGATGGAATGACTGTTGATTCGGAAGGTAACTTGTGGATTGCCCATTGGGGCGGCTCGGGTGTGTACTGTTATAATCCTTATACAGGAGAGTTGCTGAAGAAAGTTGAGGTTCCGGCTTTGAATGTTACTTCTTGTGCGTTTGGCGGACCGGATTTGGATATGCTTTATATAACTACTGCTCGCTCCGGCATGACTGAAAAACAGTTGGAAGAATATCCGTTGAGTGGAAGTCTTTTTTGTCTGCAAACCTGGAGTGAAAGGTGTTGAAGCTTATAGATTTAAATAATAGTATGTAGATTATGAAAAAGAATATTTGTTTTGTATTAATTGTTTCCGCTATTAATAAATTACTGTTACGATGACAAAGAAAAACAAAGGAAAAAAAGATAAAAAGGAGAAGAAGGAGAAGAAAAACTCATCAAAAAGAATGAAGAAAGATGTGATGATAAATCGCATAGTGTCTTTATTCCAGTCTTCTCCTAAAGAACCATTCAATTATAAACAGGTAAGTAAACTTATCGGTGTTGAGAATCATGTCCAGAAACTCCAGGTCGCTGATTTGCTTTATGATTTGTCTGATTCCGGCTTTATTGTTGAAATAGACCGTGGCAGATACCGCATGAATTCGCTTGGGAATGTGGCTGAAGGAACTTTTGTCAGACGTAGTAATGGTAAAAATTCATTTATTCCGGATAATAGTGAAACTCCGGTATTTGTTGCAGAACGCAATTCCGGTCATGCAATGGACGGAGATAGGGTGAAAGTTCAGATTTTTGCCAAGAGAAAAGGTGCTGAGCCTGAAGGAGAAGTAATCGAAGTGCTGGAAAGCAAAGAGCGTGTGTTTGTAGGAAAACTACAAGTAGCTAAAGGTTTTGCTTTTCTTATTACTGAAAATAAAACTTTGGCAAATGATATTTTTATCCCGAAAGACAAACTCAAAGGCGGTAAAAATGGAGACAAGGCTATTGTCCGCATAATGGAATGGCCCGAAGATGCTAAGAATCCTTTAGGTGAGGTTGTTGATGTTTTGGGAAAAGCCGGTCAGAATAATGCTGAGATGCACGCAATATTGGCAGAATTCGGGTTGCCTTATAAATATCCGGAAAATGTGGAAAAAGCTGCCGACAGGATTCCGGATGTAATTACTGAGGAAGAAATCGCAAAACGTGAAGATTTCCGTAAAGTCCTAACTTTTACAATCGACCCGAAAGATGCTAAGGACTTTGACGATGCCTTGTCTTTCCGTATTCTTGATAACGGAAATATTGAAGTTGGTGTTCATATTGCCGATGTAACATATTATGTCCATCCCGAAAGCGTAATAGACAGGGAAGCTTTCAGCCGTGCAACTTCCGTGTATCTTGTGGACAGGACTATTCCTATGTTGCCGGAAAGACTTTGCAATCAGATTTGCTCGCTTCGTCCGGATGAAGAGAAACTTTGTTTTTCTGCAATATTTGAAATGAACGAAAAGGCTGAAGTCCTGAAATCACGTATATGCAGGACTGTGATTAAGAGTGACCGCCGCTTTACATATGAAGAAGCTCAACAGGTAATAGAGACTGGCGAAGGAGACTGCAAAGAAGCTATATTGTGTCTTGACAAACTTGCGAAACAGCTTCGCGAAAAAAGATTCGCTAACGGTGCGATAAACTTTGACCGTTATGAAGTCAAATTTGAAATAGACGAGAAAGGCAAGCCTACGAGTGTATATTTCAAGGTCTCAAAAGATGCAAACAAGCTGATTGAGGAATTTATGCTTCTTGCGAACAGGACCGTTGCCGAGTTTGTTGGCCGTCCTCCAAAGGGAAAGACAAAGAAAACATTTGTTTATCGTATACATGAATTGCCGGACCCGGAAAAGATGCAGAATTTTGCATCGTTTATCCGTCGTTTCGGATATAACCTTAAGACAGAGGGAACAAAGAGTGACGTTTCAAAAGGTATAAATAATCTTTTGGATAATGTTCAGGGAAAGCCGGAAGAGAATCTTATCGAAACTGTTGCTATCAGGGCAATGCAGAAGGCCCGTTATTCCACTGATAACATTGGCCACTATGGTTTGGCTTTCGATTATTATGCTCATTTCACATCTCCAATCCGCCGTTATCCTGATATGATGGTTCATCGTCTGTTAGAAAAATATCTTGCAGGTGGACGAAGTGTGGTGAAGAAAAAATACGAAGACATGTGTGACCATTGCTCGTCAATGGAACAGGTAGCAGCAAACGCCGAACGTGCTTCAATAAAATATAAACAGGTTGAGTTTATGAGTGACAAACTCGGACGTGTTTACGATGGTGTGATTTCGGGAGTTACAGAGTGGGGCTTGTATGTCGAACTTAATGAAAACAAATGTGAAGGTCTTATACCGATGCGTGATTTGGATGACGACTTCTATGAGTTTGATGATAAGAACTATTGTCTGATAGGAAGACGTAAAAAACGTCAGTATCGTTTGGGTGATACTATAACAATCAAAGTTGCCCAGGCAAATCTTGAAAGAAAACAACTGGATTTCCAACTAGTTGAATAATATATAGAAATTTAGTAGCTCAATTTAAAGTATACTATTTTACGAGAAAACAAGTTGACAAGTTATTTGGAGAAGAAATATAGGAACCTTTTTCTTGTCAACTTGTATCTGAAACCTTGTTAACTTTTAGTTGAGTAAACTATGAATGTTGAATAAATATTTATAAACTCAAATTATATGAAACAATTCTTTAAGACTATGTTGGCTTCCACATTCGGAGTCTTCATTGCTATGGGAATCATTATTTTCATAATGGTTTCTGTTTTTGCAGGTATGTTAGTGTCAAGTTCGAGCAGTACGGCTTATCGTCCGAAACCAAATACGGTTCTTAAGCTCGACTTGCGAGGAGTTCTTGCCGAACAGGTTCAGGAAAATCCTTTTGCGTCAATTTTGGGTGAAGACGTGGAAAAACTTTCGGTTGCGGATATTGTTAAAGCAATCCGTAAAGCAAAAGATTGCCCTGAGATTGTTGGTATTTATATGAATGCAGGTTCATTGTCCGGAGGTTTCGCTTCAATGGAAACAATACGGCGTGAGCTTGAAAGCTTCAAGGAAAGTGATAAGTTTATTGTTGCATATTCAGATGCATATACCCAGGGAACGTATTATTTGTCAAGTGTGGCAGATTCAATCTTCCTTAATCCTCAAGGTTCTGTTGCATTGACAGGTTTGTCGTCCCAAGGAGTATTCTTTACTGGTTTAGCTGAAAAGCTTGGTGTTAAATATGAAATTTTCAAAGTCGGAACATTCAAGAGTGCTGTTGAACCATATATGCTGAAGCAATTCAGTGATGCAAACCGTGAACAGTTGACATCTTTCCTTAATGATATTTGGTATCATTTGCTTGAGAATATTTCTAAATCACGTTCAGTTGATATTGAGACATTGAACAAATATCTGAACGAAGGCCTGGCTTTGGGTGAAGCAGGAAATGCTTTGCAATATAAGCTTGCTGATGCTTTGTCATACCGTCATGATGCGGAAAATTCCGTAAAGCGTATGGCTGGTCAGGATGTTGACGGAAAACTTAAGTCGGCTTCTGTTAAGAATATGCTGAATATCGTTGAAATGCCGGAAACAAATGAGGATAAGATTGCAATTCTCTACGCAGAAGGTTCAATCATGCCTGAATCTGCACAAAGCACGATGAGCGGTGAATCTCTTATCACAGAAAAGATGGTAGACGAGATATACAAGCTAAAGGATGATAAAAGTGTGAAAGCTGTGGTTTTCCGTGTAAATTCTCCTGGTGGAAGTGCGTATATTTCTGAACAGATATGGAAAGCTGTTGTAGATTTGAAGGCAGAAAAGCCTATTGTGGTTTCGATGGGTGATTATGCAGCTTCGGGCGGTTATTACATTTCTTGTGCAGCTAATAAGATAATTGCAGAACCGACGACGCTTACCGGTTCGATCGGCGTTTTCGGAACTTACCCTATTTTGGCGGGAGCTATGGACAAAATAGGAGTTACAACAGATGCAGTAAAGACTAACAATTTTGCCGATATGGGAAATATGCTTCGTCCTATGCGTGATGATGAGCGGGTTCTTATACAGCGCAGCATTGAGCGTACTTATGATTTGTTCCTTACTCGTTGTGCCGACGGAAGAGGAAAGTCAAAAGAAGCTATCGATGAAATTGGCCAGGGTCGTGTTTGGACTGGAGCCCAGGCTTTGGAAAGAGGTCTCGTTGACAGGCTCGGAGGCGTGGATGTCGCAATTGAAGAAGCTGCAGCTCTGTCAGGCATAACAAAATATAATATTATTACTGCAAATAAACCTAAAGACTTGATTACAGAACTTATGGAAAGTATGAAAAACGATGCGCAAATGTCGTTTAGCAGATATTTTATGTCTTCAGAAGAATTAAATATCTTGAATACAATTCGTGAGGCTAAAGCCGTAAAAGGCATCCAGGCAAGAATGCCTTTCACTTACCAGGGCTTGTAATTATTTTGACTTACGAGCTATGTTGCTCCGCAATCTGCTCAAGGATTGCGGAGTAATTTTTAAGTATGAAGCGATATGTTTTAACGGAACATATTGGAAAAGTTCCGGCCGTTCATTGAGCAGGGTTAAATATCGTTCTTTGGCCCGTAAATCTCCTCCTGTCATAATTTCCTGGTCAATATACAGGAGTTGGCGCTCAAATAATTTCCTTCCAATGTTTGCATTTTCAATCGACTGGCAAAAATAATCTTCTAAATCTGTTTTGTTTATTTTGTACAATGTGCTGTTGCTTAGAGCTTCAACATATATAAGGGAACTTTCGTCCGCAACATATCCCCAGGTTGATATAATGGCTTCACCTTCAATGGCAAACCAAAGAGTAGTGTCTGCTCCATCCCGGTAATAATAACCTCTCCAGCAACCTTCTGCTATTAGAAAAAAATCAGTATTCTTTTCGCCTGGTCTTACCAGGACTTCCCCTTTCTGAAAATGAACTTTTTCCGTTCTCCGAACTAATTCAATCCCGTTTTTTAAAGGAACATCATAATAGTTGCAGAATTTTGCAAAAAATTTTTCACTCATAATTTCAGAAGTTTGGTATTTAAATTATGGGTGCAAATTTAGCCTAAAAAATCCTCATTACCTTTTATTCTTCAATCGTGAAATTACTATTGGTGATAACAAAAATATTATTCGGATGAAAAAAATCTGGGGTCGGACCAAAATCCCCGTAGGTTCGGTCCTATTTCATCGTGGGGCAATATATATTTTGACGTAGGTTCGGACCTGTTCTGATATTTATATTGTGGAATTATAGTATTTCAAAATGTGTATTTTTTTATCAATTCCGAATTTTTCTGAATGTATAACAATATAATGTAGGTTACTATGGTGATTTATAAATAAAGAATTGTATCTTTGTTGCGATTCAAGTAAATTGAAATTTAAAATATTCATTAGTGGTTTTTACTCATAAAAGTTTGTTAACCTTTTAAGAGAAAAGGTCCCTCTGTGATAGAGCGACCTTTTTGTTTTTTACGGCAGATAGAAATAATTACCCGATCCGGTGTTATGCCACATCCAGAAAGGTCCGTCGTTAGTCCATATCAGTTGTCCCATTTGTTGTATGTAGATGAAGAACAACGCAGTACAAGCCAGCCACAGGACTAACAGAACCCATTTTGCTCCTGTTGGCATAGGTTTCCATTTAAACAGATATACACCTATAATATAAATAAGCGATATTACCGGAATTCCAATCATCAGCATAGTGCCGATAGAATATAATACTGCAGCTCCTGTTGTGATATCTCCATTAAGCAAATCTATGCCGAAAGGTGATATGTGGTAGAGAAAACTTGTACCACCGATAAGCAGAGAGAAGAATACGATGAATAGGACTAACAGAACTATACACAGAACAGGTAACAGTATGATTCCGGCAGCAACAGCTAATATTTTTAGTATTACCCCAATTACCTGAACAAAAATATCTGCTATTTTCTGTAGTCCGCTTCTCTCTTCTCCGGATTTTGCATAATTGTTTATGTGGTCGCTGACTTTCTCGAATCCGTCGGTTACTGTTTTCCCTATGTTTTCAATGGTGATTTTTTCACCACGCATCTGTAATCTTTCAGTAGCAGTGTGTGCTATAGGTATAATAATCCAAAGGACCAGATATATAGGAATTATGTAGCCGAAGAAAATCATTGCAAAGAATATAACTCTCAAGGCTGTCGGGTCCCAACCGAAATATGCAGCAATACCGCCGCAAACACCTCCGATAATTTTGTTGTCCGGGTCGCGCATAAGCCTTTTTTTGTAGTTCGAGCTTTCATGCTGGGCTTGAGTGTGGCCTTCTGAATTATTGCACTCTTCTTCTTCGAATATTTCTTCAGGTTTTCCCATACGTTTGATAACATCCTCAACCTGCTCAATAGTTATAACTTCATACCCCAAACGTATCCTTTCATTAAATAATTCTGCGAATCTCATTTCGAAATCGTTCATTATTTCTTCTGAACCTTCCTCTTTTTGGAAATGTATTCTCAGGTTCGACAAATATTTGTCTAACAGCTGGTACGCATCTTCATCTATGTGGAAAACACTGCCGCCTAAGTTGGCCGTAACTGTTTTTTTCATTGTGTGATAGTTTTTTAGTTGTTTTTAATATGGTTTATAGTGTCGTTGATTTCCTGCCAGGCAGATTCAAGTTCACCTAAAAATACTTCTCCATCGGATGTCAGTTCATAATACTTCCTTGGAGGACCTTGAGTTGACTCTATCCATTGATAGCTTAACAAACCACCGTTTTTCAAACGGGTAAGGAGCGGATATAGCGTGCCTTCAACTACTATGAGCTTGGCTTCCTGCAGTTTTTGTATTATATCTGAAGTGTATGCCGGCTCTTTTCGCAACAGAAGGAGAATGCAATATTCCAATGTCCCTTTTCGCATTTGTGATTTAACATTTTCCGCATTCATATCTACTGGTGTTTATATTCCGCAACAAATATATGTAATACATATGTACTATGTTATACATACTACTTTAAATTATCTTTATTTAACAAATAGCGTGCGTAAACCTGCGAAAAATTGCACAAAAATGCTGATTGTGTGTAAAAATAATTGTGTCGGACCATTTTGTTTATTTTAAAATTGTACTTTTGCAGAAAATTAAAAATTTTAATTATTATGGTTTATCACCACTTTGCCGAGATGGTTCATCGTCAGGCAGAAAAATATGGAAATCGTGCAGCTTTAAAATATCGTGACGCGGTTTCTGGAAATTGGTTGAAAATATCTTGGAATGATTTTTCAGAAAAAGTCAGATTGACAGCTGAAGCTTTAGCTGAATTTGGAGTTGAGGTGCAGGAAAATATTGGAGTATATTCTCAAAATATGCCGCAATGTTTGTATGCTTATTTTGGTATTTACGGAAACCGTGCGGTTGATGTGCCAATGTATGCAACAAGCTCTCCATCACAAATAGCTTTTATAGTTGAAGATGCGCAGATACATACATTGTTTGTGGGTGAGCAGCTTCAGTATAACAATGCATTCATTGTTCAGCGTCAGTTGCCGAATATATTAAAACGTTTGGTTGTTTTTGATTCTTCAGTAAAGCTGAATCCTGAAGATAAGACTTCTGTTTATTTTGACGACTTTATCCGTTTGGGAGACAATGCCCATGCAGAAAGTACTGTGAAAATACGTACCAACCAGGCTTTACCAACAGATACTGCAACAATAATATACACTTCCGGAACAACGGGACAACCTAAGGGTGTTATTCTTACTCATGCAAATTATCTTGAAGCTATGCGTACGCATGAAATAAGAATCCCTCAGATTACAGACAAAGATACTTCAATGTGCTTTTTGCCTTTGACTCATATTTTTGAGAGAGGCTGGACTTGTGTCTGTCTTACTAGAGGTGCGTTGGTGGCTATAAACCATGACCCGAAAATGATTCAAAAGACATTGCCGGAAATCAGACCGACGGCGATGAGTAATGTTCCCCGATTTTGGGAAAAAGTATATATTGGAGTGCAGGAAAAGATTGAGAAATCATCCCCTTTCATGCAGAAAGTATTCAGAAATGCCATAGCTGTAGGTCGTGAATATAATCTGGATTACAAGAGAAAGGGGTTGAAGGCTCCGGCGGCTTTGAGCGCTAAGTTCCATTTTTATGATAAAACTGTTTTTTCTTTGTTGAAAAAAGTTCTGGGAATACAGCGTGGTAGATTTTTCCCTGTTGCAGGTGCTCCTCTTTCAGAACATGTTGCTGAATTTCTACTTTCTGTAAATATTCCGATCAAATATGGTTATGGATTGAGCGAAACAACTGCTACTGTATGTTTTTGGCCGGAAGATAATTTTGAAGTTTCTTCTATTGGAAAGATTATGCCGGATTTGGAGGTAAAAATTGATCCGGAGAATAATGAGATTCTTGTCAAGGGAAAAACTGTAATGGCTGGATATTATAAACGTCCGGAAGAGAACAAAAAGAGTTTTACTGAAGATGGCTTTTTCCGTACTGGTGATGCTGGCCGCCTTGAAAATGGTAATTTATATTTTACAGAGAGAATAAAAGACCTTTATAAGACTTCGAACGGAAAATATATTGCTCCTCAGGCAATAGAGCTGAGCATTTCCAGTGATGTGTATATCGAACAGGTTGCAGTTATTGGTGACGAACGTAAATTCGTAAGTGCTCTTATTGTTCCTAACATAGCTTTGCTTAAAGGATATGCTGCCGAACAGAATATACCATATGAAAGTGATGAAGACTTGCTTTCAAATATTTTGATATATAAGAAGGTTGAATCACGGATAGAGGAAAGGCAGAAGCATTTGGCAGGATTTGAAAAAATAAAGCGTTTTACTCTTCTTTCCAAACCATTCTCAATGGAAGGAGGAGAGCTGACAGATACTCTTAAAATACGTAGACGAGTTGTTTTGCAGAAATATGCTAAAGAAATAGAAGCAATGTATGTAGAGTAAGTTTTGAAAGTTTCGCCACGTAACATCAGAATATAAAATTATAAATAGGAAAAGGCGCAATGTAGGAAATCTACTCTACGCCTTTTCTTTTTTATCTCTTTATTTCCCATGTTTGGTCGATGAAATAACCCCGTTTGCCGAGTTTTTTTGTTATACGTAATCTTCAGTCATAATTTTGCTCCCGATAAGAAGATAATGTGGAAATGAAACAAATAGGGTTCGTTTTGTTGGTAGTATGGCTAAGTTTATTCAACTCGAAGCTGGTGAAGGCTCAGGAGCAACCGGATGTTTGGACTTTGCGTTCTTGTTTGGATTATGCATTGCAGAATAATATCCAAATAAAGAAAAGTAAAGTGGCGCATGAATCAGGTTTGGAAGATACGGAGCAGGCAAGAGCACAATTGTTCCCGAGTCTTTCCGCTTCAGTTACACAAGGATATGTGAATTATCCTTCTTCAGAAGCTGCAACCAACAATAGTTATAGCGGAAATTATTCCGTAAGTGCAAACTGGACATTGTTTGATGCAGGCAAGCGCTATCAGGCATTGAAGCAACAGCGTGTCCGTAATGAGGTAGATGAATTATCTATCGAACAGAGCGAGAATGATATACAGATTGCTATTGTTCAGACATATCTGCAAGTTATGTATGCGATGGAATCTGTCAGGATTAATGAGAATACTGTTGAGGTTTCGAAAGCGCAACGCGATCGGGCCATTGAGATGTTGAAGGTTGGCTCTATTTCGGCAGTTGACTTGGCACAATTGGAAAGCCAGTATAGTACTGACAAATACCAGCTGGTAGTTGCCCAAACGAATTTGGACAATTATCGTCTGCAATTGAAGCAGCTGCTCGAGCTTGATATCACAGATGAGATGAAATTCTCCATGCCGGAGATTAGCGATGATGAGGTAACAGTTCCTTTACCTGGAAAGACTGTGGTATATTCCACTTCTTTGGCTGTTATGCCGGAGGTGAAAAGTGGCGAGTTGGCTGTCGAAATTGCCGAACTTGAGAAAAAGAAGGCTAAGGCCGGATTTTTCCCTACAATATCATTGAATGCCGGAATAGGAACGGGGCATCTTTCTGGTACCGACTATACTTATGGAAGTCAGATATGGAACAAATTCAATGAAAGCATTGGCTTGACATTAAGTATACCAATTTTTTCAAACAGGGAACATAAAACTGCTTATAATAAAGCTAAACTAGCTGTAACAACCAGTACGCTTAATTTGCTGGATACGCAAAAAGAACTGTTGAAAACGGTAGAAAGCATTTATCTTGACGCGACTTCTTCGCAGAATCAGTTCCTTTCTGCCAAAGAGAAACTTTCTTATTTGCGGCAAAGTTATGATTTGATAGAGCAACAGTTTTATTTAGGTTTGAAAAATACCTTGGAACTGTTGACTGAGAAGAATAATCTTCTTAATGCACAGCAGGAAGTATTGCAAACAAAATACATGGCTATTATGAGTATGGAGCTTCTGAATATTTATCAGAAAAAGCCTGTTAAGGTCTCCATTTAACCACTAATGATATTCACTCCACTCTCTTTTGAATGACTCCGCAACCTTCGGGTTGCGGAGTTTTATTAAAAAAAACAGACAAAAATAATAACTATAAATATTTATGAATAAGAAGAAAGCTCTTATTGGTGCCGCCATTGTGGTTGTTGTGGCAGGTGCTTGTTTCTTGTTCGGTGGGGAAAAAACAAGAAATACTGTGAGTCTGGAAACTGCAAAAGTTAGTAGGACTTCAATTTCAAACGTAGTTACGGCAACCGGAACGGTTGAGCCTGTTACGGAAGTTGAAGTAGGTACGCAGGTATCAGGCATAATAGACAAACTATATGCCGATTATAATGATGTGGTTAAAGCAGGTCAACTGATTGCCGAAATGGATAAGGTCAATCTTCAGGCAGAGTTGAATTCTGCCAGTGCTCAGTTAGCTAGTAGCAAGACTGAATATGAATACCAACAGAAAAATTATGCCAGAAGTAAGGTGTTGTATGAGAAGAAGCTCATAAGTGATTATGATTACGAAACTGCAACATATAATTATGAAAAGGCAAAAGCTGCTTATGACCAAAGTCAGGCTGCAATGGTGAAAGTTCGTCGAAACTTGGAATACGCTACCATAACAAGTCCTATTGATGGGGTTATTATCAGTAAAGTAGTTGAAGAAGGACAGACCGTTGCTGCAGGTTTTGAAACTCCTACATTATTTACTATTGCTGCCGATCTTACTAAAATGCAGGTTATTGCCGATGTTGATGAGGCTGATATAGGTGGAGTTGAAGAAGGACAAAGAGTAACATTCACTGTTGATGCATATCCTGAAGATGTATTTGAAGGAACAGTTTCCCAGGTGCGTCTTGGTGAAAGCTCTGATAGTTCAACTTCTGCTTCGTCTTCAAGTTCTACGTCTACGGTTGTAACTTATGAGGTAGTAATTACAGCAGAAAATCCGGACTTGAAGTTGAAACCACGTTTGACCGCCAATGTAACAATATATACTATGGAACGTCAGAATGTATTGACTGTGCCGAACAAGTCTTTACGTTTTGTTCCGGATATGCAGCTGTTACAGGAAATAGGTTTGGTTGCCGACAATTCCGGTTTGTCCGATTCTGCAGGGAAAAGAATGGTATGGGTAAAACAAAATAATGTTCTGAAACCTCAGATTGTTGAAGTTGGTGCAAGTGACAGTAATGTTTCTGAAATAAAAGAAGGATTAGCTGAAGGTGATGAAGTAGCTGTTGAAATATCTTCTGTAATGCCTATGAATCCGGAAGCTCAGTCTGAACGAAGTCCGTTTATGCCTGGCCCTCCGGGTGGAAATAAGAAAGGAAAATAAATGGAGAGTTTATGAAAGAGATAATAAAACTTGACAATATCCGCAGAGACTTTATTGTTGGAGATGAAGTCGTTCATGCGTTGCGAGGTGTTTCTTTTACTATATATGAAGGCGAGTTCGTGACTATAATGGGAACTTCAGGCTCAGGTAAAAGTACTTTGCTGAATACACTTGGCTGTCTGGATACTCCAACTAGCGGTGAGTATTATCTTGATGGAGTATCTGTCCGGACAATGGGAAAAAGAGCAAGGGCAACATTGCGAAACAGGAAGATTGGCTTTGTTTTTCAGAATTATAATCTTCTCCCGAAAACAACTGCTATCGAAAATGTTGAGCTTCCGTTGATGTATAATCCGTCTTTCAGTGCAGCTGAACGCAGGGAGAAATCAATTGAGGCTTTGATTGCAGTCGGACTGGGAGACCGCCTTAACCATAAGAGCAATCAGATGTCAGGCGGTCAGATGCAACGAGTGGCTATAGCAAGAGCTTTAGTGAATGACCCTGCAGTGATTCTTGCCGATGAAGCGACAGGAAACCTTGATACAAGAACAAGTTTTGAGATTCTTGTATTGTTCCAGAAACTTCATGCTGAAGGAAGAACAATAATATTTGTAACTCATAATCCTGAGATTGCGCAATATAGCAGCCGTAACATAATGTTGCGCGACGGACATATTACTTCCGATGTTAAGAATGATAATATATTAAGTGCGGCTGAGGCTTTGGCTGCTTTGCCTGAGAGCGATGATTAAATTAGTAAAGGAAATGAATACGATAAATCTATTGAAAATTGCAATACGGGCTTTGGCAAACAATAAGCTAAGAGGCTTTCTGACTATGCTTGGTATCATCATTGGTGTAGCTTCAGTTATCACCATGCTTGCTATCGGACAAGGTTCGAAAAAGAGTATTCAGGCTGAAATCAGCGAGATGGGTTCTAATATGATTATGATTCATCCGGGTGGAGATATGGTGGGCGGTGTTCGTCAGGATGCATCCAGCATGGAAACCTTGAAGTTGAGGGATTTTGAGGATATAGTCAATGAAACACGTTATGTATCTGCAGTTTCTCCTTCGGTGAATAGTAGCGGACAGGCAATATTCGGTTCTAATAATGCTCCAACAACTGTTTATGGCATTTCTCCCGATTATATGGAGATAAGGAGATATAAGGTGCAGGAAGGTGAGATGTTTACGGAGAAAGATGTTGCTTCAGCGGCAAAAGTTTGTGTAATTGGAAAAACAATAGTTGACAATCTTTTTACAAACGGAGAGAATCCGGTTGGGAAAATTGTCCGATTCCAAAAAATCCCTTTCCGGGTAGTTGGGGTATTGGAAAGCAAAGGCTATAACAGTATGGGAATGGACCAGGATGATTTGATTCTTGCGCCATACACAACAGTACAGAAACGTCTTTTGGCAATTACACATTTGCAGGGAATAATATGTTCTGCTTTGCAGGAATCATATACAGACCATGCCATGGATGAAATTTCAGAAATACTTCGCCGCAATCACAAGCTTAAACAAGGAGATGATGATGATTTTACAATTCGTAGTCAGCAGGAGCTTAGCAATATGTTGACAAATACGACTGATATGTTGACTGTTTTGCTTGCGGCTGTGGCGGGTATTTCTCTTTTAGTCGGAGGTATTGGTATTATGAATATAATGTATGTTTCTGTAACCGAGCGAACTCGTGAAATAGGCTTGAGGATGAGTATTGGCGCAAAAGGTATTGATATTCTTGCCCAATTCCTTATTGAGTCAATCCTTATAAGTGTTACGGGAGGATTGATAGGAGTACTTACGGGCGTAGGTTCAGCTTTATTGGTAAATCAGGTGGCACATTTCCCGATTTATATACAACCATGGAGCGTTGTTCTGTCATTCGCCGTATGTACTGTTACTGGTGTTTTCTTCGGATGGTATCCGGCAAAGAAAGCTGCGGATTTAGACCCTATAGAAGCCATACGTTATGAATAATCTTATTAAATTAGCACAACAAAAAGGGAAATTTTATGATGGCAGAACATAATATATATACTGGCTCAAGCAAGAGTATGAAGCGAATAGGAGGCATCATACATATTGTGGCATGGGGAATATTGTTTGGCTTGCCGTTTTTCTTTACGGGAAGAGAAAACGATTCCGTCACAATTGAGAGCTACACTCGTTTTGTGTTGGTGCCTTTGTCGTTCATGTTTGTCTTTTATGTGAATTATTTTTCTCTCATACAACGTTATCTGTTTTCAAAGCAAACTCTGAGATTTTTCCTGGCTAACGTTGTTTTGGTAGCTTTGACAATGATAGTTGTACATTTTATTATGCAGCAGCTTCCTGACTGTGCTCAGGAGTTTCGTCCACGAAGAGTGCCTCCGATGAGAAGTGTCGTCGGTTTTTTCCTTGGAAATATAATGCTTTATATTTTAGTTTCAGCTCTTAGTGTGGCAATCCGAATGACGGACAGATGGTATAAAACTGAAGCCGTGAGAAAAGAATTGGAAAGGAGCCGTTCCGAAGCGGAACTTCAGAATCTGAAAAGTCAGCTTAATCCTCATTTCTTGTTTAACACATTAAATAATATATATAGTTTGATAGTTTTCAGTCCCGATCGGGCTCAGGATGCTGTTCATGATTTGAGCAGGTTGTTGCGTTATGTCCTTTATGAAAGTTCCCACCCCAAAGTCCCTTTGGAAAAAGAACTTGATTTTATTAGTAATTATGTAGAACTGATGCGAATCCGTCTTCCGGAGCATGTCAGTCTTTCTACAGATATTGAACGGGAATCTTCAACTGGCGTTTTTATTGCTCCTTTATTATTTATTTCTCTTATTGAGAATGCATTCAAACATGGAGTCAGTAATAATAAGCCTTCATTTATTGACATGTCGATAAAAGTTGATGATGGAAAACTTATCTGTAGAATAGAAAACAGTTCTTTCCCAAAAGAAAGTAAAGATAAAAGTGGTTCCGGAATAGGGCTTGTGAATTTGAAGAAAAGACTGGCACTTCTTTATCCCGGAAATTATTCTTTTACATCAGAACAGAGGGGAGAGAATTATTTTAGTGAGTTAATCTTGTCTATTTAATGAAAGTTGATGAGTTGATAATACTGTTTATCTCAACTCAAAAACTCAAAAACTTAAAAACTCAAAATGATTTTAACTTGTGCGATTATCGACGATGAGCCATTGGCCGTTAGTTTGCTTGAAAGCTATGTGAAAAAAACACCATACCTTTCTTTGAAGGGAAAATATAACAGTGCCATTAATGCTCTTTCTGAGTTAAATGAGAATCCTGTTGACCTTTTGTTTCTCGACATTCAGATGCCGGAGCTTAATGGAATGGAGTTCTCAAAGATTATAACACCAGAAACAAGGATTATTTTTACTACAGCTTTTGAACAATATGCTCTTGACAGTTATAAAGTAAATGCCTTGGATTATTTGTTGAAGCCAATCAGTTATTCAGATTTTCTTAAGTCTGCGCAAAAAGCTTTGCAATGGTATGAATTGCTTCGACGTCCTTCATCCGATAACCAGTTATCACCTGCAAAGGATGAAGTTGACAGTATATTTATAAAAACGGAATATAAATTGGTTCAGGTTGATTTGCGAAAAGTCCTATATATAGAAGGTTTGAAAGATTATGTGAAAATATATATAGAAGACGAACCGCATCCATTGCTATCGCTGATGAGTATGAAGGCAATGGAAGATTTATTGCCTGCCAGCCGTTTTGTCCGTGTTCATCGTTCGTTTATTGTACAGCCGGAAAAGATAAAAGTGATAGAACGTAACCGCATTGTGTTCGGCAAGGAATATATACCTGTTTCGGATAATTATAAACAGAAGTTCTACGATTTCCTTTCGCGACATTCAATATTTTCAGTCAAGCAATAACGATATTAATTTATCACTCCAAAAGGGTTCGGATGTATTCCCAAATGGGGCCGACCCTAAATCAATTTGGGGTCGGATATATGCAAAGTTAGGTTCGGAAGTTCGGTTCTTCGTCAATTTAGGTGAATGAAAAAGCTAAAAGTTTCAATTTTAATAAAGAAAAAGACGCTCTTCCAAACATCATCCTTTTCAAGGTTTTTATTTTATTTACAGTACCTTCCATTATCCCATTATTCCAAGGTAGA
>JAXDRC010000018.1:0-4119 GCA_034091205.1 Parabacteroides sp. | reverse complement strand
GGCGCTTAATATAATTTCGGCTAAAGCCATTCTCTAGCATATGCATATATTTTAGCCGTTCTGCATAGCCATGTTTCCTGTACTTTTTAGACATAACAAAACCCCGAAAGTTTTTTGTCTAACTTTCGGGGTGCATGTCATTTTTCGAAAACATAGGCATCTTTTTTCAAAAACATTACGATGTTTTTTTACCAGGAGCTAATCGAAATTCCTTTCAGCTCCGCTCTCAAAGCCTTTGCCTTATTGTCTGTCACCTTATCCATCAGAGCCCAGAATCTGTCACTGTGATTCATTTCTATAGTATGGCAAAGTTCGTGCAGGATTACGTAGTCGATAAGGTGCCAGGGCAATCGCATGAGAAAAAGAGAGAGATTGATGTTTTTGCTTGTCGAACAACTTCCCCAGCGGGATTTGCTGCTGTTGATTTTTATCTGTTTGAACGAAAAACCGAACTTACGTGCCAAAGCTAATGCCCGTTGTGGAAGCAGTCGCTTTGCTTCGTGGCGTATGGCAGATATAAGCATATTGTTCAGTATTTCCTGAATTTCACTTCTGTTGAAATCAGTGAAATTAGGACATGCGATATTTAGAATCCCGTTTTTAAGAGACATATAAAAGTTTTCTCTTTCGCACCGGTATATATTTACCTGAAAAGAGGCTGTTTTGATAACAGAGTTTTCATTTATGATAGAATGTTTGGGCTGACTGTCCAAAATAGATTTGATTTTTACTTTGTTTTTCAGAATGAAGGAAAGCATATAGTCGATATTCCCACATTCTGGCATAACTGCATAAACCTCACCGTTTTTGATTTTTACGGAGTAGCTTTTTGCTCTCGGATTGAGCTTTATGATAACCCGTCCCAGTTCTTTGTCGTCAAAATATTTTTCCATAATTGGGGCAAAGATAGTTAATGTGTTAAAGGTGACAAGGCTTCAGAGACAAGTTGACAAGGTTAAAACAACTGAAACTTTACAATTTATCATCTAAAAACCTTGTTAACTTGTCTCCTTGTTAACTTGTTATCTGTAAGTTGAGCTTGCGAAACTTGAGTCATTCATTTGATTAATATAATGATAATTTGTATCTTTGCATGGTTAAAATAGGTATTTGTAAAAGATAATCAAAGCGTTATTTTTAAATTAAATAATATAGAGATATGGCTAAAAAAGCACTATTAATGATTTTGGATGGTTGGGGCTTTGGTGACAAAGGCAAAGATGATGTTATTTTCAACACTCCAACTCCGTATTGGGATTCTTTGTTGGCAAATTATCCTTACTCACAGTTGCAGGCAAGTGGTGAGAATGTAGGTTTGCCAGACGGTCAGATGGGTAACTCTGAAGTTGGTCACTTGAATATCGGTGCCGGCCGAATTGTTTATCAGGACTTGGTTAAGATTAACCGTGCTTGTGCCGACAACAGCATTATGCAGAATAAAGAAGTAGTTTCTGCTTTCTCATATGCAAAAGAAAATGGAAAGAATATCCACTTTATGGGTCTTACTTCAAACGGTGGTGTTCACTCTTCATTGGATCACTTGTTCAAATTGTGCGATATCGCAAAAGAATATGGTTTGGAAAACACTTTCATCCACTGTTTTATGGATGGTCGTGACACAGACCCTAAGAGCGGTAAAGGTTTTATCGAAGAACTTTCTGCTCACTGCGAAAAATCAGCAGGTAAAATTGCTTCAATCGTAGGTCGTTTCTATGCAATGGACCGCGACAAACGTTGGGAACGTGTAAAAGAAGCATATGATTTGTTGGTTAACGGTGTAGGTAAAAAAGCTACTTGCATGGTTCAGGCAATGCAGGAATCTTATGACGAAGGTGTAACTGACGAGTTCATCAAACCTATCGTTAATGCTAACGTTGACGGTACAATCAAGGAAGGTGACGTAGTTATCTTCTTCAACTATCGTAACGACCGTGCTAAAGAATTGACAATCGTTCTTACTCAGCAGGATATGCCGGAAAACGGAATGAAGACTATCCCAGGTTTGCAGTATTACTGCATGACTCCGTATGATGCTTCATTCAAAGGTGTTCACATCTTGTTCGACAAGGAAAATGTTCAGAATACTTTGGGCGAATATCTTGCTAACAATGGCAAGACTCAGTTGCACATTGCTGAAACTGAAAAATATGCTCACGTTACATTCTTCTTCAACGGTGGTCGTGAAACTCCGTATGAAAACGAAGAACGTATCCTTGTTCCTTCTCCAAAAGTTGCAACATACGACTTGAAGCCTGAAATGAGTGCGTATGAAGTTAAAGACAAATTGGTTGAAGCTATCAACACTCAGAAATATGACTTCATCGTTGTTAACTATGCTAACGGTGATATGGTTGGTCACACTGGTATCTATGAAGCAATCGAAAAGGCTGTTGTTGCTATCGACAATTGCGTGAAAGATACAGTTGAAGCTGCTAAAGCAAATGATTATGAAGTAATCATAATCGCTGACCACGGTAACGCTGACCATGCATTGAACGAAGACGGCACTCCAAACACAGCTCACTCTTTGAATCCTGTTCCATTTGTTTATGTAACAGAAAACAAAGCTGCTAAAGTTGAGAACGGTGTTCTTGCTGACGTTGCTCCTTCTATCCTTCACATCTTGGGTATGGAACAGCCGGCTGAGATGAGTGGAAAGTGCTTGATTAAATAATTAACGGAGTTTCCATAATAATATAAAAAACACAGAGACACCGAGACACAGAGATTAAATTCATAAAACTCCGTGTCTTTGTGTCTCTGTGTTTTATTATTCATTATTTTGTTGTAGTAACAATGATACAGATAGACGACACATTAGTAAGCCTCGATGTTATCGAGCGTTTTTTCCTTTGCGATTTGGCACACTGTAAGGGCGAATGCTGTGTTGAAGGAGATTCCGGAGCACCGCTCGAAATGTCGGAAATAGCAGAACTGGAAAAGGTTTTGCCTGAAGTATGGAACGATCTTTCTCCAAAAGCTCAGGCCATAATAAAGAAACAAGGCGTAGCTTATAAGGATGAGGACGGTGATATGGTGACATCAATTGTCGATGGAAAGGATTGCGTGTTCACTTGCTACGATTCTGACGGAACATGTAAATGTGCGATTGAAAAAGCATATCGTGAAGGACGTGTCAATTTCTACAAACCTGTTTCGTGTCATCTATATCCTATAAGAATAACCAAATATGATACATTTGAGGCTGTTAATGTTCATAGATGGGATGTATGTAAAGCTGCTGAGGTTCTTGGGTTACGTGAACGAGTTCGTGTTTATAAATTCCTTAAGGAACCATTGATTCGCCGTTTTGGAAAAGAGTGGTATGATGCCCTTGAAGAATGTGCAGAAGAGTGGCTTAAGCAGAAAGAAAAATAAGCAAAACCTGATAACTGAAATAATTGCCGGCCAAAATTTTGAATAGAATAAGATTTAAGAATATAATTATTCAATATAAAATGTGTTTGTGATAAATAAGAAACAAGTTACGGAGTTTCTTTCCGTATTCTTGTTTCTTTTTTTATTTAAGCTTGTATTTGATTATTTCAACAAAGACAATGCTTCTTTGATTCTGCGCATAGCTTCGATGATATTTTCATCAGAAGTTGCATAGCTCATTCTGATACATTCAGGAGCGCCGAATGCACCACCGCCAACGCAAGCCACGTGGCCAACTTCCAACAGATACATAGCCAAGTCAGCAGCAGATTCAATCTTACGATCGCCATTTGATTTGCCGAAATATGAGCTACATTTAGGGAACAGATAGAATGCGCCCTGAGGAACATTAACCTCGAATCCCGGGATTTCTTTGGCAAGCTTCACGATAAGGTCGCGGCGGCGTTCGAATGCTTTACGCATTTCTTCAACAGGTTCTTGTGTTCCAGTATATGCAGCTTCAGCAGCTTTCTGTGAAACAGAGCAAGGACCAGAAGTATATTGACCCTGAAGTTTGTTTACACCTTTAACAATCCATTCTGGTCCGGCGATGAAACCGATTCTCCATCCGGTCATGGCGTATGCTTTAGACACACCGTTTACAATCACTACGCGGTCTTTGATTTCTGCAAACTGAGCAATGCTCTGGTGCTTGCCGATGTAGTTGATGTGTTCGTAAAT
>JAXDRC010000017.1:0-40632 GCA_034091205.1 Parabacteroides sp. | reverse complement strand
TTGAAAAATATGGTAGTCCTGATGAAATCAAATACGATTACAGCATTGCCCCGCAATGGATTAAACAAAGACTTGCATTATGAATTTTACTAAGCTTACAAAAGAAGAACAACTTACCATTTTGGCTAATGTAGCCGAAGAGAAAGGGATTGTGGACAATGCCGTAGAAAAGGACTACTGGGTCAGTATGGTGTTGCGTGCCATATTTTCTTTGCCGTATGCAGCAGCTTTTGTTTTCAAGGGAGGAACAAGCCTTAGCAAAGGTTGGGGATTAATAGAACGGTTTTCGGAAGATATTGACCTTGCAATAGATCCCCAATATCTCGGTTTCACAAATATTGAGACTAAAAGTCAACGGACTAAGTTGCGGAAAGACTCCAAGAAGTTCATAGATGGCACTTTTGCGCTTGACGTAGAGAACAGATTAAAAGAGTATGGTCTTTCAGAGTGTTGTAAAGTCATAGTACCGGAGACATCTGTCAGCGACCTTGACCCTGTAGTCCTATTTGTCGAGTATAATTCAGTGCTGCAAACGAAAATGCAATATATACCGGAGCGAGTCAAAGTTGAGATAAGTTGTCGTTCTCTCATGGAACCGTCGGAACAGATAGAAATGCGTTCTATGATAGAAGATGCCTATCCGGATGAAGATTTTTCATTGCCGATATTTACAGTCCCCACAGTAGTGCCAGGACGGACATTCCTGGAAAAGGTTTTTCTTTTGCATGAAGAGTTTAACCGTCCCAATGGCTGTACACATATCGAACGTATCACACGACACATGTATGACATTGTAAAGATGATGGATAAATCGTTTGCTATGGAAGCAATGCAGGATGTACAATTATACGAGGACATTGTGACTCATCGTAAAAAGTTCACGGCTTGGAGTGGATTGGACTATACGAGTCATCTTCCACACACAATATCGTTCCTGCCTCCTGAAAGCATCGAAGATGTTTTGCGTGACGACTATAAGCAGATGCAAATCGGCTTCATCTATGCCAATGCACCTTCTTTCGATGAAATTATGGAACGATTGAGTGAGTTGCAAAGCAAATTTAGGACATTGGTATGGAAAAATAATCGTTGACGGGATGATGATACGACCGCATGCCTTGAAGAATAATGACGAACAGACGGAACGGACAAAGGATTGGATTTGCAATCCTTACCTATTATTATGCGGATTACAAATCCGTTGGAACAGACAAATCTCTGTGTTCTCCGTGTCTCCGTGTTTAAATTAGCCAGCAAAAACATATAACCAAAACTTTGACAAAAGCAAATTCTAAGGCTGACATTTTGCCCCATTTTTTATCCTAAAATAAAAACTTTTATTTCCAAATATTTTCAGAAGTTTTCTATTTTATTTTTTACTATCTTGCTTATCAAATAGTTTACAAAAATTAACTAGGCAAAAGTTTTCCAAAAAGGAAAACTTAATGATGTTTAGATATATCTTTGCAGCACAAACAAAGACTAATAAAAATAAGATAAAACAATCATGATTCAGACAGTTGTTAAACGTGACGGACGAATCGTTGGATTCAACGAAGAGAAGATAGCGACAGCTATCCGAAAAGCCATGTTGCACACTCAAAACGGCGAAGATATGCAGCTTATTCGCCAGATAACTGACCGTATTTCATTCAAGGGTGATTCTCAAATGACCGTTGAAGCTATCCAGGATGCTGTCGAAATGGAACTCATGAACAGCAGCCGTAAAGATGTTGCACAGAAATATATCGCTTACCGAAACCAGCGAAGTATTGCTCGTAAAGCGAAGACTAGAGATATGTTTCTGGAAATCATCAATATCAAATCAAATGATATTACACGTGAGAATGCAAATATGAACGCAGATACTCCGGCGGGTATGATGATGAAATTCTCAAGTGAGACAACTAAACCTTTTGTTGACGACTATTTGTTAAGCGAAGAAACCAGAAACGCTGCACAAAACAATTATCTGCACATTCATGACAAGGATTATTATCCTACAAAGAGCTTGACTTGCGTTCAGCATCCTTTGGACAAGATTCTGAAGAATGGTTTTTCGGCTGGTCACGGTGAGTCCAGACCTGCAAAACGAATCGAGACTGCAAGTATTTTGGGCTGTATTTCTCTTGAAACTGCTCAGAACGAAATGCATGGCGGACAGGCTATTCCTGCTTTTGATTTCTATCTTGCTCCATATGTAAGAAACAGTTTTATCGAAGAGATTAAGAATCTGGAAGATTTGAACGGTGAGGATTATTCTCATTTATATAATGTGGAACTGGAAGATTTTATTTCAAAGCCTTTGGACGGACTTAAAGGTGAAGAAAGGATTTTGCAGCATGCAGTCAACAAAACTGTAAGCCGCGTTCACCAGTCAATGGAGGCTTTTATACATAATATGAACACTATACATTCCCGTGGCGGTAATCAGGTAGTGTTCAGTTCCATCAATTACGGAACAGATACTTCAGCTGAAGGAAGATGCGTTATCAGAGAATTGCTTCGTACAACTTACAGAGGTGTAGGTAACGGAGAAACTGCTATCTTCCCTATCCAGATTTGGAAGAAAAAACGTGGTGTCAGCTATTTGCCTACTGACAGAAACTACGACTTGTATCAATTGGCTTGTAAGGTTACGGCACGCCGTTTCTTCCCTAATTTCCTCAACCTCGACGCTACATTCAACCGTCATGAGGATTGGAAAGCAGACGATCCAAAGAGATATATGTATGAAGTGGCAACTATGGGATGCCGTACACGTGTGTTTGAAAACAAATTCGGTCCGAAAACTTCAATCGGACGTGGAAACTTGTCGTTCTCTACAATTAACATTGTGCGTCTTGCCATTGAGTGCATGAACATCAGTAATAAAGAAGAAAGAATTGCGATGTTCTTCTCGAAACTGGATGCAATGCTTGAGATTACTGCACGCCAGTTGCATGAAAGAATGGAATTCCAGAAAACAGCATTTGCAAAGCAATTCCCTCTACTTATGTCTTCTCTATGGATTGGATGCGAGAAGTTGAAACCAAATGACACTATCGAGTCTGTAATCAACCAGGGAACACTTGGTATCGGATTTATCGGACTTGCAGAATGTCTGGTTGCACTGACTGGCAAGCATCATGGAGAATCTGAAGAAGCACAAGAACTTGGTTTGAAAATTGTCACATATATGCGCGACAGAGCTCAACAGTTTTCTGAACAATATCATCACAACTACAGTGTTTTGGCTACTCCGGCTGAAGGTTTGTCCGGTAAGTTCACAAGAAAAGACAGAAAAGATTTCGGTTCGCTTCCGGGAATTACTGACCGTGAATATTATACTAATTCAAATCACGTTCCGGTATATTATAAATGTAGTGCCAAACATAAGGCAGAAGTGGAAGCTCCTTATCACGACCTGACACGTGGCGGACATATTTTCTATGTTGAGCTTGATGGTGATGCTACTCACAACCCGGATGTTATCATGCAGGTTGTGGATATGATGGACAAATATAATATCGGATATGGCTCAGTGAACCATAACCGTAACCGCTGCCTTGACTGCGGATATGAAAATTCAGATTCATCAATGACTGAATGTCCGAAATGTGGAAGCCATAATATTGACAAGCTTCAGCGTATCACCGGCTATCTGGTTGGAACAACTGACAGATGGAATAATGCGAAGTTGGCGGAGCTTAAAGATAGGGTGACACATAATTAATAGAGAAGTTAGAAGGGAGTTATAGGGAGTTATAAGGAGTCAAAAGCCAATACCATTTTGTATCTTACATCTATTGGCTTTTAACTTCCTGCGGAGCTTTAACTTCCTATAACTCCTTATAACTCCTTCTAAAACATTCTTTATTCCTAAAGAAAACACTTATAATTATGCCCAACAAAACAATCTCAATCCTAAACATCCTCGAAGACACTACAGTTGACGGACCGGGATTCCGCACAGCTATTTATTCTGCCGGATGCGAGCATAAATGCTCCGGCTGCCACAATCCTGAATCTTGGGATATAAATAATGGCAGAATGGAGAATATAGAAACAATTGCAGAGAAAGTGTTAAGCGACGAATTTGCAAATGTCACTTTCACAGGAGGCGACCCAATGTTTCAAGCCGAAGCTTTTGCAGAATTGGCAAAGATTATAAAGGAAAGAAGTTCAAAGAATATATGGTGCTACACTGGCTTCCTTTATGAAGCATTGATAAAAAGAGAAGATTGCATGAAACTTCTCTCCTATATAGATGTACTTGTTGACGGTCCATTTATTCTATCTCTTAAAACAGAGGAAGTCCCATTCAGAGGAAGTAGTAATCAGAGGTTGATTGATGTGCAGGCTTCTTTGGAAAGTGGGGAAACGGTGTTGTGGGGGTATGAGCCGAGGCCGGTGTTGTAATAGGACCATTTACCAGCCAATTCATATTTAAGAGGTTCAGGCTTTCCTATTCCTGTAAATGGATGCTCAATGATATCTGCAAGAAGCTTTTTTATTCTAACAGCAATAGCAGGATTATTCTTTTTCCAATAATTCCAATGTTCTTAAGCTATAGGAGAAAATATCAGTTTCATAGTTCATCTAAATTCACCTCTATTCCTTTGCCTGCTTTCAAATCTTCTTCACCCTTGCGAATATCATTCATAAGTTGTTCGGAAGACATAATATATTCTGTTTCTTTAAGAGAATTATATTCTTCGAGGGACATCATAACAACTCCGGTTCCGTTTCCACGATTCACAACTACGGTATCGCAATTTTCAATAACGGAATCTATATAACCTTTTAAATTTGCTCTTAAATCTGTATAATTTACTGTTCTCATAACTAATCCTTTATTTTACGACAAAGAAATGTACTTGTTTGCGTACTTGCAAATATATTACCATAATTTTCTGACAGAATACCGGTTAACAAAACCAATCAGCTAAAAACAAGAACTTGAATAACCTTTTCAAATAGTTTTTAAACAATTCTCCTTTCACAATAGGGGTTTATCCTATAACAAGTGTCCTATCTCTTGAAACAACAAGATATCTCATTATTGAGATTAGAAAAAACTTGTTTTCTTTGTAGTTCTCAAACAAATAAAAGAGATGGAGACATTTTCAGTTGCAGACTTTGAGTATAATTTCAAGAGTTTATATAAGCCCTTGTGCCTTTTTGCGCTCCGTTATATCCATGAAACAGAAGATGCCGAGGATATTGTGCAGCAGGCTTTTGCCGATGTATGGGAAAAAGGCAGTAAAGGAGAAAACATTTCAAACCTGAAATCTTATCTTTACCAGACAGTGAAGAACCGCTCATTAAACTTCATTACACGACAGCCATTATACGAAACAACCGCACAGATTCCTGATACTGAAGATTTGGATGAAGAGGAAGAAATAGCTTTATCCGAACGTGACGCACGCCTGTGGGCGGCAATAGACAATCTGCCCAAAGAACGCAGACGTATATTCCTGCTTTCAAAACGCGACGGATTGAAATACCAAGAAATTGCAGACATGCTGCAAATATCCGTGAAGACAGTGGAGAATCAGATGGGCAAAGCGTTGAAGACATTAAGAAATACCGCCATTCGTATTTATCTATTCTTTTTTTCATAAACAGAAAATAGGGGTTTTCATAAGAGCTATTGTCTTAACGATAAAAAATCGTCAATATGAAAAAATACAACAGTTTTGAGGAACGCATTCGTTTCATCGCACAATACTACCGTGAGAATTGCTTTTCAGAGGATGCTGCTTGGAAAAGATTCGCACTAAAACACGGAATAGTCCGTCGTCCACGAATTTCATTTATGCAATGGAGTGCGGCAGCAGTTATTTTATTACTTGTAGGCTTCGGTTCATACTGGTTCTACAATCAAAGACAAGCAGATTGGATTGCGGAAAGTACAGTTGCAGGACAAATAAAAGATGTTTTTCTGCCAGACAGTACAGTAATTTATCTTTCTGAAAACACAGAAATAAAATATGACAGGAAAAGCTTCGGGAAAGGCAGTCGCAATGTGCTATTGCAAGGAAAAGCTTTCTTTAAAGTAAAGAGGGATGAAACATCTCCTTTCTCAGTAAAAACAAAACAAACAAAGGTGGAAGTTCTTGGAACAAGTTTCCAGATTGCCGAATATAAAGACAGAGTAAAGGTTGACGTACTGACTGGCAAAGTGAGATTTGAGGCAGAGAACGAAGAGGTGTTATTAAGTGCCGATATGGGCGCAGTTTATAAGCCTAAAGAAAACAACATAGAAATAAGCAATGAGATAGGAGAAAATGTAATGTCCTGGAAAGAAGGAATATTAAGATTCAACCATACTCCGATGCATAAAGTAGTAAATGACTTGAGAGATTTCTACGATATAAATATCACAAGCCTTTCGGAAGAAGAAAAGAATCTGCAACTGACGGCATCATTCAAGGATATGAGTATAGATGAAGTGCTTAGAATAATCAACCAGACATTAGACATTAATCTGAAAACGGAAGAAACAAAATGAGAACTATATTATATTGTATTTTCTTTTCCTTTCTGATGGTTTATCCGGTATTGGCTCAAAAAGAAGAAAAGCCAACAGTATCGTTTAAACTAAAAAACGAACCGATTTCGAAAGGATTGCAGGAAATAGAAAAACAGACGGGTTTGTCTTTATCATTTGAATCACTATTGTTTGAAGGTTTCCCGGATGTGACAGTAAACTTTAAAAATACGCCTTATGATAAAGCATTGGATACATTGTTCAACGGCACTTGGGTAGAATGGATACGGAACGGAAATTTCATCATACTGAAACGCAGATTTTCTGTGGATATGCACAACGACAGTATAAGAACAAGGCATCTTGCAGAAATACTTGTTGAAGCAGACAGTGTGCGAACTTCATATAGTATGCGAAATGATGGAGTTTCCTCAATCCCCGCATCTACGCTGCAACGAATCCCGTCATTGTTCGGACAAACAGATGTGGTGCGTGGTCTTCACCTTCTGCCCGGTGTTTCATCCGGAAGCGAAGGAATGACAGGTTTGTATGTGAGAGGAGGAAACAACGACCAGAATCTTTTCCTGCTTGACAATATGCCTTTATATCAGGTAAGCCATCTTGCAGGTCTCTTCTCTCCTTTCAATCCGGATGTGATACATAAGATGGATTTCTATAAGAGTGATTTTCCGTCACGCTATGGCGGACGCTTGTCGTCTGTTATTGACATTGAAAGTAAATCAGGTAACAACAAACGAATTCATGGTTCAGCTTCATTAGGTCTGCTTTCGGGAAGCCTTTATTTGGAAGGTCCGATAATCAAGGATAAGCTGACGTTCAATATTGGTATCAGGCGTTCGTGGATGGATTTGATTACTGCTCCTACATTTGCTCTGATTAATCTGTATGAGAAGAAGAAAGGAGATTATTCTGTAGATTTGTTGTCTTTCCGGTATTCATTTCACGACCTGAATGCCAGAATGGACTATAAGATTAATGAAAAGGATAAACTTTCCTTTCACATATACTCTGGAAATGATTATTTCATGTTTCAGAACAAAGATTTGATGGAAAACTGGAGTATGGTGGATTACTCACGTTATCAGACAAGTTTCGGGAATCTGCTGGCAGGAGTGAACTGGAACAGGATTATCAACCCCAAAAGTAATCTTTCACTTAGTTTTTCATACACCAGATATCACTCTAATATAACTTATAAATCTGGTAACTACAATAAAGGTTATGGTAGCGGAGCATATTATCTTTGGAATGGTAACAGCGAATATGAAATAGTTCCTGTATTTACTGAGTTCAACGTATATTACCCGGAAACAAGCAGTTCAAACAAATCCCTTATTCAGGATTTCAATCTACGGGGAAAGATAAATACAGATTTCAATGACAGACACAGTATATCATATGGAGCAAATTTGACTTATCATGCATACAGGCCTATAAGTCTTTTAAATGAGCAATATGCGTTCTTAAACGGAAGAACTATCTGTGAAGGGAAAAGCCAGTATGTAAATAAGACAAATTCCATTGAAGGGCAAATATATATAGACGATTATTTTAAATTATCTGACAAACTTGAGCTTAACACCGGATTAAGAATGGAGCTATTTGCAGGAAAGAAAGTTTATCCGGATATTCAGCCACGTATTAAATTACAATATATGGCTAACGAGAAATGGAACGCGTATATTGCTTATTCACGTATGAGACAATATATTCACATGGTTCCTTCATCATATTTTTCTTTACCTAACGATGTGTGGTTTCCTACAACGGAAGAGATAAAACCTATGACATCAAATCAGCTGACTGCTGGTGTGTTCTATAATCCCGGCAAAGATTACTCATTTGCTACAGAGGTTTATTACAAAGGAATGGATAACTTGTTGGAATTCCGTAACGGAGCAATGCAATTTGAAGGTTTAGAAACATGGAACGACAAACTGGCTGTAGGAAGCGGACGCTCATACGGTATTGAATGGAGCGCACGTAAAGAAACAGGTAAGTTAAATGGATGGATATCATATACTCTTTCGTGGAGCGACAGATTGTTTCCGGAACTTAACAGCGGAAACCGTTTCCCTTCACGATTTGACAACAGGCACAAAATAAATATTGTCGGTTTGTGGAAAATAAGCAAAAAAGTAGAATTGAATGCAGTATGGACTTATCATAGCGGCGACAGGGTAACGCTTGCCCTTGACCAATATTATATGAATCAGGGAGCGGACAACTGGATATATAATCAAACCAACTCATGGATGCCTCAGTTCAATTGGACTTATACGGGAGAAAGGAACAATGTCCAATTGCCTGCATATCACCGATTGGACTTGGGATTGAACATTTACCGTCCAAAGAAAAACGGAAGAATGGGAATTTGGAACGTCAGTATATACAATGCTTATTGCAGGATGAATGTCTTTGCTATAAAGACGACTGTAGATGAAAATAATCAGACAGCCGGAGCATCGTCGCTTTCGTTTTTACCGATAATTCCAATGGTTTCTTATACATATAAGTTTTAAATCCAGGGACAAGTTGACGAGATACGAGTTAACAAGGTTCGCAAAACAAAACCAAAAGATATAACAACTTTATTCACTTGTCAACTTGTTCACTTGTCAACTAATAAACAAACACATATGAAACAAATCATACTAATAACAACAACTTTCATCCTTTCACTGACTTCGTGCATAAAGGATATTGACCTTAGTGAATATATAACTTCACCCAAACTGGTGATGAATGCGACTTTATTTCCTGACAGAAATATTGAAGTGGAAGTGACACGTACATGGTTCATCGGGACACCAAAACCCAATGAAGCTATTGAAGACGCTAAAGTTAATCTTTACGTCAATGAAGAATGGAAAGAAGAGCTGAATCATAAAATAAAAGAAGATTCAACAGGGAAAAAGGCTGTATATTTCAGCCAATATAAACCAAAGGGCGGTGAAACACTGAGAATAGAAGTTTCTAAGGAAGGATTCCATGATGCCTCATCTACAGATATTATTCCGGAGATATGCAAAATTAAATCCTGTACAACAGAAAGAATAAAGAACAACAGCAGACTATGTGAGCTTACTATTAAAGATAATCCTGAAAATGATGACTATTATGCGATATATCTGTTCTATCAGGATACAGTGATAAACGGTGAGCCTGTATATAAAGGATTCTATCCTATAATATTAAACAAAAATCTGATTATAAATGAAGAAAAAAGTTTTATTGATAAGATATTCGATACAGGAAGTCATTATCTAAATTACACCGTTGAGCCTAAGATTTTCAATGACAGAAGTTTCAACGGCAAGGATTTCACTGTGTCATTATCCATATATTCACCTCTCCGTATGAAAATAAACGCAGACGGGAGTTATTATAACTGCTTTATGCGAGTTTACACACTCTCTGAATCATATTACCGCTTTTTGGAATCTGTATTATTTGTAAGTGGAGAAGACATTCTTAAAGACATGGCAAACCAAGGACTTACCGACCCACCTATGGTTTTCAGCAATGTAAAGAATGGAGCAGGTATGATTGGAGCTTGCAACTATTATGATATTCCTGTAAAATGAGAAGTGTGACCCGGGTGGGACTCAAACCCACGACCTTCAGAACCGGAATCTGACGCTCTATTCAACTAAGCTACCGGGCCTTGAAAATATGAATGCAAATGTATAGATAATCTTTTAAGAATGCAAATAGACATGGCAAATATTGGTCATTCAAAATATTTTATCATCGAATCCAATTGTTTAATATCATTTTGCAAATAATTTAACCCAAACTATTGTTATTTTGCAATCAATACTTATCTTTGCCTGCACAGAATAACAATCTCTAACAAAATAAATATATGAGCTATCTGATAAAACCCGCAGGATATAAGGCAATCTTAAATCTGCAACAGACAGAGTTAGGTATAAAGAAAATTAAAGACTTTTTCCAACAGAATCTATCATCGGAACTTAGACTTCGTCGTGTTACAGCTCCATTGTTCGTATTAAAAGGTATGGGTATTAACGACGACCTTAACGGTACAGAAAGAGCTGTTACTTTCCCTATAAAAGATTTGGGAGATGCAAAAGCTGAAATTGTTCACTCTCTGGCAAAATGGAAAAGACTAACTCTTGCAGATTATAAAATTGAGGAAGGATATGGTATTTATACAGATATGAATGCCATCCGTGCTGATGAAGAACTCGGAAACTTACACTCTCTGTATGTTGACCAATGGGACTGGGAAAGAGTAATGAAACCGGAAGAGAGAAACATAGATTTCCTGAAACAGATTGTGCGCAGAATTTATGCAGCAATGGTAAGAACAGAATATATGGTTTATGAAATGTTTCCGGAAATTACACCTTGTTTGCCTCAGGAAATCCAGTTCATACATGCCGAAGATTTATTGCAGAAATATCCAGGTTTATCTGCCAAAGAAAGAGAAGATGCCATAACAAAAGAATATGGAGCTGTGTTTATCATCGGTATTGGATGTAAGTTAAGTGACGGCAAAAAGCACGATGGACGTTCACCGGACTATGACGACTGGTCAACCGTTGCAGAAAACGGACAAATGGGACTTAATGGTGATTTATTGGTTTGGGACAGTGTTCTTGACCGCTCATTAGAGCTTTCTTCAATGGGTATAAGAGTTGACAAAGAAGCTTTGCTGCGTCAGCTGAAAGAAAGAAATACCGAAGAACGTAAAGAATTATATTTCCACAAACGACTTATCAACGGAGAATTGCCTCAAAGCATTGGTGGCGGTATCGGACAGAGCCGTTTGTGTATGTTCTATCTGCGCAAGGCTCATATCGGAGAAATCCAAGCCAGCATCTGGCCTGAAGAGATGAGGACTGAAGCTCGTGAAGCAGGAATGTATCTTATTTGATTAAGTAGGTACTCATCATTTTTATAAATCATGTTTATCTGAGCACAACTTACAGGAGTTATAAGGAGTTAGATGAAGTTAAGGCTTCGCAGGAAGTTAAAAGCCGATAGATTTAATACACAAAATGGTATTGGCCTTTAAATTCCTATTACTCCTTTTAACTCCTGTAACTTCATAAATTATAGAATCCGAAATATTTAAAATAAAATTAATTTTGAACTGTTGCTTATTATATGAAGTTTCTTAGATTTGTAGAAAATATTATGACATAACATAAATACACATGAACGTAAAAATAGAACAATCCTGGAAAGAGAAACTTGCTGGCGAATTCGAGAAAGACTACTTTATACGACTAACCGAATTCGTTCGTAATGAATATAAAACACAGACAATTTATCCTCCGGGACCATATATCTTCAATGCCTTCGAACATTGCCCGTTCGATAAAGTTAAAGTAGTTATCCTAGGTCAAGATCCATATCACGAACCAGGACAGGCACATGGGCTATGCTTTTCCGTTCAGGATGGTGTGCCTTTTCCTCCTTCTCTACAGAATATATTCAAGGAAATAGAAGCTGACCTGGGTAGAAAAAGTCCATCAAGCGGGAATCTTCTCCGCTGGGCAGACCAAGGTGTGCTTTTGCTTAACGCAACACTTACCGTTCGCGCACATCAAGCCGGTTCACATCAGAATAAAGGTTGGGAAACATTTACCGATGCTGTTATCCACAAACTGGCATCCGAAAGAAACCATATAGTTTATATTCTGTGGGGTTCATATGCTCAAAAGAAAGGTGCATTTATCGACAGTACAAGAAATCTTGTACTTAAATCTGCTCATCCATCTCCTCTATCTGCATACAGAGGATTTTTCGGGAATAAACATTTCAGCAAAACTAATGATTATCTGATTGCTACGGGACAGGAGCCGATAGAATGGTAGTTTTTGAGTTTGTAATAAAACAACAGAGGCTAATAACATGAAAAAAATATGCTTATTAATATGGTGTTTGAATTTTTTCAACTGTTTTTCGCAAACACCAATTGAAATAAACATGGATCCGGAAAAAATGGAGGTATCAGATTTGGGATTGAAAGACATTGCTGAATCAATAGAATACATCCCATTGGAGACGAAAGACGAATGTTTGATAGGAGAGAATATATATTTTGATTTTGACGAAAAACATATCATAATTGGTTATTATAATTGTAGTACACTTTATCTTTTTGATAGGCAAGGACATTTCATTCGAACAATAGGAACTAAAGGACAAGGGCCTCAAGAATTTGATGGCATACATAACATTTTCCTTGATTCAAATCACATTGTGATAGATGCTGTTAATAAGGCTCTTATTTTTGATAAGGAAGGGAATTTTATTTGGTCTACATCTTTTCCTATTGATGATAGGTATATCGCATCTTATTTCAATGAACAATTTTTACGTGTAGCAGAAAGTTATATTTTTAGAGATTCGACCTATTGTGTTTATGAAATCTATAACCATAAAGGGAATTTAGTAAATAAAGCTATATCATCTGTTCCTATTTCACTAAAAAAAGATTCAAAATGGCGCCTCTCTTATAAATGTAAAGAAATAAATCCTGTTTATACCTATCAAAATCATTTGCATGTACGGGAATATATGAATGATACTGTATATATGGTTAATGGGTTGAATCAATTCATCCCTAAGTATGTTCTTAATCTTGGTAAGTACAAAATAACACCAGAAATACAAGCAGATATTAATAACTTTGAGAATCGTATAAATGACAAAGTTGTTATTACAGAGATAGTAGAAACATCTAATAAACTGTTAATGCACTATTTTTATAAGTGGAAATTTCATAGTTGTTATTATGATAAGAAAGAACATAAAGTATATAAGTTCGCAAGTGATGGTTTCCTTAATGATTATGACGGTGGAGTTGATTTCTTAAATATGTATCCTATTTATGGTCAAAAGAACAACTATATTAGGACTAGTTTTCAAGCAGGTGAGTTTATTGATAAAGGAGAAATGTGTTTATCAAAAGAACGAACTACTAAAGGTCCTAAATCTGCTGTAAATAGATTTAGAGATTTAGTTATGAAAAAAGTAGATGCAGAAGATAATCCAGTTCTAATGATTGTGAAACTTAAAGACTGATTTTATGATGAAATAATAGAATGGTGTATTCTGTATTTTCTCTCTTGCTTAGCCATATATTAGTTTGGGAATTTTCCCCGTTTTATAGCTGTCAAATCTTATTTTCTTAGGAATACCTAAAGATACAAAAGCCAACTAATTCGCAACATTTTGTTTCTTAATTAGTTGGCTGATTTTATACTATTTACTGAATATCCCTTATAAACTTAAACCCTACGGCCACTCAACCCCTTCACGATAGTTGCTGCTCTGATTATATTTCAAATCCTTCAACAACGATGAGCTTACGGCAATTGAGAATGTATATGACTTATAAGGACCAACAGGAACGAAACTTGCAGTCATCTGGAAACAGTGCAGATTTCGTGATATATTACAAGTCATATAAGAAATCTTCTTTGTATCAAAATCATATGTCGCATTGAAGTTCAAATTCCAGTTCTTTGTCGGCTGGATACTTCCGTTGAAAGTCAATGCATGAGTAAGTCTATATTTATATTCAAGACTTTTCGGATTAAACTCTCCATAATTCAATGACATACTATAGTTGAAAGACAAATTCCACGGGATAGTTGCCTTTGTATAGCCGTCTGCATCAACTTCGTCAGTTTCTTTCTTCTTGCCCAAAAGACGTTCTTTCTTTTCCTCTTCGGGACCGGCATCACTACCTTGGAGTCCTTCTCCTTCAGTATTAGTATTATTTGATTTTGACTTGCTGCTATCTTCTCCTCCAAACCATTTCTTGAATGTGTCATTATTGAATGTATATGAGAAGCTGGTTCCTGTTTGTCTAAGTCGGCCAATACCTTTTCCAGCCTGCCAACGTGGAATATCCAACTTGCGGACAGTATTTGTTTTCTCATCATATCCGTAAGTATAAGTATCGAATATCATATTAAGGTTCAAAGTATAGCTCTTTGTCAATTTCAGACGCAACTGGGCAGACAAGTCACTCCATTTGAATGAATCGGCAGCCATATTATAACTCATACCAAGAGACAGGTTGTCGATTAAGCTAATCTTCTTGAATCCTGTAGAGTCTTTATCAGAGCGAACCTTCATCTCCAAGTTGTTATTAAGAGAGAAGTTAAGACTTCCACTTTTCCCTCTTCCTGGAACGCCGAACATTTGCCCGGAGAAAGGAGAATAAGTCACCATTCTCTGTTCGCCCTGAGCATCAGTATATACATAATTCTCATAATAACCGAAACGCGATGAGCCAAAGTCAGGTGTTGCGCTCAAGCTGACAGACGGCTCCATCCTGTGACGAATCATTTCCACCTTTTTTCCCAGGAATGGCAACGGTTTGAAAAATCCATAAAGAGTTGTTGATGCACCGATAGATGCAGAATAGTCATAAACTCGATAGAATCCATACACCGTATCAGATGGTGCCATACGCTGAGTCTGCATATCATATGCCTGCATGACTTTATTAGTGTACCATCTCTCAGTATAATTGAAAGATGGAGAAATATTCAGATATTTGAACAAAGAGAATGTAGCACTTACAGGAATTGTATGTTGCATGGCATTACGCCAGTCTTTAACCAAATTAGATTTGAAAAGCAAATTTTCCTTAGTATTGATGCTGTTTCTCAAATAACCAGTATAAGACAATGAAATCTTTTCATACCAACGTTCACTTCCTACTGCATGCTTCCTTTTGAATGGGAATATACGGCTCAATGTAAAAGAAATATCTGGCAACGTAACAGATATAGATGAGTCTTGAGTTCTCTGGCTGATTGAACCCGAAGCAGATATAGAAAGCGGAAAATCCGGAAAACGCTGAGTCAGACTGACACTTGAACTCTTCACGTTATCAGTTCCGCCCGGAGCCATAGGTCCATAATACTGGTTACGGGCATAACTACTTGTTGCAAAGTTTACACTTGCCGAGAACGACCTGTACGGGTTTGCTTTCGCATCCTGTGTATGAGTCCACTGAATCTTAAAGTCCTTCGACAAAGAATAGTCTGGCAAACCTTTGTCACCATACTTGGAGACCAAATATGAAGCATTGAAACTACCAGAGTATTTATATCTTTTCTTATAGCTCGAGCGAGCAGAAATTCCCCAAGAACCTTTAGTGTAAATCTCTCCAGTCAGAGCCAAATCCATATAATCACTCAGCGCAAAGTAATAACCACCATCACGAAGGAAAAAACCGCGGGCAGATTCATCACCAAATGTTGGCATCAATATACCTGAAGAATAAGATTCGGAAAAAGGGAAGAAACAGAACGGCAAGCCCAACGGCAGAGGAACATCCTCAACCACAAGATAAACCGGACCGGTAACAATATTTTTCTTAGGGCGAACCTTCGCTTTAGTCATCTGGATATAGAAGTGAGGATGCTCGTGATTGTCGCAAGTAGTATATCGTCCGCCCACCATATTCAGAGCATCATCGTCACGTTTCTTTGTTCGTCCGGCTGTGACATACCCTTCACCCTGCTGAGTAATTACGTCTGTTATGAAACCTTTTTTCGACTTGAAATTATATCTCATAGTCTTTGATTCATATTCCTGACCTCCATCTTTGAAAAGAGGATAACCGAACTCCGCACCTATTGAATCCAGACCGAATTTGGCAAACACAATACTGCTGTCCATATTCATCTCGATTTTCTCTGCCTGCAATTCAATCTGCTGATATTTTACATTTCCTTCACCAAACAAATATGCCCAGTTTCCGGCAGTCATCACAATAGAGTCTTTTGCCTGATAATCAACAGGAGCATCAAGTGCATTTTTCTTTTTCGGAACGGAATCAGTAGCCAACGTATCGGCAGGCAAGACTACGGCAGACGTATCAGCCGGCGTCTCCACCACCTGTGCCATAACTCCGAATCCTCCAAAGAGAAGGTACGTCAAAAGGGTTATAAGGATTTTATATCTCATTATCTATTTCTATTCAAGTTTCGTTGCCTCAACCTGCGGAAAACAAAACGGCGCACAACGAAACCTGAGCGCCCTGCAAGAGTTGAGTATCATGCAGAGCGCAAAGGTATAACAAATTAATCGGTATCAGAAGTTTTATTCTCCTAAAAAGAGTTTACACCAAGCATCAAATTGCTTTAATGTCTCTTCTCCATATTTTGAAAGGCTTGTTCTAACCTTATCTATCTTCTTTTCCTTACCTAATTTTGTTTTACTGAAAAATTTATCAGCGAAGCAGATAAGTTGCTCTTCCATAGACTCTGGTCGCATATCCCGGCGTGGAACTGGAAGCTGACGGGCATCTATTATTTCCAATGAAAGACCGGTTCCCGTGTGTCGCTCACAAACCAATGCGTGCTTTGGATAACCATCATGACGCATAAGTTCCGCTCCAAGATAACCATGACAAATGTAAGGCATTGCCCCGTGACAATCTATTTCCGGAGCATCACATTTGAAAATTCCTATATCATGGAGCATAGCTGCCTCCTCGACAAACTTCAAATCCAAGTTCATTTCCGGATGCATTCTACCTATTTCCAATGCTTTATCAGCTACACTCCTGCTATGGTTTACCAATATTTTGTAAGCCTCGCTATCTTCAGCATAATATTTCTGTATTATTTCTAATGGATTCATACGGATATACTATTATTAAAAGTTTCGCAATTTGCCCAACTTAAAAGTCAACAAGGCTTCAGAGACAAGTTGACAAGGTCAAAAACAACTATAACTTTATATTTATCATCCAAAAACCTTGTTGACTTGTCTCCTTGTTAACTTGTTATCTGTAAGTTGAGCCCAGCGAAACTTGAGTTATTAAAAGTTTCGCAAGTATACAAAATATTTTGGATTATTGCATCTGCATTCCGCCACCATTCTCGTTTTCTCCACCCATTGAGTCGTCATTACTGATGCCACGTTTTACTTTCTTGATGACATCTTTCAATGAGCCGAAACGGTAAGAAACGCTCAAACGGAAGTCACGTGCATGATTGTATGACACAGTTTTCATATTGAATGTATCATCCTCTGTATTGTTTTCCATCTTGATAGTTTTCCAGAACGGATTGTTGCAAGAAAGAGATACAGTTAGTTTTTTATCAAAGAAACTCTTATTTAAAGATATACCTGTGAAATACATTGCAGAACTTTTTCCCTGCAAATTGATTCTTGGAGAAAAATATCCACCATTCAAATCTATACGGAAATCTTTCGGCAAAGTAAGCTGTGCACCAGCAAAAACTCTTCCGCTGAAACCATCATTGGCAAAATTACCCTCAGTACTTTGAAGTTTTTCATAATTCATTCCGGCATTTGTAAATATTCTGAGCATTGATATCGGACTATAGCTTGCGTAAAGGAACGCACCTACAGAACGTGTACGTCCGATATTTCCGTAAGTCGTTTCAGATATACCTTGGTCGTTCACCCAAGTATATTGCTCGATTGAGTTGTTCACAAAACGGTAGTTTCCGCTCAAGTTCATATTGAACTTCTGAGTAAAGATACTATAGTTCAAACGTATATTATGGCTCTTTTCTGAATCCAGATTCGGATTACCATAAGAGATATTCAACGGGTCGGTATCATTGATATAAGGATTCAAATAACGGATACCAGGACGGCGGATTCTCATATTATATCCTACACGAACCTGCTGCGACTGAGTTATCTGATATGACAATGTCAGGTTAGGAACTACATCAAAATAATTTGTCTTGAAATTCATTGACGGTTCGTAGGCATATTTCACATTCAAGGAAGTACCTTCACCACGCACACCTAATTTAGTTCCCAACTTCCCGAATTTCATTGCATAACCAAGATAAGCAGAATAGATATGCTGGTTATGGCGGAAATCGCTGTTGGCATCGTATACAGATTCCCAATCCTGAATAGAATCCCTGTAATATCTTCTGTCAGTTTCACTGTCACTACCACGATAAATATATTTCACACCAGCCTCAAGTGTATGATTCTTCCATGTTGGAGTCGTATAGTCAAACTGGAATGTATGTTCATTTGTTGCAGCGTCATTTATTGTCCATTGAGGATAATCGCCGGTCAAAGGATAGTCAACTACATCCAGCAATTCCGTATAGCTTTCGCTATTATTGGGCGACTGGCTGAAACGGTATGAAAGGGTCAGAAGCTCACCTTTCTTATGTGTCGAATGCTGATAATCAACATTAATATCTGTTGAACCAAACACAGAAGTTGCGCGGCTGTTTCTGTTATAAGAATATGAAGGCAATAAATCAGAACCATTCCTGCCCAACATTTCAACTGCATATTCTGTCTTTGATGTCATATCACCACGGAAAAGATTTGCTCCGACAGTAATAAGGTTCAATGAGTCTATTTCATAACTACCTTCAAGATAACCGAACTGGAACGGACCCTGATTTTTACTGCGTCCACTTTGGTTCAGTATACTTCCGGCACGCGAATCTGTCCCATAATCTTCACGGACAGAATATGATTCATTCCATGGAGAGTTATTATAATTATAGTTGTAATTAGCTGTTATACCGAATTTACCATATTTTGCAGACACATAAGCACCACCACCAAATCTGCCTAATGTGCTTGCGCTGGCGCGTACTGTTCCGGTATAACCCTGGAACAAATTCTTGGTTGTGATGATATTGATTATACCACCAACACCTTCAGCGTCGTATTTTGCTCCCGGGTCTGTTATAACTTCGATATCTTTTACAGAGCTTGCCGGCATACTCTTCAATACATCAGAAGGATTGTTGCTGAGCATGTTTGAAGGTTTACCGTTTACATATATTTTGAAGTTTGTTGAACCTTGTAACTGTATTTCATCATTTCCATCCACCGTAATCATCGGCACTTTGCGAAGCATGTCAAGGGTGTTGTTTGTCTGAGATTCAGGGTCGTCCTGAAGACTATAAGTAAGTTTGTCAATTTCCACTTTCACAAGCGGTTTCTGTGCCACAACGGTTACTTCGTCAAGTCTCTGATTATCATCAACCATATAAAGCTTGCCGAGGTTAAGGGTATTTTTACCAGCAGAAAGGGTGAATTTCTTCTGCGCCGGCTTCTTTCCGATTGACTGCATGGAAAGAATGTATTTGCCAGCCGACTTCAATGAAGCCTCAAAATTACCATCAATGTCGCATGCCAAAAGCAACAATGATTTCTGCGGATTGTTCTGCAATGCGATACTCAACGTCGCATAAGGAACTGTTTCATTTGTCAGCGAATCGACAACCTGTCCTTTAATAACAAAGTTCCCTTTCGCTCCCGTTTGTGCCACTGCCGAAAAGGCAGAAAGCATAAAACACAATAAGATAAACAAGCAATTTTTCATCTCATTCACACACTTAAAGATTTTACTCAGGTTATTTTTTTCTCTCTCTAGCCGCGCAAGACAGATAGCTTCTTAATATCAAACCCTCATTACCTCAACTTCTGCTGCTATGAGTAATCAATAATGTTCAAAGCCCTTACTTACGAAACCTTAATTCGATTTATTTGACGTAGTAGAATACAAATAGTTTACTCTTGGTACATATTTTTTTCAATAAAAATTCCCTACATCAACATCAAATATACCTATCTGCTGCTAATCAAATAATTACATTTTCATCACAAAAAAACCACACATTGGAAAACTTTTTCATACTGATTCGGCAATTGAAAATATTTAATACGGTTCAAAAATTACCGTAAATCATTTTCCCCGAAAACCATATTGAATTTTAAAAAGCACATACAAATAATACAGACGAAAAGTGATTATTGAGATTTTATACTATTTTTGTAGGTAATAAAAATCCCGAGGAATGATTAACCGGCATATTTCCACCGGAATTTTCCTGAATTAAAATCAACATTTCATGAAAAAACAGCTTTTAGTTTTAGGCATAAGTTTGCTAAGTTCGGCAACTTTTGCACAGGGACTGGATGTTATCAAACTCAATGCCCCAAGTAAAAACCGCGGTGTATCAATTACTGAAGCATTGCAGCAGAGGCATTCCGACCGAGTGTTTGATTCAAAAGATTTGTCACTGCAAGACCTTTCGGACCTTTTGTGGGCTGCAAACGGAGTAAACCGCCCGGGCGAAAAGAAAAGAACAGCTCCGTCAGCTTTAAACAAGCAGGAAGTAGATGTGTATGTATTCAAGAAAGAAGGTGTGTACAAATATGATGCTTTCGCCAACGAGCTGAAACCTGTAGCTAAAGGCGACCATCGCAAACTGATTGCCGGACAGCAGGATTTCGTAATGTCGGCACCTGTTTCTCTTCTTTTGGTTTCTGATGTATCGAAATTTGGCAACAACACTGAAAAATCCAGAATCACAACTGCGTGCGACGCTGGAATAGTTTGCCAGAACATCAATCTTTTCTGTGCGGGAATAGGTTTGTCAACTGTTCCGCGCGCGAGCATGGACGTCGAAGGCATTAAGTCGTTGCTGAAACTGACTGACAGCCAGATTCCTCTCCTTAATAATCCTGTAGGTTATCCAAAGAAATAAGATAATATGCCCTTTATATTGATTTTCTGTGCATACCTTATTGCCAACGTGTATATGATAAGGTATGCACGCAAAGCTTTGCCATCAGAGCGAAGAAAAACCAAAACAATTCTGACCGTATTGTTTGCTCTTTGTGCTTTGGCAATATTCCCTGAATTTCTGTTCAAGAAGTATATCAGCGAAACCGGAATTATGCAGTCGCTGCATTTTGTCGGTTGCAGCTGGCTAGTGTTTACATTGTATATGACTATCGGTTTGTTGTTTTCCGACATACTGAAACTTTTCCGCATAAAAATAAAACACAGCTTTTGGATTACGCTGGCAATAGTTTCCGGATTTCTTGGCTATGGATATTGGAATTACAGGAATCCTAAAATCAAGAATATCGAACTAAACACCAATGGGAAGCTGAAACAAGAAATTACAATAGCAGCCGTCAGTGATATTCATCTCGGTTATGGAACCGGGAAAGAGCAGATGAAAGAATACGTGCAACTGATAAATTCGCAAAATCCGGATATAATAATCATTGGAGGCGATTTGATTGATAACAATATTCGCCCGGTCAGACTCAACAAAATGCAGGAAGAGCTGAACAGCCTGAAAGCTCCTTCGGGTGTATTCATGGCTCCGGGAAACCATGATTATTTCAGTGGAATAGAAAACACACGTAAATTCCTTTCCGAAACTCAAGTTATATTGCTCGAAGATTCTGTTGCTGTGATTGAGGATTTGGGAATACAAATTGCAGGAAGAAAAGACAAACGGCAGAAAGACAGGCTTCCTCTGAACCAGCTGATGCAGAGAACAGACAACGAAAAGCCTGTGGTATTGATTGACCATCAGCCGTATGATTTGCAGGAAACAGCTGATAATAATGTATATTTGCAATTCAGCGGACATACACACCACGGACAGATTTGGCCGTTGAACTGGCTGACGGATAATTTGTTTGAAGTCAGCCACGGTTACGTTAAGAAAGGAGAAAGTAATATTTACGTTTCGTCCGGTTTGTCATTGTGGGGACCGCCATTCAGAATCGGCACTGAAAGCGAAGTTGTTGTGTTCCGGCTTAAATAATTTAATCAGCTCAAAAACTAAATTATAAATGAAAGTATTCATCCAGTCCATTTTCGGACAAATCATACTTACGTCGTTCATTGCATGGCGCGGCTATCAGGCTGTTCCTTCCGGTAAGAAATGGAAAGTTCCTTATTTTTTATTTTTTGCTTTGGAATTTTGCCTTTTCATGTTCGGATATATTTTCCGTAAGGACTTGCCGGACGATATCATGCTTCCGCTTATGATGATATGTAATACATGGTATATTGCTTCATTATATATAACAATGTGTATAATAGCAATCGAGGTTCTGCGCTTTTCCGACCGGTTCATACACTGGGTTCCGGTATTCGTAAAGCAGAACAGTATTGCTGTTAAGCGGGTTCTTTTCCTTTCGGTTCTTGTTGGAGTGTCAATTCTGATGGTTATTGCCAACCGTACGGTTACAAATCCTGTGGTGAAACACGTTTATATGACTTTGCCAAAGAAAGGAAGCACACGCGACAGCCTTAAAATCGCAATGATGACAGACCTTCATATTGGTGAGGTAATACAGAAATCTATGGTTCAGAAATATGTAGCTCTCTGCAATGCCGAGCATCCGGATATGGTTGTCATGGTTGGCGATATTATGGATTATGAATCCCGATTTGCCGAGAAATATCATTCGGACGAAGACTTGCAGAAGCTGAACGCGCCATTGGGAAGTTATATTGTGAACGGGAATCACGAATTCAGAGCCAATATTAATGCCAAACGTATTATGCTGCGAAAAATGGGATGTCTTCTGATTGACTCCGTTGTAAGTCCGGATTCCACATTCCTGCTTATCGGACGTGATGATTTTGTGAACAAGAATAGAAAACCTCTGAATGAGATTCTGAAGGATGAGCCGCATGATTTGCCAACTATTGTTCTTGACCATCAGCCATATTGTTTCAGCGAAATGAGAATGAACAATATTGATTTGGGATTGCACGGACATACACATAACGGACAGTTCTGGCCATATCCGCTGCTGATGAAGTTCATATATGAATGTCCTTATGGAGAATATAAAAACGGCCCGACTCAACACTACGTTTCTTCTGGTGTAGGTTGCGCCGGACCGCCTTATCGCGTCGGAACATTATCCGAAATTGTTATTTTGCATCTGAAGTTTGAGTAGCAGGTTCTTCTGCCGGCTTTTCCAATGCCTTTCTGTACATTTCAGGGTCGGCAAGAACTTCGAGAGCTTTATCCAAAACTTCATCATCTCTGAGGTTAAATATCAACTCTCCTTTCTGATAATAATAGCGTTTCACTATCTCTGCAGAAAGGAGTTTCTTTACCTCTTTCTTGAATCGGTCGAAATCTCTGTTCAGATTAGGAGTCAACTTTTCTTCCAAGGCTTTGAACAATGTTGAATCTTCATTGAGATAACCTTCAAATTCGGCAACTTCTTTCAGATTCTTCAATGCTTTTTCGCTCTGACGGTCATAAGTGAATTTCTTTTCTGAAGCATAAGCTTTGAATGCTTCGAAATCCTCATCCGAAAGTTCGAATTCTTCAACAGGAGGAATAGTTTTATGCTTCTGAACCCATTCTGTAACGTAGTCCATCAGCACAGTATCAACAGCAAGATAATACATCATTGTCGGCATCTTAGGCTCTTCAACCTCAAATTCTGGACGAACACCACCGCCATCACGCACCGGACGTCCGTTCTTTGTATAGAACACTGAAGTCAAACTGTCCGGAATAGCCTCAACAGAACCATCTTCCTTGCGGTGAGTATAATCCATCTGCTGAATGCAACGGCCGCTTGGGATATAATATTTGCTTATTGTCACCTTAAGGCTTCCATTATAAGGCAATTCTCTCGAAGCCTGAACAAGACCTTTTCCGAATGAACGCTGTCCGACAAGAACTGCACGGTCCATGTCCTGTAAACCTCCGGAAAGGATTTCGGCAGCAGAAGCCGAACCGCCGTTGATAAGAACTGCAATCGGCATAACTGTGTCAATCGGTTCAACCGGAGTGCGGTAAGTTCTGTTCATTGCCGGATTCTTTGCTTTTGTTGAAACCACTTCTGTTCCTTTAGGAGTAAACATACCAACAATCTGAACTGCACCGTCCAGAATTCCACCGCCATTGTTTCGTAAATCAAGAACCAGAGACTTTATGTTGTGATTCTTTTTCAGGTCGATAAAAGCATCTTTCACTTCCTGTGCGCTCTTTTCGGTGAAACCTTTCAGATGTATATAACCGACACTGTCGTTTCGTACGCCATACCAAGTAACCTGGTCTACAACAACTTTTTTCCTCATTATCTCGAACTTTCGCGGTTTCTTCTCACCCATACGCTGAATTGTAAGGGTCATCTTCGAGTTTGGAACACCTTTGAGCAACTCGCTCACCTTGTCGCTCTGCATTTTGGAAACGTCGATAGAGTCGATGGCAAGAATCAGGTCGCCAGCCTTAAGTCCTGCTTCGGCAGCCGGCATTCCTTCAAACGGTTCAGCAATAATAGCTCCGCCATTTTTGTTTCTCTGTCGTATATATGAACCAATACCACCGTATTCGCCTGTGACCATTTGCTTAAATTCACCCATTTCCTCTTCAGGATAATACTCTGTGTAAGGGTCAAGTCCGCCAAGCATTGCATTTATTCCACGGCGCACTGTTTTCTCAACATTAACAGTATCGACATAGAACATCTCAACTTCCTTCACCAAAGCGTTGAATATATCAAGGTTTTTGCTCACTTCAAATCGGTTGTCTTTCACCTGAGCTCCAACCGGAGCAACAGCACCCGAAAGAAGCAACGAGCAAACCAAGCCCAAAATAGATTTACGTTGCATATACATTATATTCTTGTTTTTCTACATTATTATATTAGTCTGTTCAAGTGTCGCAAAATATACAATTCGCAAGAGTTACGGAAATTAAAACAAATTCACCGCAATTTTTCCACCTAAAAGCTCGTAAATGTAGATAATATGTTTCTTTTTATGCCAAAATATCTTTTACTTTTAACTTTATTTGTTCCCATTTGTCAGCAGGAATCTGAGGTCCGACAACATCGATTACATATCCTGCAAGAACAGAACCTATGCGTGCAGATTGCTCAAGAGTAGCGCCGATACTCTGTCCGTAAAGGAAACCAGCGGCAAAATTATCACCGGCACCTGTTGTGTCAACCGGTTTTCCGCCTTCGGCAGCTATCTTAATAAATGAACCCTTGCTTCCTACTATTGAACCTTCCTTACCTATAGTGACCAATGATATGTCCACCATTTCAGACAATGTTTTGACAGCTTCGGCAGCCGGTTTACCGGTATATGCTTCAGCTTCGCTTTCATTACTGAAAAGAATATCTACATAAGCCGGAATAATCTCTTCAAGAAAACCACGGAAAGCATTTACAATATTAAAGTTCGACAAATCCAAAGCAACTTTCAATCCTAGTTTCTTTGAACGCTTCATTATTTCACGCACCAAATTGTCGTTTACCAGTAAATATCCTTCTATATATATGTAATCATACTGACTCAACACTTCGTCTGAGATTTCTGAAGGGTCAATTGTCGGCGCCGGACCAAGAAAAGTACCCATTGTGCGCTCTCCATCCGGAGAAATTAACACAGTGCAGCTGCCGGTCGGACCGTTTTCTTTGATAAAATATGGTGCAACGCCTGCCTCTTTCAAAGAATTTTCATAGAATTTTCCGATTTCATCATCTCCAATTTTACCAATAAAACCAGAATTTCCGCCTAAATATGAAATTGCGCGCATTGTATTGCAAACTGAGCCACCTGGAGCTTGAGTTGACTCTTCACCTGACTGAGCCGCACGGATTGCAAACATTTTCTCCCTGGAAATCATATCCATAGCACCTTTCTGAATACCTATTTCCACTAGCTTTTCATCGCTTTTCAAACGGCTCAATACATCCACTAAAGCATTACCTAAACCTAAAATCTTCATTTTTTTCAAATTTTTTCTGCAAATATATTGCATATTTCAAAAATACCTCGTACTTTTGCAGTGCAATTTAAGGGAAGGACGTAAGTCAAGAACTTAATAAAGCAACAATACTCTTCCTTAGCTCAGTCGGTTAGAGCATCTGACTGTTAATCAGAGGGTCCTTGGTTCAAGTCCAAGAGGAAGAGCAAAAACAAATTCTTCTTTAGCTCAGTTGGTTAGAGCATCTGACTGTTAATCAGAGGGTCCTTGGTTCAAGTCCAAGAAGAAGAGCAAAACAAATTCTTCCTTAGCTCAGTCGGTTAGAGCATCTGACTGTTAATCAGAGGGTCCTTGGTTCAAGTCCAAGAGGAAGAGCAAACAAGAGAGATACTATTAAGTACCTCTCTTTTATTTTGTCCCTTTTCAACCTGTTTTAAACAGGATTATTAACCAGTTTATCAACATCCGGATAGTTTTTCAACTGGTTTTTCAACAAACTTATCAACATTTCCACAAGTTTTCAACAATACTCTGTGAAAATTGAATTCAACATTGTTTTCAACATTCCCTCTCAATCAACAAGGTTTTTAACAGGGTTATCAACAGACTTTTCAACAAATAGCAGAGTTTTCAACAGACTTCTGTGAATAACCTTTCTACTCATTTCTTAAATCAACCAGATATAAACAAGGTTTTCAACAAGTTTATCAACAAACTTATCAACATTCTCCTAAGTTTTCAACAAATGCATTTCAAACCCTATTTTCAACAGGTTTTAATACTCATACAAACACCACAAAACAAATACTCCATTTTATCACATTTATAATTTAGAATGATTGCATTTATATATCAATTTTTTCCTTATAAAAATATCGATTCACCTAGGTGGGTTAATCGGCTCACCTAGGTGAATTGATTAGCTCACCTAGGTGGATTGATTAACTCACCTAGGTGAGCCGATATTTTGAATACCATAAATCCGGGGAATTATGCTTGTAATCATAATATATATTTAGCGTAATCCTTTTTTAAACTTTATAAGGCAAATATTGTCTATTCAGTAACAGAAAAATAATAATAACAAATGCAAAGGCTATACTTTCTTTATATATTTATCTTTTGGGCAAGTTTTTCCGCAATGAATGCCCAGAATACGAAATGCGATATTATCGGCTCTGTATTTGAGGAAGGAACTGATTTGCCTGTCGAACAAGCGACAGTGCGTCTGCTCAATCCTGTGGACAGCTCGATGATTCGCGGTGTGGCAAGCAGCAAGAACGGAAGTTTCACGCTGAAAGGTGTAAGAAAGGGGAAATATTTGCTGAATGTTTCATTTATAGGATTCAAACCACTATATAAGGATATACAGATTTCGGAGAAAAAGGATAAGGTTTATATCGGCAAATTATATATGCTGGATGAATCTATCGCACTTGCCGAAGCAGTTGTTGTCGGAAAAGCACCGGAGGTTATCGTAAGGAATGACACTACGGAATATAATGCTGATTCGTATAAAGTGACTGAAGGTTCGGTGCTGGAGGATTTGCTGAAGAAAATGCCGGGAGTTGAAGTGGACAGCGAAGGAAAAGTTACGGTGAACGGAAAAGAAATCACCAAAATTATGGTTGACGGGAAAGAGTTTTTTTCGAACGACCCGAAAGTGGCATCGAAGAATTTGCCTGCAAAAATGATTGACAAGGTCCAGGTGCTGGACAAGAAAAGTGATATGGCAAAGCTCACAGGGTTTGATGATGGCGAAGAGGAAACGGTGATTAATCTTACCGTTAAACCCGGGATGAAACGAGGTTGGTTCGGCAATGCTTATGCTGGTTACGGAAGCAAGGAGCGCTATGAGGGAAATGCCATGGTGAACCGTTTCTATGGCAATGACCAGATTACAATCATGGGCGGACTGAACAATACTAACAATATGGGATTTTCGGATATGGCATCTACTATGTTTTCCGGAATGAGAGGGGGAAGAAGAGGTTCGGCAGGTAATGGTATTACTACTTCTGGCAATGGAGGCGTTAATTTCAGCAAGGAGTTCAACAAGGAAATGATTCTTGGAGGAAATGCAAATTATTCTCATTCAGAAAATGACGCAAGCAGCAAAAGTAAATCTCAGACTTTCCTTACAGGAGACAGTATTTCATATTCTGACTCAGAAGTTACCAACAATACTAGGAATAATAATGCCGGAATGAATCTGAGAATGGAATGGAAACCGGACACTATGACGAATATTATTTTCACACCTGATTTCGGTTACAGTAATAGCCGGACTTCAAACTATCAATATACAAATACGAGGATAAATGAAGATACTCTCAATATAAGTAATTCGAATGTTTTTTCGGACGGCGAAGGGTATAATCTCAATGCCAGACTGGAAATGAGCAGGAAGCTCAACAATAAAGGGCGTGTTTTGAGTTTTTCGTTCTCCGGCGGAACAAGTGATTCATATAATAATGAAATAAATTACTCGGAAACGGACTATTTGCAGGAGATGAGGAAACAGATTATCGACCAACATATCCGTTATGACAACAAGAGTTTCAATTATCGTGCCTATGTGTCATGGGTTGAGCCATTGGGCAGAAACAATTTCCTGCAGGCTACGTATTCTTTCAGCCAAAGGAAACAGGAATCTCTGAAAAATGCCTATAATAAAAACGAGGAAGGTATATATAATGTCCTGGATACTGCTTCGAGCAAGAATTACAGGAATAATTTCATCAACCAAAGGGTGAGCTTGAGTTTCAAGGCACAGAGGGAGAAATATATGTATATGTTCGGTATAAACCTTGATCCTTCATATTCCCAAAGTGAAAACTTCATCGGTGACAGTGTTCTTTCAAATATAAGCAGAAATGTGACGAACCTCTCTCCTATTTTCCGTTTCAACTACAGATTTGACAAACGCACTAATCTGAGAATAGATTATAACGGAAGGACTTCGCAGCCGTCGATGACTCAGATGCAGCCGGTAATTGACAATTCAAATCCGCTGAACATAATCATCGGTAATCCGGAGCTGAAGCCAAGATATACAAATAATTTCATCGCCCATTTCAACAAGTTTGATCCTCAGAAGCAAAGCGCAATGATGTTTATGCTGAACGGCAACTATATTATTAATGATATTGTAAGCAAAACTGTTTTCAACAGCGAAACCGGAGGACAACAGACGACATATGAAAACGTGAACGGTAATTTCACGGTGAACGGACGTATTATGTTCAACACTCCGTTAAGGAACAAAAAATTCACAATCAATACAATGACAACGGCAATGATGTCCGGTTCAAACAGTTTCGTCAACGGGGAAAAGAACAGGAGCAAGAACCTGAATCTTTCAGAAAGAGCCGGTATTGATTTCCGCTCGTCGCTGATGGATATCGGTGTGAACGGGAATATCCGCTACAATTCGAATATTAACTCCTTCCAGTCCCAAAATAATCTAAAGACTTTCAACTACAGGCTTGGAGGATACACAACCCTTTACCTGCCGTGGAATATAAAGGTGGAAAGTGACATAAACTGGTCCACCAATTCCGGATATGCCGACGGCTTCGAGCTGAACGAAGTGTTATGGAATGCTTCTGTCTCAAAATCGTTCCTGAAAAATAACCAGGGGACTTTGAGATTCAAGATTTATGATATTCTGCAACAGAGAAGCAACATCTCGCGAAGCGTTACGGCTAGCAGGATAAGCGACTCGGAATATAACACATTAAGCAGTTATTTTATGTTTCATTTTATATATAGATTCAGTGTGTTTAAAGGAGGCGGGCAGCCTAATAAATCAAATATTCAAAAAGGAACCAGGAATTTTGGCAGAAGGATGATGGGAGAAGGAAGAAGAATAATGTAAATATTTGTATTTTAAAGGCTGAAAGCCTTTGCAGGTTTAGGCTTTCAGCCTAATGGGCAATCTCACAATATTGACATAAACAATTTTTTCAACAATTATATGAATCTTCTATTGTTATGATTCTTTCTTTATTCATATTTTACAAAACAATTCATTGATAACAAAAATATATACTTATCTTTATAGCTAATTATAAAACAACAAATGTTCTGCCTGATAAACATAGAATGGATTTTCAGTACAATATTCATCCTGCTTTATAGCATAACAATTATTGGACTGAGTCTGGTCATCATAGCGGAAAACCGAAATCCGCTAAAGACCATACCGTGGGTAATCGTGCTTTTGCTTGCGCCAGGTATCGGTCTGATTTTCTATTTCTTTTTCGGACAAGACAACCGAAAACAGAAAATTATTTCCAGAAGGACATATAAAAGAATTATAAACCAGCCAAAAACAGGTAAACTACCCACAGATTCCTGCCGTTTGCCGGAAGAATATTCTCAATTATCAGAGCTGATAAGCAGAAACAATAAATCACCTCTGTTATACGGAAGCAAAATAGATATTTTCACAAACGGGAAAGATAAGTTTGCAGCATTGATTGAAGACTTGAAAAATGCAAAACAATTTATCCATCTGCAATATTATATTTTCTGTGATGATACTATCGGCAATAAGATAAAGGATATATTAATCAGCAAAGCACAGGAAGGAGTAAAAGTCAGAATTCTTTATGACGATGTGGGTTGCTGGAATGTCCACAATAATTTCTTCAACGAAATGAAGGGCAAAGGCATTGAAATCTATCCTTTCCTGAAGGTGGTTTTCCCGGTGTTCACCAGTAAGGTAAACTATAGGAACCACAGGAAAATTGTGGTAATTGACGGTTATATCGGATATATTGGCGGGATGAATATTGCCGACAGATATACAGAGGGAGCCAAATGGGGAATCTGGCGAGATACCCATTTTCGAATCATGGGCAAAGGTGTCCACGGATTACAGGCTTCATTTCTGGTTGACTGGTATGCTATGAGTAAGCAAATATTAAGCGACAAGATGTTCTATCCCAAAACAGAAACATATGATAACAATATAATGCAGATGGTAACAAGCGGGCCTATTGGTCCTTGGAGAAATCTTCTGCAAGGAATCATACATATAATAACCAATGCTAAGAAATATGTTTATATACAGACACCGTATTTCCTGCCCACAGAAAGTCTCAGCCAGGCTTTACATATAGCATCGCTGAGCGGTGTTGATGTAAGGCTGATGCTTCCTTTGAAATCCGACACAAAGAGTGTGCATATGGCAAGCCGGTCATTCATCGAGGAAATGTTGAGAGCCGGAGCAAAAGTATATTTCTACAAACCTGGATTCCTTCATTCAAAACTTGTAATCAGCGATGACTATATTTCCTGCATAGGTTCGGCAAATATGGATTTCAGAAGTTTTGAACACAACTTCGAGGTGAATGCAATAGTTTATCAAACTTCTTTCACAAAAGAAATGAAGAAAATATACCTGCACGACCAGGAAAATTGTGAAAGGATTAAACTATCAGCCTGGACAAAAAGGCCTAGAATGAAGAAAATGCAGGAATCGTTTATGAGACTGTTCTCACCGCTGCTGTAAAAAAGAAACAAGTTGACAAGGCAATAGAGTATATTCTGTAAACCTTGTCAACTCGTATCTGAAGCCTTGTTTACTTGTTATCTGTAAGTTTAGCTTGCGAAACTTGAGTTAAGTATATGAATTATTCCTTTACGAATATGCTGAAATTAACAGCTCCATAAACTCTTCTTTGGGAGAAATATGGAAGAGATGAAAAGTCGTTTGCAGCCGGATGTTCCATTACGAAAACTCCGCCGTCACGAAGCAAATCTCTTTCGAATACTAATGTAGGAACTTCCGGCAATTCCTTCAAAGCATAAGGCGGATCGGCAAAAATAAAGTCAAAGCTTTGCATTGGAGCCGAATGCAGATAACGGAACACATCACCACGAACCAATTTATGATTTTCGTCCTTCAGCTCACGTACAACTTTAGCTATGAACGACGCATGAGCATTATTCTTTTCAACAGATGTCACGGAACGGCAACCGCGCGAAAGTAATTCAAAAGATATACTTCCGGTTCCTGCAAACAAATCCAATGCATCCAAATCTTCGAAATCAATGATATTAATAAGCACATTGAATAAGTTTTCCTTTGCAAAATCCGTTGTCGGACGAGCACTGAATGTTGAAGGCACATCAAACCGGCGACGGCCATATTTTCCACTTATAATTCGCATACAGTTAAATATATTAAATCAAGCGGAGCCTCGAGCAAATCGTTTCCCCGCAAATAAACTTCAGACGGAAGAGAGAGCTGTGAAACATTTCTTATATACGCAGACAAGGATTTCCTCAAATCCTCGCATTTGCCAGTTTCACCAAAGATATAAAGGCAATCCTGCAATTGATTGAATTTATTCTGTTTCCAAATATACAATATATAATACAACAAATCCTGGTTGTCGCGATAAGAAATATTGTTTGCAAACAACAACTTTCCTTGAGGAGCAAATGCGGCAAATGTAATCTTGTCTTTCGAGAGGCAAACATACATTTGCCGGTACAAGGAATTTGATGCCTGCTTTTGCCATTGGGTCAAAAACACAGAAGCAGGATTGAGAAATTGAGGATTTATAAAAGAACGTGAACAGAACTCATAAATATCTTCGGGAATAGCTGAAAGAAGTATAGCATTCTCTAATCTCAGTTTGTTTGAAAAAATGTGTCCTTTACTGTCGCAAAAAACGAACTGCATCAGCTGTTCCTTCATCTTCTCGTCAAACATTTCTTTTGGGAGAAGCTGAAAATCCGAAGAAGAATAAACTATATATATTTTCTTATATTTCCATGAAAGGCATTCATTGGCAAAGAAGAATTCTTTCAAAGAATCAATATACAAATCCGGTTTGCCCAACTGCCTATGGCAAAAAAACGCGCTGTCGGCCTCCTGAGGATTATATCCAGAAAAAGAAAATCCATCCGGCGCCAGCCGGATGGATACTATATATTTCTCAGAACGCTCGGATGTTATTGTATCAGGAATTCTGATAGTCATAGATTTTAATTTTCCCAGTTACCTGCGTTATTGTTGATTTCTTCCAAAGAACCTACACGCATACCGGCATATTTACCCTGCTTTTCTGCTTTATCTTTCAAGTTGTATGACAACTGAGGATCCATGCCACGCAAGTAAGAATCAAATGGAACTTCGCAAACGAATACTTTGATTTCATAACCTGAGCCAGATTTCAAAGTTGCTGTATCCATATGGAATTCAATTTTATCACCAGGAACACCAGGAACATAACGCATAGCATCAATATCATATCCTTTACCTAGCAATGTATCAACAGCTGGAATCCAGATAGTATCACGTTTGATCAAACCTTTCTTAACAGCTTCTTTTTCTGTCATACCCTGTTCCAATTGTTCGTCAGTCAAAACACCTTCTTTAACCAAGAACGGAAGTTTTTCTTCTTTCAAGAATTTTCCCAAATCATCGAAGTTCGCAGCGTGAGCACCGTGAACATTCTTATACTCAATCTGAGCTTTACGGATTTCAATCAAACGAGTTTTGATTGCTTCGTCACGACGTTCTTTCTCCTTGTTGAAATTGATTGGAGTTAGAATACTCTGATAACACATGTACGCCAATACAACTACTGCTGCGGCCAATAATACTTTTAATGCAACTTTCATGGTTTATATATTTTTTGAATTTATTTTATTATTTCGTTCGGCAAATTTAAAAAAGAATATTTAATACACTACCTTTATCGCAAAAATTATTACAGATAAAATGATAAATAATTACTTAAGCCATAAAATTTCACAAAATTTTCCATTTTCACCCACTTCGGACCAGAAAGAAGCGTTAAAAATCCTAAGTGATTTTATGCTTTCAACCCAGGAAGATAGTATTCTCCTTTTCAAAGGATATGCCGGAACAGGAAAAACATCGCTGACCGGAGCTTTTGTTAAAACGTTAAATGAACTTAAGCAAAAAGTTATACTTCTTGCGCCAACAGGAAGAGCTGCCAAAGTTTTTTCGGGCTATGCCTGCCAGAAAGCGTATACTATTCACAAAAAGATTTACCGGCAGAAGACTTTTTCAAATGACTTGAGCAATTTCCTTCCGGCAGAAAACCTTCACAAAGATACAATTTTTATCGTAGATGAAGCATCCATGATAGCAAATCAAAGTATAGATTCTTATTTTTTCGGTTCCGGACGATTATTGGATGATCTTATACAATATGTCTATAGCGGAGACAACTGCCGTATGATAATTATGGGAGATGAGGCACAGCTTCCACCGGTTATGCAGACTACAAGCCCTGCATTGGACAAAAATGTTCTTGAAGGATACAACCTAACGGTAATGGAAGTGAAGCTGACGCAGGTTGTAAGACAAAGTAAAGATTCCGGAATACTATATAATGCCACCAGATTGAGAGATGCTTTGAGAAACGAAACAGTTGAAATTTTCCCTAAACTGGCTATAAAAGGATTCCAGGATTTCCGTAAAGTTTCGGGCGAAGACTTGATTGAAGAGATTTCGGCAGCATATAACCGTGACGGGATTGAAGATACAATGATTATTGCACGCTCAAACAAAAGAGCTACAATATATAACAATGGTATAAGAAACCGTATTCTATATCGTGAGGAAGAACTGTCGAACGGTGACAGACTGATGGTTGCAAAAAACAACTACTTCTGGATGACAGATAATAAAGAAATGGATTTCATAGCCAACGGTGAAATCATCAAGATTATGAAAGTCCGGAGAACTTATGAAATGTATGGTTTCAGATTTGCAGATGTGCTGGTTTATTTTCCGGATTATGATATTGAAAAGGAAATAAAAATACTGCTGGACGCGTTGCAGACTGATTCACCAGCCTTGTCGAGAGAAGATAACGACAAACTGTTTTATTCTGTTCTCGAAGATTATGAAGAAATAACGACAAAAGCCGGAAAGATGAAAAAAATGAAAGCAGACCCACACTATAATGCAGTGCAGGTCAAATACGCTTATGCCGTCACATGCCACAAAGCCCAGGGCGGCCAGTGGATGAATGTTTTCCTTGACATCGGCTATATAACGGAAGAAATGCTCGGCGAAGATTTCTACAGATGGTTATATACGGCTTTTACACGTGCTACAAACAATCTGTTCCTCGTCAATCTTCCTGAAGAATTTGAGGAATAGGCTTTGACGCTATTAAACTGCCGCGATCAAGCAAATAAAGTCCGCTTTTTGTTTTTCGGACTTTTGAAGAAACTGTATAGGCATCGTGACAGAAAATTATTCGCTGACTATTCTCTGCAGCTTCGTCCAGCAATCTGATTTTTGAATCATATGAGCGAAGCGGGGCAATATCATAAGCCGAAATCCACTCTGGTGACACACTGGCAGCCAAAGGTATTACATCTCCGGCAAAGACCAGTGTCTCACCATTTATTGTAATATAAGGAATGATTTGTCCATGAGTATGTCCGTCGGCAAGTTTCAAACTAAATCCAGGAATAACATTCTCATCCGACTCAACCAATCTTAACAAGCCGGAATCTTCTACCGACTTCATATCATCAATGAAAAACGAATCTTTTTCAAGAGCATGAGGTTTGAGAAAATTATCCCATTGCCCCCTACCTACCCAATGACGGGCATTGGGAAAAGCCATACGGAATTTACCATTATCTTCTGACACAGCGCATCCGCCACAATGGTCAAAATGCAAGTGAGTAAGGATTACATCGGTAATATCCTCCGGATGATACCCTTTCTCCTCAAGGCACTGCTCAACTGATTTAAGATTAAAGAAACGATAATAAGACATCTTGGACGGGTGATAATTACCGGCTCCGGCATCTATCAGTATAAGATGTCCGGAATTCTCCACAAGGACGCTGCGCATTGCAAGCACACATCCGTTCTGCCCGTCACTCTCATAACGTCTGCTCCAAGCTGTTTTTGGCACAGCACCAAACATTGCGCCGCCATCGGCATAAAAATAACCTGTATCAAAAATATCTATCATAATACACAATAGTGAAAACTCTCAAAAGTAAGTGTTATTTTCAAATACACAAAATGTTCCTATTCCAGCTAAAAGTCGTATTTTTGCATACAAATACCAAACAATGTATAAAGTTCATTTAATCTCGATAACAGACTCCCTGATGCCTGAAATAGCAAAGGCTATAAAAGACAAAGGATTTGAAGTCAGTGTTTCCGGAGAAGACTTGTCTGAGGAACAACTGAAATCCTTTGAAGACAAGGGATATATATGTCATGGTAACGGATGGTTTCCGGAACTGATGAATAAAAACATACAGGCTGTTGTTTTAGGTGGCACAGTTGGAGCAGACAACCCGGAACTAATTATGGCAAAGCAACTTGGATTGCTGGTTCAATCTATTCCGGACTTCATTTATCACAGGACAAAGTCCAAAATACGGGTAGTGGTTGCCGGAAGCAGAGGAAAACGTACAATATTATCGATGATGGTTGCTGCAATGAAGAAGCAAAAGATGGCGTTCGACTATGCGGCAACAAGTACTATCCCTTCACTTGAAGACAAGATTCATTTCAACTATGAATCACGAATAGCTTTGATTGAAGGCGACGAGCACATAACGTCCAAACTGGAAAAACGCTCGCAACTGGAGTTTTACCGTCCGCATATTGCCGTACTGACAAATCTTACTTGGGAATTATCAACAGACCATACAACTCCTGAAGCTTATATCAGTACTTACAGGTATTTCTCCACATCTATTGAGCGTGAAGGCAAACTTATTTATTATGGTGGTGATCCGGTGATAAGCCAGTTGGTTGAAGAAATCAGAAATGATATTACTGCAATTCCTTTCAACAAGCATGAAATTGTAGAAAAAGACGGAAACACATATCTTCAAACCAGATATGGAGAATATCCTATAAAGGTAACTGACTCATATTTCCTGATAAATCTGAACGCAGCAAGACTTGCATGCAGGCAGATTGGAATAAACGACAAGAATTTCTATCAGGCTGTGTCTGAAATATACAGATGACGAGTTAACAAGAAAACGAGTTGACAAGCGTTCTTGGATAATTAATAACAACAGGTATTTTACCTTGTCAACTCGTCTCTGTAGCCTTGTCAACTTTTTAAAATAAACTAATTTTTAAAGAACGATTTTGCCGTGATTATTGCCCAGAAAAAAAGAAAAGAAAACATTGCTGAATATCTGCTATATATGTGGCAAGTGGAAGACCTTATCCGTGCCAACAATTTTGATATGGATTCCATTAAACGAACTATTATCTCGCATTACGAACAACCGGAAGAGGTAAAAAAGCAGATTGAACAATGGTATGAAGAGATTATCAACATGATGCGTGAAGAAGGCGTCATGGAAAAAGGACATATACAGCTCAACAAGAATGTAATAATAACTCTTACTGATTTACATCTTAAGCTGCTGAAAACTCCTAAGGAAATGATTTATGGTGCTGCATATTATAAGACTTTGCCTTATATCGTCCAGCTCAGAAGCAAATCCGGAGGAAATGATTTGCCGGAACTGGAGACTTGCTTTTCGGCAGTATATGGCTATCTGGTGCTAAGAATGCAGGGAAAGGAAATTTCGGCAGAAACACTTGAGGCAATCAAACAAATCAGTTCTTTCCTTGCAATACTGGCCGAAAAATACAGAGCTGATATGAACGGTGAGTTGGAATTGGAAGATTAAACAATATAAATAACATAAACAAACATGAGTCAATTTTCAGACGAAATCAAGAGAAGAAGAACATTTGCTATCATCAGTCACCCTGACGCAGGTAAGACAACACTTACAGAAAAGTTACTTCTGTTTGGTGGTGCAATCCACGTCGCGGGAGCTGTAAAATCAAACAAAATCAAAAAGACAGCCACTTCAGACTGGATGGAAATAGAAAAACAGCGTGGTATTTCTGTCGCAACATCTGTGATGGCTTTTGATTATGCCGATCATAAAATCAATATCCTGGACACTCCCGGTCACCAGGATTTTGCCGAAGATACTTTCCGTACATTGACAGCTGTGGATAGCGTTATCATCGTTATTGACATCGCAAAAGGTGTGGAAGCGCAGACTCGTAAACTGATGGAAGTTTGCCGTATGCGTAAGACTCCGGTTATCGTGTTCGTGAACAAAATGGACCGCGACGGTAAAGACCCATTTGATTTGCTCGATGAAATTGAAGAAGAACTTCACATTAAGGTTCGTCCGCTAAGCTGGCCTATAGATATGGGACAACGTTTCCGCGGTGTGTATAATATTTATGAAGAGAAACTGAACCTTTACACTCCGAGCAAACAGTATGTAACTGAAAACGTAGAATTCAAGGATATAAACAGTCCTGAACTGGAAAACTATATCGACCCGGCTCAGGCTGCAAAATTGCGTGAAGACATTGAACTTATCGAAGGTGTATATCCGGATTTCGATGTAAACACATATTTGTCTGGTGATATTGCTCCTGTATTCTTCGGTTCGGCATTGAACAATTTCGGTGTAAAAGAACTTCTTGACTGCTTCATCAAGATTGCTCCTTCTCCACGTCCTGTCCAGGCTGTTGAAAGAGCTGTTGACCCGGAAGAAGAAGCTTTCACCGGTTTCGTATTCAAAATCCATGCAAATATGGACCCTAACCACAGAAGTTGTATTGCTTTCGTGAAAATATGCTCGGGTAAATTCGAAAGAAACGTCAATTACAAGCACGTAAGATTCGGAAAAATGATGCGTTTCAGCAGTCCGACAGCCTTCATGGCTCAGAAGAAGGAAGTTGTTGACGAGGCTTTTGCCGGAGATATTGTAGGTTTGCCAGATACAGGAAACTTCAAAATCGGTGATACACTTACTGCCGGAGAAGAGCTTCATTTCAAAGGTTTGCCAAGCTTCTCTCCTGAAATGTTCAAATATATTGAGAATGCAGACCCGATGAAGGCTAAACAGCTGAACAAAGGTATCGAGCAGTTGATGGACGAAGGTGTGGCTCAGTTGTTCACAAACCAGTTCAACGGACGAAAGATTATCGGAACTGTCGGCCAGCTTCAGTTCGAAGTTATCCAGTATCGTTTGCTTCATGAATATGGAGCTCAATGTAAATGGGAACCGGTCAGCCTCTATAAAGCTTGCTGGATAGAAAGTGATAATCAGGTTATGCTTGAGAATTTCAAGAAACGCAAAGCCCAGTATATGGCTGTCGATAAGGAAGGACGCGATGTTTATCTGGCTGATTCCGGTTACGTGCTGATGATGGCTCAACAGGATTTCCCTGATATCAAGTTCCATTTCACTTCTGAATTCTGATGAAAAAGTTTATTATATTGATTATCGGTTGTTGCATGTCACTGCTGGCATGCAAGCAACCGTCTGTGCAGTATTTCGAATATAGCGGAAGACTTCATACTCCTTTTCATATTAAATATGCATATACAGAACCTCTGGATGAGGAAATAAAAGGCGAACTAGACAGATTCTACCATCTGTTTAATGCTTTTGACTCAACATCTGTAGTTTCGCATATCAACCAGAACAAGAATATGGCTGTTGAAGATTCTGTTTTCACAAGCCTGTTCCGCACTGCAATGCTTGTTTCTGCATATACAGACGGTGCTTATGATATAACTTGCGCTCCACTGATTAATCTTTGGGGATTCGGGTTCAGCAATAAAGACAGTATAAGCCAGGCAAATATTGACAGCGTCAAAGAGTTTATAGGTTATCAGAAAGTACATCTTGAGAATGGGATTATCAAGAAAGATGACCCAAGACTGCTGCTCAACTGTTCTTCAATTGCGGACGGAACAGTGTGCGACATGATTGCCGACTGTTTCGACAGACATGGAATCACTGATTATATGGTTGAATTTGGCGGTGAAATTGTTGCCAAAGGAAAGAACCAGCGAGGTGACTACTGGCGACTGGGAATTAACAAACCTCAAGACGATTCAGAAGGTATAAATCAGGAACTCCAGACTATAATTCAGCTTTGGCCAAAAGATTTGAGCGAGGAAAATGCCGTAAACAATGGCAGAAGAGGTATGGCTACATCGGGTAACTATCGTAATTTCTACATTAAAGACGGCAAGAAATATGCCCATACTATTGACCCGAGAGAAGGTGCTCCTGTGCAAAGAGATGTTCTGAGCGCAACTATAATCGCACCTACAGCAATGCTTGCCGATGCTTGCGCTACAGCCTGCATGGTTCTGGGAAGCGACGGAGCCGAGAAGTTAAGAGCAAAACTTCCGATGATAGAATATTATCTGATTTGCGGTGATTCCACAAGCTACTATTCTATTTCATCCGCTGGATTTGACAAGTTTGTGATAAAATAATATACAGAGACTTTCCAAAAGCAAGTTTCACCATTTTTCCAAATCATTTATAATCAGAAAAATGATGTGACGGAAGCATAAAATAAACATTGGAAATATTTACTCGTGATATTCATAAAAAAAGGTAGGCAGCTTTGATATGACCCCCAAAAGTTGGACGGTTTAACATTATATTAGGAGGCGGACTTCGATTGGAATAGGGCTCGGTATTGTACCGGGCTCTTTCCATTCAGCCTCAGTTTGATCCTGTCATTGTTGTAGTAGCGTATATACT
>JAXDRC010000016.1:0-37599 GCA_034091205.1 Parabacteroides sp. | reverse complement strand
CACAATATTTAATGGTTATTTGATTCCTTGTAATATCTTTCATAGAAACAACACTACAAAAAATCTAGTGAATCTCTTTTTGTTTCAAAGAATTATGTCTTTAAAATGCTGCGAAATCTCCACCTAAATTGACGAAGAACCTGGAGGTTTCCAAATGCATGTTTCACAACTTATTTATATTTCTGGTTATCAAAAACATCCTGTGACTTCAAAATATTTTTTAACATCCATGTTTTTATCCTTTGATATTTCATCATTCCTCCACATAAATTCCTTATCGTAAAAAATCACGAATCACGTAAGACTGGAATACATGTTAAAAATTGTTGTTAATTCACATCATTTCCCTGATTATTAAACAGATAAAAAGATTGTGAAACATACCTCCGGTAACTTCCTGTATATAATGGTGTGTCAATAAATAAAACTGAGACAATATATGAAAACTTTTTCCATAAATTATAGAAAAGTTTTCTAACCCATAAGAACTACCCGAAAATACAAACACCTTTAAATCACCATATTATATACACATATCTTTTTTTAAAGAATAAAAATATAATATATCGGAACTATTACGTATCTTCATTTTTACAAATACTAAATAGAAACGAATTTTATGAACGAGCTTAACAATCTTATTGCCAATGAAATGATTGAGCTGGGCGTACAGAATCAGCATTTAGATTGGGGAACAAGAGCTGTAATTCTGTTTGTGATTGTCCTTACATCGTTTATTGCCACCAGGACATTCAGGCATTTGGTTATGCCGGTAGTACAGCGTATAGCAGAGAAAACAAAGGTAACTTGGGACGATTATATGTTCAGCAGCAGTATGTTGACGGCTTTCAGCAGAATCATTCCGCCTATTATATGGTATATGTTTCTTCCGCTTCTGTTTTTCAAACAGCCTACTCTTTTAGATATATCTCAAAAGGCATGTATGGTTTATCTTATTGTTGTGGTGCTTAAACTCATAAATCTGTTTATGAACACTCTCAACGATATTTCAAACGAACACGAGCGCCTGCGAAACCGCCCGCTAAAAGGTATTTATCAGATGATTAATCTGATATCTATCGGTGTCGGAATAATTCTGATAATTAGCATACTGATTGACAGAGACGCAACATCCATACTTGCCGGACTTGGCGCTTCAGCCGCTATTCTGATGTTGATATTCAAGGACAGTATCCTAGGTTTGGTGGCAGGTGTTCAGCTTTCGGCTAATGATATGCTCCGGCCGGGCGACTGGATTACGATGCCTAAATATGGGGCTGACGGAACCGTGGTGGAAGTGTCGCTGACAACTGTTAAGGTTCAGAACTTTGACAAGACTATTACTACAATTCCTCCATACGTTCTCGTGAGTGATTCTTTCCAGAACTGGCGAGGGATGCGCGAGAGTGATGGACGACGAATAAAGCGTTCGCTGAACATTGATATGCGGACTGTGCATTTCTGTTCTTCAGAAGAAATAAAGAGATATATGGAAAAAGGACTTATTCCGGAAGATATGGTAATCGACGACAGAACTGTCAACCTTGAGATTTTCCGCAGACATATAATTTCTTTTCTGCAAAAACATAAAAATGTGAACAATGATATGACGCTGATGTTCCGTCAGATGCAACCGACTCCGGAAGGATTGCCTATGGAGATATATTGCTTCTCGAAGAAAAAAGATTGGGTTGAATATGAAAATATTCAGGCTGATTTGTTCAATTATATTATTGCTATTGTTCCGGAATTCGGCCTGCAGGTTTTCCAGCGTCCAAGCGGAAATGATTTCTATCAGAAAGAGAAAGATATAGATGTATAACGAAATATTTATTTTATGGAAACAGGATTAAAATTTAGCAGCAGTGTTACTGTTAACACTGATAACCTGGCTATTACAATGGGCTCAGGTGATTTGGAAGTGTTTGCAACTCCGGCTTTGGTTGCCCTAATGGAAAATGCGGCAATGAAAGCTGTAGCAGATTCACTTCCGGAAGGTTCAACTACAGTGGGAGCTATGATGCAGACAAGTCATGTAAAACCTTCTGCTATCGGAGAAACAGTTACTGCAACTGCCGTTCTTAAAGAAATTGACGGACGTAAACTTACTTTCGAAGTTTCAGCATCAGATACAAAGGGCATCGTTGGTGAAGGAACTCACATAAGATATATTGTGGACAGAGAAAAGTTTATGTCAAAATTGAAATAATTATATAGTTGACAAGGCTTCAGATACAAGTTGACAAGATTATAGTAAAAAAGAAGCTGTGTCAAAACGAAAAGAATGAAACACAGAGGCACAAAGTCACAGAGGATACATATTGACTATAAATAAAATATAAACTCTGTATCTCTGACTCTGTGTTTAAACTTATTTTGACACAGCCTCTTTTTAGTTTCTATTCAGATTATATTATTTCGGTCCCATAACAACTTCCACACAATTGCCCTGACTGATGAAATCACTCATGAATTTCTTTATATCGTCAGCAGTAATGCTTTCAAGTGTTTCTTTATAATTGGTATAGGCATCCAAACCTCGGAAATAATAAGAATCTATCACATTCAGCCAATAAGAGTTTTCCTGCAAACGCTCATTGTGACGTTTCAACATATTATCACGGCTCTTTGTCAAATGTTCTGATTTAGGACCTTCGGTTGCAATACGCTGAATCTCTTCGTCAACAATTCTTACCATATTTTCCCATTTCTCCGGATCTGTATCAAAGAACACTTGCAATGTTGTTTGTCCTTTAGGGAAATCGCTCAACGAAACGCCGGCATAAACGCCATAACTTCCGCCCTCAGCCTCACGGATAGTTTCGGTATATACAAGATCCAGAATCTGGCTCAGCAACGAAGCTGTAAGCAAATTCTTCAAGTTGTATTCGCTTTTGCCGGAATAAAGCTGGAATACTGACGATTTAGGAGTTTGCATCTCACGGCTGAAATGGTTCTCTAATTCCCCTTTCGCTATTTTAGGCAAAGCATCCGGCGAAGGATTATCCACACGTCCGTTGGCAGGCAAAGTGGCAATATATTGCTCAATATACGGACGTATACTGTCCACATTCAAATTACCTACAAATGTGAAAGTAAAGTCGGAAGCATCACCATATCTTTCTTTATAAATATCATGTATGCGCTGATAACTAATCTTATCGAAATCTTCTGCTTCGAGTGAAACAGCACGTGGATGATTATTGTAAACAACCTTTGAGATTGTATCGTTCAACGCTGTTGACGGATCGAGCTTAGCATTTTCCAGCTGAGCTTTCATTCTGCTCTCGAATGAAGCATAAGCGTCATTGTCTGTACGTGGCGAAGTCATTGCAAGATAAATCAACTCGAACAATGTTTTAACATCATCCGGCGAAGCATAACCGTTCAGGCTTTCATTGTCAACACCAAGCGAAGCGGAGCAAGAAACTTTCTTTCCTGCCAGTTTCTTACTCAAGTCAATTGCAGAGAAGTTGCCCAAACCACCAAGTCCGATAACAGAATTGAACACTTTCATATTCTTCGCATCGTCAATTCCGACCATAAAGCTTCCGCCAGGACTGGTTGCGGTCATCTGTATCTCGTCTTTCTTATACTCTGTTGGCTTAAGAACCACACGAACACCATTACTCAATGTAAGAACTGTTGCGTCAAACAAACCATCGTGTTCTTCTTTGACGATTTTTCCGGGAGCAGGAAGTTCAGGAATAAGCGGGTCATTGTTCACTTCTTCTTTATAAGGTTCCACTTTCTGGCTTCTTGCTTTGTTGAACATTTCCAAAAGTTCTGACTCGGTTGGATAAACGACTCCTTCTTTCTCCGGACCGCTAATAGCAAGGACAATATTCTTCTCTCCTATTACTTGAGATAAATACTGATTCACCTGTTCTACTGTAATATTTGGTGCAATCTGATTGATAAGAGTATATTCAGTTTCAATTCCGGGAATATATCCGCCCTCGGTGAAATGGTTGACATATTCCTTGGTGTAAGAGCTGTTCTTCTGCTTGTCACGTTCATTGAAGGCTGATTCATATTGTTTCAGTATATTTATTTTAGCTCTTTCATATTCTGAAACCGTAAAACCGAATTGACGGGCACGTTCCATCTCACGTACAAGAGTTGTCATTGTAGAGTCTATCTCACCTTCTTTTGCTATAGCAGCAATTGTAAACGCATCTTTCGTACGCGCTACCATAAAATCACCGTCATAAGCCTCAGCATATACGAATGGAGGATTTGCCTGGTGAAGCAATGCTTCAAGTCTTTCATTCAATATCTGAGAACATACGGCAGAGATATAATCAGTTATCAGACCGGCGGCAGTTGAACGAAGCTGAGCTGGCATCGGGTCATATTTATGATAAATATAGATTATTGTGCTCGATGCTTCTTTGTCTGTTGCAATGGAAACAATAGGCTCGTCATTATCCGCTACAGACACATATTCACGTTTTGCAGGATTAACCGGAGCAGGAATATCGGAAAACATTGTCTTTATTGTTTTCTCAACAGTATCAACATCCACATCACCTACAACAATTATAGCCTGCAAATCCGGACGATACCATTTCTTATAGTATGCTCTCAGTTCTTCGGGCTTGAAATTGTTTATCACATCTATCGAACCGATTGGAATTCTGTTGGCATATTTATTTCCTGGAAACATTTGTTGCAACTGCTTTTCCATAAGTCTTTGGCTGGCATCACGTCTGGTTCGCCATTCTTCACGGATAATTCCTCGCTCTTTCTCAATCATTGAATCTGTAAGAGCAAGAGAGTTTGACCAGTCGTGCAGAATAAGCAAACAACTATCCAAGACATTAGGCTTATCAACAGGAGCATTGATAATTGTATATACAGTTTCGTCGAATGATGTATATGCATTCAGGTTTTCTCCCATTCTCATTCCAACGCTTTGGAGATATTTGTCAATTCCATTTTCCGGGAAATTCTTTGTACCGTTGAAAGCCATATGTTCAAGGAAGTGAGCAAGGCCAGCCTGATTGTCTTCCTCCAAAACCGAGCCGACATTCTGCGCGATATAAAAATCAGCTCTGTTTTCCGGCAGCTCATTGTGCCTGATATAATAAGTCAAACCATTGTCCAACTTTCCGTATCTGACCTTTGGGTCGATTGGCATAGGCTGCATTTCCTGGGCTTGCAACCGTATAAAAAAGCTGATAAAGCAAAGAATAATCAGCTTGCAAATTTTTATATACCGTTTCATATCATCAATATTTTAAAGTCACAAAAATAAAACTTTTATGTTTACTTCGTGTTATCAAAAAACACAAAAAGATGTAAGCCTTTTCTATCGAAATATACAATTTAAAATTCCACATATTCATTATATACAAATAAAACCAAAGTCTCATTTTACCTACAAAATATCTCATTTTTCGTAAATAACTCTCATTTATGGAAATGAAACCTTTTTCATCAAAATAGATTGAATCTTATAGTCAACTTTATTTTACATTTAAAAATCAATTAAAAACATAATTAATATTTACTAACTTAAATTTTTACAGTATGAAAAAGATTTTATTTATGATTGCTTTGCTTGTTGCAAACATCGCACTTGTTTCCGCTCAAGACTACAAATGGGGTGCAAGAATTTATGGAGGATTCGGAACGGAAGGCAGTATTGATGATGGGGAAGGATTAGAAATGGATATACCCAAAGGTGCAATTGGTATTCAAGGAATATATAATTTCTCAGAGAAATTTTCCATTGCACCATCATTCAGTTATTATATTCCTAAATCTATCGATGAATACGCCGGAGTGAATATTGGAGATATAGCAGATTGTAAAATCAAACGTTGGGATATAAATGCAGATGTCCATTGGAATATTTTGAACGAAGCACAATATGTTATATATCCACTTGCTGGTCTACATTACCACAGCCTAAAAGCTTCTGTGGACATGGAAGGTTACAAAGATAGTGATTCAGAAGGTTATTTCGGCCTTAACCTAGGAGTTGGAGGACAATACTTTTTCACAGAACATATTGGTCTCGGATTAGAAGCTAAATACCAAATCTACAAAAATGGAGGACAGTTTGTAGCTGACTTGGGAATTGCTTTCAGATTCTAAAAGCACAATAAAAAACAAAGTTGGATTATCATATATGTATACAAAAGGAATCTTTCAAATTCATAACTAGATAAGATTAGCTTCCAATATTGATTGGCAGACAGAACCTTTTTAGCCCCGTCGCATATTTGGTTTATGTATGACGGGGTTTTTCTTTTTCCTATACACCCCCCTATAAACAATTAAAGGCTGTCTCACGACAACCCCTAATCAAACTTTGTTAACCTTAAATCTAATACTATTATGAAAAAACCACGGTGCAAAAATATAGCTAATGCAAGTAATTGTCAAGCATTTTTGCGCTAATAAATATTAAACACCGGATAATAAATGCAAAATATAGCTTTTGGCAATATTTTTCCGTAGATTTGAAGCAGAAAACGGAATCACTCAGAAAACATTACATATAAAAATCCATATAATTAAAAACATGAAACACAATTTTAAATCAATCCTAACGGTAAGCCTTGCCGCCATTGCTTTATCTTCCTGCGACAATTCCAATCCTCCGGCTCCGATTATGCCGGTTCCTACACCGGAACAGGTTGAATGGCATAAAATGGAAACTTATGCTTTTGTGCATTTCGGACTGAACACATTCAACGATTTGGAATGGGGATATGGAAATACTCCTGCATCTACATTCAATCCTGTTGAATTGGACTGCGAACAATGGGTAAGAACTATTAAGGCTGCAGGTCTAAAAGGTGTCATCCTTACTGCAAAACATCACGATGGTTTCTGTCTTTGGCCAACCCAAACAACAGAATACAGTGTAAAGAATTCTCCTTGGAAAAATGGAAAGGGAGACATGGTAAGAGATCTGTCTGATGCTTGTAAGAAATACGGACTTAAGTTTGGTTTGTATTTGTCGCCTTGGGATAGAAACAATGCCAACTACGGAACTGAGGCTTATGTTGAAACTTATCATGCACAGATTAATGAGCTTATCAGCAACTATGGTCCGCTGTTTGAATTCTGGTTCGACGGTGCAAATGGTGGAGATGGCTGGTATGGCGGTACAAACGAAAAACGCTCAATCAACGCCAAAACTTATTACAACTACGAACGCGCCAAAGAATCAATCAAGGCAAAGCATCCGAATGCTATGATTTTCGGAGGAACTGTTCCTGATATCAGATGGATTGGTAATGAAGATGGTTGGTCTGGAGATACTCACTGGAGCATTTATGCACCAGAACCAATGATGAAAAACTATAACCACAGTATGTGGGGAGATGAAAACCAGAAACAATGGTTAGGCGGAGAATGTGACGTTTCTATCCGTCCGGGATGGTTCTATCATGAAAGAGAAGACCATCAGGTTAAATCTCTTGCTACGATGGTTGATTTGTATTACAGAAGCGTTGGACATAATGCAAACTTCCTTCTTAACTTCCCTGTTGCTTTGACAGGAAAGATTCCAGCTTCAGACTCAATCCGTGCCGTTGAATGGTACAAGACCATTCAGGAAGATTTCAAGACCAATCTTCTTAAAGGCGCGTATGTGGAATCAAGCAGCCGCCGTGGACAGAATTTCAGCGCAAACAATACAACAGACGGAAACTGGGACAGCTATTGGGCAACAGATGATGGAGTGAACACAGGAAGCCTTACTTTCACTTTGCCTTCAGAAACTAACGTCAACAGACTTTTGTTGCAGGAATATATTCCATTAGGACAGCGTGTACGCAAATTCGATATCGAGTATGAAAACAATGGTATGTGGCAGCCGGTAGAATCTGTTGACTCTACTACTACTGTCGGTTACAAACGTATCGTGCGTTTCCACACTGTAAAAGCAAAGAAATTGCGTGTTAATTTCCGTGACGCAAGAGGTCCGTTATGCATAAATAATGTAGAAGCTTATCTTGCTCCGGCTTTGATTACAGAACCAGTCATCACACGTGATGGAGATAATATGGTAAACATCAAATCCGGTGATGCAAATGCTATAATTTATTATACGACAGATGGCTCAGAACCGACAAAAGAATCAAATGTATATAGCAGCAGCATTGAGTTCCCTAAAAAAGGAACCATAAAGGCTATCGCTTATGACAAGACTTTCGACAAATATAGTCCGGTAAGCTTTAAGGAATTCGATATTCCTTCAACAGCATATACTTTGATATATCCTGAATCAAAAGAGCCTAAAAACTTATTTGATGGAAACGGACGCACATGTGTAATTATGCCTGAGAAAAAACAGGAAATAACAATTTCGTTAGATAAAACATATAAATTGAAAGGATTCCGCTATACTCCTGATCAGAACAGATTTTCCGGCGGACATATTTCAAAATATCAGCTGTATGTTGACGACAAGCTTGTTTCTTCCGGAGAATTCTCAAATATAAAGGCTAATCCAATAGAACAGGAAATTTTGTTTGCTCCTGTAAATGGAAAGGAAATCAGATTTGTGAATGTTCGTTCTGTTGACGACGTTCCTCAAGCATCAATTGGTGAATTTTCAGTAATAACTGAATAAAACAAAAAACCCCGAAGTTCAGAACTTCGGGGTAATTTTTTGTGGTCCCACTTGGGCTTGAACCAAGGACTCCCTGATTATGAGTCAGGTGCTCTAACCAACTGAGCTATAGGACCGGGATTCAGAGGAGAGTTGCCCTCTGAAATCGGATGCAATATTACAACATATTATTGAATTATGCAAATTTATTTTGAAAAATCTACTTTTCAGTAGCATCAGATGCTGCGAATTCCATCAGATAAGCCTTGATAAAACCATCAATTTTACCATCCATAACACCGTTTACATCAGATGTTTGATAGTTTGTACGATGGTCTTTCACACGACGGTCGTCAAACACATAACTTCTTATCTGCGAACCCCATTCGATTTTCTTCTTTCCAGCCTCAATTTTAGCCTGCTCAGCCATGCGATGCTTCAATTCTTTATCATACAAGATTGAGCGCAACTGGCGCATAGCGTTCTCACGGTTCTTTGGCTGGTCGCGCGTTTCTGTATTTTCAATAAGGATTTCTTCCTCTTCTCCCGTATAAGGATCTTTGAACTGATAACGCAAACGCACACCGGATTCCACCTTGTTTACGTTCTGTCCGCCGGCACCACCGGAACGGAATGTATCCCATGAAATTGCAGCCGGGTCGATCTTCACTTCGATTGTATCGTCAACAAGAGGAGTTACGAAAACAGAAGCAAAAGATGTCATTCGCTTTCCCTGAGCATTATAAGGAGAAACGCGAACAAGACGGTGAACTCCGTTTTCACTCTTCAAATATCCGAAAGCATAATCTCCTTCAATATTGAAAGTCACAGTTTTTATACCTGCCTCATCACCTTCCTGCAAGTTGGCAATAGTAACTTTATATCCATTACTTTCGCCCCAGCGCATATACATACGCATAAGCATTGAAGCCCAGTCCTGACTTTCAGTTCCACCAGCACCGGAGTTGATTTTGAGAACGCAACTCATCTGGTCGGCTTCCTCACGAAGCATATTTCTGAACTCAAGATTCTCCACCAATTCTATTGCATGACTATAGCTTTGGTCAACTTCTTCTTCAGAAACTATACCTTCTTTTACATATTCATAAGCAAGTTGCAACTCTTCTGCTGCACTCTTCACTTCGTTATATAGTTCTATCCATTTCTTAAGGTCTTTAACCTTTTTCATCTGTGCTTCGGCACGTTTTGCATCTTCCCAGAAACCAGGGTCATGTGTACGAAGTTCCTCTTCTTCAAGCTGGATGGTTTTACCATCGATGTCAAAGATACCCCCTCAGCGCCTGCTCGCGCTCCAACACATCGTGTAGTTGGTCTGATGTAATCATAATTCTTTCTCTATTATATTATTGGTAAATAAAATTCTGCTACAAAGATAAGCAAAGGTGAGCGTAGAGACAAATCATAAACTTGTTTTTGATTGATTCTACCGAAGCGCATCTTATCATTAGGAGAATATATAAATAAGAAAAGGTCGGTATCTTTTCTCAGAAACATTACAGTGTTTCTATAAAAAGATACCGACCTTTTTGAAGAAAATATTATTAGAAAAAACTTATTTATCTACGGCGTCGCACCGAACGAGTCGGAGTTGTATTTGCAGGTTTCGGAGCCTTAGTTTTAACCTTAGTTTCCTTTTCCTTGCTCTTCTCCGCTACTTCCTTCTCTTTCTTGGCTGCTTTCTTTGCATCCTTGCTATTTGCAGCTACAGCTGTAGTATCAGGCTGCATCCAAAGGGATTTTTCAAAAGCGACAAGCTGATTTTCTATCTTTTCCTGTTCCTTTTTCAAAGAATCCGGAGTCGGGCAATATGCCTGAAGCGGCTGATTCAGCAAATTCTGAGTTTTGATAATATCACCCTCAAACATACGTCTGCGGAAATAATCGTCATAAGTAAACGTCATGACATTGTTTGTGTTTGATGTCATGATATAAGTATTGTTTATATAAGGACGTATAGATTCGTAAGGAATCCAAAACATAGCCATAGTTGTTTCACCAATATCTCCATTTGATGTAAGAATAGGACAAATAGCCAATGTCTTTACATCGAATACGGAATTCTGCTGGTCGAAATACCATGCTTCTTTCACATAATACGACTTTACGTCTGCAGAAGGAATATCGCTTTCATTAACTATGAAAGATGCAGGCTTGTCACCTTTCGCCGGCACCTCATCATAAAAGATATGGAATCTGTCCAGCATATCCTTTAGTACAACCTTGCGCGATTCGCTGAAATCTTCATATCCGTCAAGATATTCATATACATCCAGCTTGTCGTCACATATAAGTTGGAATATGGTTGAGAACAGATTCATCTGTCCGTTCATAGGCTGAATGGGATAATACAAAGGAGCATTGGCTTCTTTGGTCAAATCAATCTGACGATATATAACACGCATCCAACGGGCATTTGATATATCCTGAGTCATTCGTTCGTTCAAATCAATAGCACGCACTGTCAGTTCAGGAAGGCCGTTATTGTCATCTTCCTTTGCGCGTTCGCCACGCGAAGCCACCGGTGTCCTTCGGCGATTCTGGTCAGACGAATTATCATCTTGTGCCATAACAGGCATTGAGGTAAACAAAGCTGCCACAAGAGATGCTATGTAATAAATACGTTTCATATTCATTGTTTTCTTATCGAATATACTGTATATTAATTCACTATTACTTCAATTGGTGAAATAGTACGTTCCTTGCCATCAGGACCTTTTACCAGAACTCTGGTAATATAGAATCTTTTACCACGAGCCAAACGACGGATATAATCCTTCTGACGCTGTGAGAACTCTCTTCCCTGAGCAACTTCAGGAATAACATTTCCCATAGAATCGAAGAATGTCAGCTCGAAACTCAAAACCGTAAAAGGCACATTCAGCAAATCATCGTCGATAGCAGCCATAATTCCATCGGCACCAACCAAATCACGTTTCAACATCTTGCCACCACGGAATTTCTTGACATTTCCGTTTGCATCCTTATATTCTATATAAGGCATCGGGTCTGGCAAAGCACGTACTCGGAATGATGACTGAGCCATCTCAACTGTTCTGCCATCTGCCATTCTGGCTCTGACGGAAACTACTGCTTCCTTACCAACTGTAGCTGGTTTTGCCTCCCACACATCTCCGTTTCGGGTCAATGTTCCGTTTGTCATTGTTGCCGTAACATTACTGCTTGGAACACCCGGAACTGCAATTCTTAGCGGGTTGGAAATTCCGGCATAAAGAACATTCATCAAAGTAGGAGCAACAGTAGCACTAGGTTCTGTTACGAAATATTCGCTCTTGAACGGATATTTCACCATTATGCCTTCACTGTTAGGCATCTGTATATATCCTTCGATAGGGAATGTACCTGTTGAACCTGCAGTTACAGTAAACAATCCCTCCTTATCTTCAGGCAACTGCTTGCCGTTTACAAATATCGAAGGTCTCTTTGTTGAATCGACAGCCGACAGAACAATATTAGCCTTATATTGTCCGCCACGCATAACAATCTGGCTTTCCGGTATTACCTGAGCCTTTATCTGATTGACACGATAATCACCCATATCAACGCTGTTAAGCAAATAGCTTAGCACCTGACCTTCAATGTTTCGTATGTCACTTTGCATTTTGGTAAGCAATGTGATTGAAGCAGCAACCGGCATATTCTCAAACAAAGCCTCTTCCCATTTACGGATATTAAGTCCAGGTTTGCGAGGAGCTTTTGTCGAAAGAGAAGCATCAATCACTGTTGTCATAGCAGAATCAATAACCATCTCACTCAAGAAACTTCTGTATGAATCTATTGCTTCACGCAAATTCTTTCCTTCTCCAGAAACAGGAGCCAGCATAACCCTTGTTGCAGCTTCCAGGTCATCTTTATGCTCAATGTTGTTTACATTTGCATTTTCACCATCTGCAATCTTGGCAATACGAACTTTCAAATCTTGGATATAATTGAACAAAGAATCGGATTTATCCGTTACTTCCTTGCCTTTCAAATACCATTCCTTCACCTTTTCAGGATTGCTCTCATAACTTGAATTCAAGGCATCGGCAACAATCTCATTGCGATGAACTGAATTATCGATAGAAGCGTGTAAACTTTCTTCTACCAGTTCAAAGCCATCGAGGACCTCTGACGATACATTCAGTGCCATCATTGCAATAAACACCAAATACATCAGATTAATCATCTTCTGACGAGGCGAATTCGGATTATTAGATATTCCTGCCATTTTATTCCTTTCTATCTTATAATATTACTGCTGTGGAGTAACATATGGATTTTGCTGATAATTCGCCCCATAGTGCGGTTGCTGATACATTGGCTGCTGATACATAGGTTGCTGCGGAGCCATATTTACAGTCATCGCCTGAAGCAGTCTTGAATAAACCTGATTCAACTGTGCCAGCTGTTGAGTCATTTTTTCTGTCTCACTCTTGAAAACAGAGCTGTCAACAACAGAACCGTTATACATATCTCTCATTCTTGCTATGCTTGCATTTATCTGTTCAAGATTTTCAAGCTGCATAGAGATTCCACGCATCTGAGCTTCATAAGCTGCATTCAATCCACTCATATTGCGGTTCAGAGATTCCATCTGCTGAACATAGCCTTTAGAGTTGAGAGTTATATCATCTGAGTTTTCAGTAATATGCTGATAAGAGTTGAGCAATGTTGAAGAGACGTTAGTAAGCGAAGTTGTCACCTGCTTGAACTGCTCCATCTGTTCAGCCATTGTTGAAAGCTGTTCCAAGTATTTTTGTGTAGCTTCAGTCAACTCTGCCATCTTTGAAATCTGTTCGGCTGCGCCACTCAGTTTCTTGATACTGTCTGACAAATTCTTTGTATCTTCTTCTGTTACATTCAAACCTAAAGAAGCCGCAGCATTTGCGCCGTTGACAGTTGAAGCTGTTCCTTGCATATTTATAACTGTACCACCGGTATTTACAATACTATTCAAACCTGAATCTCCTTTAGAAAAATCCGGACGGTCAAGCGGGTTCTTTGACTTCAGCACAGGGAACACATCTTCCCAATGATATTCATCTCCAGGACGTTCGAAAGCTGATATGAAGAACACGGCAGCTTCAGTAAGCATCGCAACAAACAAAATCTGATTTGCGTATGGCAAGTGCAAAAGTTTGAACAATGCACCGATAATTACAATAGAAGCGCCCCAGCTATAGCAGAAATTCAACACTCGCTTTCCCTTTTCGCTGGAAAGGAACATTTCCATTATGTTTTTATATCTTCTATATTTCTTTCCCATTATAATATATGTTTTAATGTTGTCTGATATTTTTATGATAAAGATTGTCCAGCCCTAATCAGCCGGACAATCATTTCTTATTTCTTTCCTCTTGAGAAACCGATTTGTGTACGCACACAGCGGAATCCTATATATGAACGTGTTTCGTTCTGATATTCAAAACTTCTCATATCCGAACGTATAAACTGGGAAACGTCTTTCCAAGAACCGCCACGAACGACCTTCTTCTTCATCGCATAAGGATCTTCCTTGGCTGCATTATAACGTAACTCAGGATTCATATCACTCATCTGACTCGGACCTGACTCAGAAAAGGCTGTGGATGTCCATTCCGAAACATTACCAGCCATATCATACAAACCGAAATCATTTGCTGCAAACGAAGCGACACGCGATGTAATCAAGTGTCCGTCTTCAGTATAATTTCCTTTGCCAGGTTTGAAGTTTCCAAGGAAACAACCTTTGCCACTCTGCAAATCATCTCCGGCCCAAGGATATTTGTTTTCATTCTTTCCTGTGCGGGCTGCATATTCCCATTCTCCTTCAGTCGGCAAACGGAACGGCTCGATAACTTGTCCGGCAGGCAAAACCAAAGATTGCTTATATAAATTTGTACGCCAAATGCAGAATGCAGTTGCCATTTCCCATGAAACACCAACAACAGGATAGTCATCATATCCAGGATGGCTGAAATACATTCTCATATATGGCTCATTATAAGCATTGTTGAAATCATTCACCCAGCAAGTTTCATCGGGATAAATATTCACCATGCGAGTGTGAAGGAAATCCCACGGACCGCTCAGCGGACGAGTTATAGTTTCATTAACGATATTTCCCTCATCATCAATATAAGCAGTATCTTTTGATATCATAACAACCTCATTCGGGTCAACCTTGATATCAGTGTTGCGAACTCTGTCCTCAGGATTCAGACGATACTTTCGCAATGCTGCTGAAGTGTAATCATACCATTCATACTTATATACCATCTGCTTTGGGTCAAGCTGTTTCTCGCCTGTTACAGGGTTTGTATAATACACACTTTCAATAGCACGTATTTCATCTTCATTTGCTCTCTTCCAAGGAATAGGACGGCTCCAGTCAAGATGAGGAGTTACAGGTTCGCCATACTTATCTTCAGTAATCTTGAACAAGTCATTTCCTCCATAAGCAGGATCGGCAAGACGTTCTCTGATAATTGAGTCGCGTACCCAATATACAAATTGTCTGTATTTTGCATTTGTTATTTCCGTTTCATCCATCCAGAATGCATCAACGGAAATTCCTTTTGTTTCAGGATTTATACCCCAAATTGAATCTTTATCAGATGGTCCCATGTCGAAAGCACCACGCTTAACCAGAACCATACCATAAGGCGCCGGCTCGTTAAAAGCCATACCTCTGACACCTACAACTTCTCCACCTCCACCGGAAAGAGACTTGCCGCATGATGTAAGCAGCGACGCCACAGCTATTAGTACTACTAATAATTTTTTCATATACTATAATATACGTACGCTTTTATGCTTGTTTTTACCTGTTTTCGTTTTACTCAGCTTAAGCCTGTATTGAACAACAACTTCATGGCTTCCGCTAGTAACCTTTCGTATTGCCGTTGTAGGATAACTGTAAGAATATCCAACCTGAAATCTTCCCAGTTTAGCTCCAAGCAGCAACCCGACAGATTCGCTTATTCGCCAAGATAAACCTCCACTGAACATTTTATTATATTCCAGCCTTGCTGTTATATCCGCATGAAAATTCGTCAAATCAGTAAGCAGAAAAACAGACGGCTGCAACTCATATAACGGATTTTTTAATGTTATATTGTATCCACCCATTAAATTTAACACACTTCCTATGTAAGTATATATATTTTCCTCAAGCTCAAGCACCGGAGAGTTGATATGAGTGAAACCTATTCCTGCATAGAACTTTTTATGTGTATAAAACAAACCGGCATTCATGTCTAAAGCCATAGACTGCACTTTGGTTGTAGGGAAAGCCGGGTCAACCTGCTGGTGATAGTCGCTGGATGGAATATAAATACTATCACCGCTGAATGACTGGTTAACCACTCCTATCTGAAGTCCGCCACTGAGAACTCCGCCAAAAAGTTTGTATTTATAAGCATATTGCAATCCAAGATGAGTATTCTGAAACAAACCTATACTCTCTGTGAACACATTAAGTCCAACACCATGTTGCGTTTTCCCTATTTTCAAAGGCATATCAGCCGTAACGAAGAAAGAACGCGCTGCATTGGGAAATCCTAACCACTGTTGATTGAAAAGTGCCAGGATTTTCATATCCTCAGTTGAACCTGCTGCTGCCGGATTATAATAGTTTGTGGCAAGGAAATAATGGCTTAAGGCTGCATCATACTGGGCTTTCACTCCTAATACACTGGTTAGCAGTCCTAAAAATATAATACATATTAATCTTTTCATCTCCTGTGCCGTCACTTTTGTATATATACTACAATAACGTATATTTTTCCGTAATATTATAAAACTCAAGTTTTGCAAGCTCAAATTCCTGTTAACGAGTCAACTTGTATCTGCAGCCTTATCAACTTTTATACTGAGTAATTTGTAAAACTTAAGTAACTTTACAAATACAAAATTACTAATAAAATGTGATAAACAGAAAAATACGGTAAAGTTATTGGAAATGCGCAGGTTTAAGGGGCAAATTTTGTGTTATAAAATACTCCTGGAAAGACGTGCAAAATAGGTCCGGATGTATCTCCGCGTGGGGCCGTATATATTTCTGATTATTTACGGCCCCACGGCGACGTGGGTCCGGATGTATTTTCGGGGAATTATTATCCGGAACACATTCTGCAATTTAGGTCATTTTTTCTGTAGTTCATCTACCATAAAAAATCTATCATTTCCGAACTTTGTTCCTAATAGCTGCAATCTTATAAATTATAACAAATATGACTTTAGAAGAATTTATTGAACATGTCAAGGTTGGCAAACCTCTTGATAATAATGAGATTTATGCTCTAATGAACGAGAAGAGCGAAGAAGCACGCAAAATAACTTTCGAGCTTAACAGTGCTTATCATACACAGGAAGAAATTCGCAAATATATTTCCATTCTAACCGGAAAGGAAATAAATGAAACACTGCGTGTTTTCCCTCCGTTTTATACTGATTTCGGAAAAAATATCACAATTGGAAAAAATGTATTCATAAACGCTTGTTGCCATTTCCAGGACCACGGAGGAATAGTACTGGGAGATGATTGTCTGATTGGACATAATGTTGTTTTCGCAACATTAAATCATAGTCTTGACCCTGAAAAACGTGCGTCGATGATTCCTGCTCCAATTGTTGTCGGTAAAAAGGTTTGGATTGGCTCTAATTCAACAATCCTGCAAGGTGTAACCATAGGTGATAATTCAATAGTTGCTGCCGGTTCAGTCGTAACCAAAGATGTTCCGGCAAATACAATTGTCGGTGGAGTTCCAGCAAAAGAAATAAAGAAAATCCAGAATCATTAACAGGAAATTGCAAAACAAAATAAAAATTAAACACAAAGGCACGGAGTCACAGAGATAATATGCTAAAAAACCTCTGTGTACTCCGTGTCTCCGTGTTTAAATTTGTTTTAAACCCCTTCTCAATTTACTACATCTACAAAATCAAAACGCGAAACATCAACCAAACCTTTATCTGTCAGCTTCAGTTCCGGAATAACCGGTAATGCCATAAATGCCATGGTTATAAACGGGGCTTTCAATTTACATCCAAGACTCTTTGTTTTGGCATTAATACGATTATAGTTTTCTGCAATAGTATTTGCCGGTTCATGTGACATGAGGCCTGCAACCGGTAGCGGGAAAATATCTGTTTCATCATCCGAAACAACGCCTACACCGCCTTTATATCCAATCAGAGCGTTAATGATTTTCACTAAATACTGGTCTGAAGAACCTATAGCCACAATATTATGACTGTCGTGAGCAATTGTCGCACCGATGGCTCCATTGCTGATATTGAATCCTTTGATAAATCCTACCTGAGGCTTGCCGTTGCCATAACGGTTATAAACAACTATTTTCTGTATTTCCGGATCAGACAATTCCTCAACAGGAACAATCTCTTTATCAGTCAGAAGCTCTCCATCAACGGCAACAATGACTTTTGCACAGCCTTTCGATGTGTCAAGAAAAATATCCTGAAGAGTTATCGGTTCTGCCTCAAAATTATTAGGCATAATATTTATGCTATCATTCACTGTCAAATTATGATCAACCAGTCCATTTTTACTATCATAAACCAAATAACCGTCTATGATTGCTGAAACCACATTAAAATCCACAAGATTATCTACGGCAATGAAAGTAGCATTATCTCCTTTCCTCATCAACCCGACAGGCAGTTTATAATGATTTACAGGATTGATACATGCAGCCTGAAGAATATCCCATACTGAAATTCCTTTTGCTATGCCACGACGCACCAATGCATCAATATGCCCCGCTACAAGATCATCCGGATGTTTATCATCAGAACACAACATCACCATCTCAGGACTTTCTGCAATAATTGAATAAAGAGCATCAAAATTACGTGCAGCACTACCTTCTCTTACAATAACTTTGATTCCATTCTTGATTCTTTCACGCGCCTCTTCGATGGTAGAACATTCATGATCTGTAGATATACCGGCTTCGGCATACTTACGGAGGTCATCTCCTTTTATTCCCGGAGCATGGCCGTCAACCTTTTTCCCTGTCTGAAGTGCGGCATCTATTTTGCCTATTACCTCTTTATCTTCGGCAATTACACCAGGATAGTTCATCATCTCTGCAAGAAAATATATATCGTCACGACGTATGTATTCCCTTGTCATATTTGCGTCAATATTTGCTCCTGCCGTTTCCAGATGAGATGATGGAACACACGACGGAAGTCCGAAGAAAAATTTGAAGCGGGAATCTTTTGCATTACCTATCATGAAATCCAAACCTGCAATACCTAAAACATTTACTATTTCATGAGGATCACAAACAGCATTTATTACTCCATGACAAACAGCCACTTTGGCGAAATTAACAGGCGTCATCATTGAACTTTCAATATGAATATGAGCATCTGTAAGAGCCGGGAGATAATAAGGTGCATTTTCTTCTACCGAATCTATACGGATTATATCACTGATTACTCCATTTTTCACAACTATTACTCCAGGAAATACAGATTTTCCGGTAATATCAACAATATGCCCTTTGTAGGTTTCTGTAGAATTACTATTTATATGTTTTGCCATACAGTCAGTCGAATTCATAAAAAAACAATTTGAGAAAAATTTATTTGCTGTTTTTGAGAAAAGCTTAATAATAAAGAAGAAGCTGCTTGGCTTAAGTTCTGACATCTAATACTATCTTTAATTTCATCTTAACGAAGATAACAATATTTTTCGTATTTATAATACTCTGTATCCGCCTTTGCTTATTTTTGTATAAAATACCACATTATAATATTATGACAAAACACATCATTGACATTGAAAACTGGGAAAGAAAAGAGTATTATAATTTCTTCGGAATGATGGACAATCCATTCCTGGGTGTAACAGCAAAAGCTGATTTTTCCCAATGTTATATTCAGGCAAAAGAAGACGGCGAATCTTTTATGCTCTATTCTCTTCACAAAATCCTTGGAGCAGTTAATGCCATTCCGGAATTCAGATACAGAATTGAGGATGAAAACGTAGTTATTTATGACACAATCAGTGCAAGTTCAACAATAGGAAGAGAAAACGGAAGCTTCGGATTCGGATATTTCAATTATTACGAAGACAGGAAAGACTTTGTATCTGAAGCAAAGAAAGAAGTAAAAAGAATCAAGGAATCATCCGGCTTATGTTTGGGTAAAGAAGAAGCAAGGATGGATTTAATATACTATTCTCCACTTCCTTGGATTGATTTCACTGATATCAGCCATGCCGGAAATATAACCAAAGGCCAGTCTATACCTAGAATTACTACAGGAAAACTAACGGAAACAGGAAACAAGCTTGAAATGTCTGTTTCTGTTGAGCTGAACCACGGATTGGCAGACGGGTATCATGTTGCCCAATTTTTCCGGATTCTCAATGAAATGTAAGAAACAGCCATATTCTTATGACATAAAAAAGAGGAACAAGGAAAATATTTTCCTGTTCCTCGTGTCAAACTATCTTCTAATTAATACTCTTCTTCGTTGAAGAAATTTATCTACATTGATTATCAGTATATTATGTGGTAATCGATGAAATTTACGCAAACAAACCACGCCGTCTGAGGCGGTCTGAGGCGATGGGAGGAAATATTAGGCTATCAAACTCAATCCACATTTCATCCATGTCGGCGATATCATTGTGTCTATGATTACATGAAATGTATAAGCTTATTCTGATAAAAGTTTATATTTTTGATTCCGGCTTGTAGGCTTATCCGGAATAGTCATAGATACAACTTCCGCCATCAACATCTTATCCAGATATTTATCTTTCATCGTACGAATTGAACAAGACATTAAAGCAGCTAATTCTTTTGCAGATTTAGGTTCAGTTAAAGCATTTAAGACAATTTCAATATCTTTTTTATCTTTTTCTTGGAAATAACTTGGTATTAACTTGTCAAACAACTTAGGAAATATCTTAGGAAAGTTTTTCTTAAGATCTTGCAAATCACTATGTTTTATAGCAGAATAACTTATCACCTCAAAAGCTGTAATCTTATCAACATTAAAAGTCGGTTCTTTACCGCCATTTTCAACCATCATGCTTTTTACGCGACTCACCCCTCTATTGAACATGTTTACATACCCCATTATTTTCAGAGCCTGAGCAATTATAGGATTACGATAATCATTTACTTCTGGAAAATTATCTGGACGAGCTTTACCATATAGACCTCCTGGATTCATAATTTCAATACGATCAACAAATTCATAAAAGCGTGTCGGCATATTTGCCTGATAATCTCTGTGCATACACGCATTCAAGATTAACTCTCGAAGAGCATCTGCCGGATAGTTGGACTGATTCATTTCCCTTAGTGTACTTATAGCTACAGGTCGGGTCTTTATCACACCAAAATCAATAAATGCTTCCAAATGAGGCATCATTTTGGCCAGACAATCATAAAACGGTCTGTCATCGTCTATTTCAGAATCTTTTTCCAATCCGTTAAAACTAACATACTGAAGATAGGCACCATACAGGAATTGTTTAGGTTTTTTGCCGAATAATACTATGCAGGCATTGGTAGGACAGTTATGGACCATATCATAAAGTCCCAATGCCGCCATCTGCTGTTCAATACTTCGTGTGTCATTTTCCAATTCCTGCGAACTGACAGCTTTCGGTATATATTCGTTTTTGATGAGATCAACATATACATCATCCAATGTAGCAGCATAGCATGGCGAAGCATCAAAAGTAGCCATATTGCTCATACGCTTTTCTGTCAGTATTCTCTCTTCATCAATTGATGCAATATCCCTTCTTGGTCCGATGCGAATAAATGTTCGTCCCCTATATCTCACAGGTGGAGAAAAAGATGGCTGTACTTCGACAACAAGAATATCACCACCATCCAATTCATATCGTTCACATGTCATCATAGGTATGGGCAGTATGTTCCCATCACTACGAATACCCGCAATTTTCTTAAAAAGATTATCGTCTACTTTAAGTCCTGAAAGTTCTCCATTGTCTTTAGCTCCAATGATGAGGTATCCATTCTGGCGGGAATTGGACATATCATTGCTGAACGCACAGATAGCCTCCTGGAATTTATCCATATCGCTCGTGCTTATTGTTCGTTCAACACGGGATGTCTCCGTACTATGAAGCAATTTATATAATTCTTCTTGTGTCATGTATGTTGTACTATTTAAAGTATAGCTATCTAATTGACAATAAAGTTACACCAAAAGTTTATTCTGACACATTTTTCCTGAATATATTTTCATGATTATTGACTCATTACCCGTCAAGTCTATGCTGCCATATCAAATACGTTTCCCGTAAAACATCTAAATTGTGCAGACGGAATCTGCTCAATTTGTCCAATTTATGGCTAGACAAATGTGTGAATAAACATATCATCATATATTCCAAAGGAAAAGAACGAAGGGTGTATTTTAGACAAACAAATCCCGATTTCTCCTCCAAAAATTGTATTTTGTCCAAACAAACCGCACCATCTGATGCTATAAAATACCAACGGGACAAACAAAATAACTTTGTCTGTCCCGTTGGTATCAATTGTTTATGCTATTCGAAAGTTGTTAATACTCTTCTTCGTTGAAAAAGAAATCCTCTTTACTCGGATAATCAGGCCAAATATCTTCCATACATTCATATATTTCACCTTCATCTTCCATTTCCTGCAAATTTTCGATTACTTCCAACGGAGCGCCTGAGCGCTGTGCATAATCAATAAGTTCATCTTTGGTCGCTGGCCAAGGAGCATCTTCTAGTTTAGAAGCTAATTCTAATGTCCAATACATATTGTTTTTAGTATTAAATGACTGAGTTAACAGTCAGGTTCTCAAATTTCACGCAAAAATAGAACTTTATTTTTTAGATGCAAGTATAATCCCAAATAATTTCTTTGCCATTTTGATTTATACATTCTTTTCGTGCCAAAACGAATAAATAGTCAGATAATCTGTTCATAAAGACCAGAACAGGTTCTTCAACTTTATGTTCTTCAGAAAGACGATAAATCTGGCGCTCTGCACGTCGGCAAACGGTTCTGCAAACATGGGCCAACGAAGCTGAACGGCATCCACCAGGCAAAACAAAGCTCTTCATCTTAGGCAGTTCGTTATCCAAACGATCAATCTCCCTTTCCAGTTTTTCTATGCTTTCAGGCGTAACTCTACTTTCTATTTTAAGCTCTGTTGTTTCTTGGTCTGTTGCCAAATAAGAACCTATAGTGAACAATTTATGCTGAATAAACAATAAGAAATCAGCATCTTCCTGACTATCCAATGATGTTATCAGCAATCCTATAAAAGAATTCAACTCATCAATTGTGCCATAGCTTTCAATGCGCTGATGAGATTTCGGAACACGTTGTCCTCCAACAAGTGAAGTTGTTCCTTTATCTCCTGTTCCGGTATAAATCAAACTTTTCTTCATATTATCGTTCATTTTTATTTATTAAGTAGCTGTTCAATATTAATTTTATATTTAGCTGTATAACTTATGAAGTTAGAGGAGTTAAAGGGAGTAATAAGAAGTTAAAGGCCAATACCATTTTGTTTCCGTAATCTATCGGCTTTTAACTTCCTGCGGAGATTTAACTTCATGTAACTCCTTATAACTCCTATAAGAGTTAGCTCAGATAAACTTCTCTTATAAAAATAATTTTAAACAACTACTTATCAAAAGTAAACTATATAATCCTTCCTGTGTAATCTTTTATTGAAAAAAACAAACCCAATATTATACAAATCAAAAGTAAGAACTACTTCAGATGTATTCTTCACTTCATTCCAAAACAGCCTCATGTTTTTATTGTCGCGTATTCCTTCAATAACGAATACTGTATCGGGATGAATATGTTTTATGCATTTATTAAACAATTCTGAAATAGAATTTGAATTATCCGAGCAGTTAAAAAACACAAAATCAAATATTGGAATATCCTCAAACACATCATCCAAAGTATGCAAATACTCTCCGAATTTTTTCTCCAGTTTTATATTCATATTAGAGAAAGCCCAATCGGACAATTCAGCATCTTTCTTATCTTCCTTTATTAAAACACTTTGCAATCCGGAAGAATATGCATTATAATACAAAGAAGATATACAATCTCCACCAATCTGTAATATTTTACGTGGTTTTATATAATTCATAAGTCTGAACAAAAGCTCTCCATGGGAAACTTTTATCAAAGATTTGTATTTATATCCAGATTTGTATTTTATCTGTTTTCGTATAATCTCAATACGGTCAAAACAATAATAAGGACAGCGTTCATCTATAACCTTTGTAATTAAATTAAAAGCGAATGGAGAATGAACACCAAACCCACGACGAAATCTCAGAAACCGATAAATAAGTACCGTTTTCCTCACTTTGTCAAATAATTGAAGCATAATATTTCCCTTCTCGTTAATTATGCGAAGATAGTATTTTCCATTGTATTTTCAGGCATATCTTTACTTAAGTTTCGCCAGCTATACTTTCAGGCTACAGATTGGCAAGATATATAATTAATTGTGGAGCAACAGCTGTTATACCTTGTCAACTTGTCTCTGATACCTTGTCTTCTTCAAGTTGAGCAACCTGCAAAACTTAAGTAAGTTATAATAAAATGCATATGCCTATTCTGTTGAAAATTCAATTAGTTTCATTACTTTTGCCGCTGTTTTTAACATCTTTGTCTAATGAATAATAAATTATCGAAACTAACGAACCGCCAGTATCTTCAAAGGGAAATGCAAGATTATATTATGATTGCATTGGGAATGATATTGTATTGCATTGGTTGGACAGTTTTCTTACTGCCTAATGACATTACTACTGGAGGTGTTCCAGGTATTGCTTCAGTAGTATATTTTGCGACAAAACTGCCTGTTCAGTATGTCTATTTTGGCTTGAATGCCATTCTTCTTATGTTAGCCTTAAAAATATTAGGCTTTAAGTTCAGTATCAAAACTATTTTTGCAGTTTTTGTATTAACATTTATGCTGTCAGTAACTCAAAAATGGACAAGCAATTTCCATATTTTAAGTGACCAGCCATTTATGGCTTGTGTCCTTGGTGCTTCTTTTTGTGGTGCAGGTATTGGACTTGCACTATCATACAACGGAAGTACCGGAGGAACGGACATCGTAGCAGCCATAGTAAACAAATATCGAGATATATCATTGGGGCGGGTTATAATGTTCTGCGATATGATTATTATTACTTCCAGTTATTTTGTATTGCAAGACTGGGAAAAGGTGGTATATGGTTATGTTACACTATTTATCTGTAGTTTTGTTCTGGATCAGATAGTAAACAGCAATCGGCAGTCTGTCCAGTTTTTTATTATATCAAAACACTATGAGGAAATAGGCCATAGAATAAATAAAGACATGCATCGAGGCGTAACAGTTATTGATGGTACAGGTCTTTACACAGGTTTAGGTGTTAAAATGATGTTTGTGCTTGCCAAAAAGAGAGAATCAAATATGATTTTCCGTCTAATTCAGGATATTGACCCGGATGCATTTGTGTCGCAAAGCGCAGTAATTGGTGTTTATGGTAAAGGATTTGATCATATAAAAGTAAAATCCAAAGCAACAGATAAAGATAAAAAAGAGATTCCGAATAAAGCTTAGAAAATACAAAAAAGAAGACACACTTATTCAAATGACTGATAAGTGTGTCTTCTTTTTTATATTCTCTTGTCAACTTGTATCTGAAGCCTTTATCTACTATTTCAGAAAAATATTCATTAATCCAAGTTCATTAAGGAAAATCAAGGCAATCGCAACAGGAGCAATATACTTAATAAAAAACGCATATGAACGAAAGAAATAGAATTTTATACTTCCTTCGTTTGTAAGCTCTGCTTTAAGGATTTTATTATCTATCCTCAAACCGACAAAAACACAAATCAACATTCCTCCAAGCGGCATCATAATCTTCGCAGTCAGATAATCCAGAGCATCAAAGAAAATAAGTCCGCCTATCGTATATTCTTTCAGAACCCCAAAAGACAATGAGCTTATTATACCCAAAATCGCTACACCAAACGAAACGACCCACGCAGCCTGTTTCCTGGTGATATGATATTCTTCATGCACATAAGCTGTAGCCACCTCATGAAGTGAAATAGTAGAAGTCAAAGCTGCCAATGCCAACAGAACAAAGAAAATGAACGACCACACATTACCGAATGGCAGCTGAGCAAATATATTAGGCAAGGTTATAAACACCAGTTCCGGTCCGGCAGTAGGCTCAATCCCAAAGCTAAATACAGCAGGGAAAACCAATATTCCCGCCAAAATAGCAACCAATGTATTAATTACCGTAACCTGAAATGCCGTTCCCTGCAAATTCGTATCCTTGCCAAAGTATGAAGAATAGGTTATCAAACATCCCATACCAATGCTTAACGAGAAAAATGTCTGACCCATCGCACTTAAAATAACCGACGAAGTCACCTTGCTCATATCCGGAAGGAAAAAGAAAGCCAACCCTTCTTTTGCGCCAGACAATGTCAATGAACGTACACAAAGTAACAACAGTATAATGAACAACGCAGGCATCATAACCTTAGACGCACGTTCAATACCTTTCTCCACCCCTGCTGCTATGATATAATGAGTAAGACCAATGAAAACTATTGTCCACATTATTGGCCGGAACACTGATGTGGAAAAGCCTTTGAAATCAGCAGCGAAATCAGCCGTACTTTTATCAGAAAGCGAACCACTTAAAGCTTGCCATATATATTCCAATGTCCAGCCCGAAACTACAGAATAAAATCCCAATATCAAGAATGCCGCAGCTACGCCATTATATCCAATCAAAGGCCATTTCGTTCCGGGAGCCAGTTTCTTAAACGAACCTGCCGCATTGCTTCGTGTATGACGACCTATAAAAAACTCTGTAATCATTATAGGCAAACCAATAAGAATGGTAAACAACATGAAAAAGAAGAGGAAAGTTCCCCCTCCATTTGCTCCAACCATATATGGAAAACGCCATATACTTCCCAATCCTACTGCACAACCGACTGTTGCCAATATCACACCCAATTTGCTACCAAAGGTAACTCGTTCCTTTTTAGACATAACCTATTTTACTTGTTATTCACGGACAACCAATCCGTCTTTAATATGAATCACTCTATCTGTATCTTTTGCTAACTGCTCGTCGTGAGTTACGATAACGAAAGTCTGCTGCATCTTGTCTCTCAGCTCGAAAAACAACGAATGAAGCTCTTCTTTGTTTCTTGTATCAAGACTTCCCGAAGGTTCATCTGCCAGAATCACTACAGGATTATTTATCAGTGCACGGGCAACTGCCACTCTTTGCTTTTCTCCACCAGAAAGTTCCGAAGGCTTATGAGACATTCGTTCGCTCAATTTCAGGAAGTCCAATATTTCTTTAGCTCTTTTTTCTGCGGACGAACTTTTTTCCTTTGCAATCAAAGCCGGAATCATAACATTCTCCAACGCTGTAAATTCCGGCAACAGCTGATGAAACTGAAACACAAAACCTATATTCTTATTCCGGAATGCCGAAAGTTCCTTTTCAGGAAGATTCATCACATTAGTTCCGTTGATTTCAAGGATACCATTATCCGGTGAATCCAATGTTCCAAGAATTTGAAGCAATGTTGTTTTACCGGCACCACTTGGTCCTACAATCGAAACCACTTCTCCTTCCTGAATCTCCAAATTAATGCCTTTCAGCACTTGTAGAGAGCCAAAGCTTTTTGTAATATTATTTGCTTTAATCATATCTCTAAATATTCCTTATGACATAAGACGCAAGAAAACAACCAAATGTAGCCGGCATATATGATACAGTGCCGGTTGTAGTTCGCTTACATTCCTCGTCATTAACTTCTATAATAGCATCCGGATTTGCCATCTCAGTTGAGAAAACCACAGGCAAACCTTTCTGAATTCCCATTCCTCTCAAGCGCTTACGGACAGCTTTTGCCAACGCGCAATTTGACGACTTTGACAAATCAGCAATCTTTATTTGCGACGGATCAACCTTTGCTCCCGCACCCATTGAGGAAACTATTGGAATATGTCGTTGCAACGCATGATATATCAGAAAAACCTTAGGACTTAATGTATCAATGGCATCAACCACAAAGTCATATTTTGCTTCATCCAATATCGCTTCAGTACGTTCGTCACGCAAAAATTCGTTTTTTACGATAAGCTCAAGCTCCGGGTTAATATCAATAAGTCTTTTTGCCACAACTTCAGCCTTTGGTTGTCCAATCGTTGAGTGCAAAGCCGGTAGCTGACGGTTGATATTGCTCTCATTAACAGTATCTGCATCAACAATCGTCATTTTTCCAATTCCGGCACGACATATCTGCTCAGCAGCATAAGCTCCTACTCCACCCAATCCTACAACCAAAACATGACAATCTGCAAGGTATTTCATCCTTTCCTCACCAAAAAGCAAGGATGTTCTAGATTTCCAAATATTATTCATTTGTTATAATTTGGACACAAAAATAATAAATATGCAACAATTTATTTCCTTTTTAATAAATATATTCATCATTCCGCATCAAAAGAAATATATGAGCAAAGTCTGATGTAATCATCTTCCTGAAATTCCTTCAAGAAACGTAATTCGTCCCAACTCTTTATTTTCCCTTTTCTTTTCCTTAGTTTCAATATCACTTCAGCCTGAGAAAATGATATATAAGGATGGGCAGCTAACTCTCTTGCAGAAAGTACATTTATTCGTATTTTAGAAATCATTGCCGTATCAACACTAAACCAATCTTTCAGCAACTCATATTTTGCCTCATCTATTCCATACACTTCTTTTAATTGTTCGATATGGCAAAACCCTCCAAGCAGACTTCTGTATTTCACAATCCTATTGGCAAATGTGCTTCCAATGCCGGGAATACCTTTCAAGGAGGTTGTATCTGCAGAATTTATTTCAATTACAGTTCCTTTGGCAAATTTCTTTGTATAAACGGAATTACTTTTTTTAGGTCCAACCCAAGGCTTATAAAATTCCCGCCTTTCCTTTTTGAATACTGATGTTTTCTGATTCAGATTTCTGTCTTTCAATCTTACAGTATCATCATTTATAATGGTATCTTTAACGGATATATAATTTGTCATCTGTCCGGATTCTGTTTTCCTTGTGAAGACAACAGTAATCCACGCTCCGGCAACTAAAAACAGAAGAAGAATCAACGCTCTTCTTTCACCTTTTGAGAAGTAAAACAAATCAAGCCATTTCATAGAATTAAGATTTTGATATTATGTTGTAAAGATAATAAAAAACACAGAGACGCCGAGTCACAGAGATATTTTATTGAGATTAATAAAAAGAACTCTGAAGAAGCGGCACTAAAATACTATTATTCCGCTTCTTCAGAGCTTATATTTAGGTAGGACTGTACCTACCCTTGTTAACTTGTCTTCTTGTTAACTTGTCACCTAATTATCCCCCATAGCCTTCTGATACTCATTCCATAAAGCATCAATACTCTGATCTTCACCCAAAGCATATTTTATTGCTCCATCAAAAGACCAAGGTATAACCTTCAGTGTACTTTGATTGAATTTCCTCAGAAAATCCGAATCTTTATTGTCAGTAAGCCATGCAAGGAAAAAACCGGTAGTTCTATAACCGTCCATATAATTACCACCTTTCGGTCTGTCCTCAGGCTTAAAACAACCATTCAGCAAACGAACAGCATCAGCCACACCTTCAATCATTGCCCAAAATGTTTTGTTTGTGCCATAGGTGCCGATTCCTTGTGGTTCAAGCTGGAAACCATGAGTAAGCTCGTGATAAAGAACGCCACGTGTTTCATAGTCAACTTTGGCAGTATCATTATTGGCAAAGCTTTTCTCAACCCATTTTGTGCTATATTCAATTGTAATTACAGGAGGCGCACCGTCTTTTGCAGAAACACCATCATATTCTCTCAATTTATAGTTAATTTTCTCAATACCAGGAATACTATCTTCCGGACTGAAATATAATGTTGCTATAACTTTACGTGCCTGCTCAGTAATATACTCCTCTGGATTAGGAATTATAGCATTATATATCTCAGAACCTTTTGCTTCTGGAGACAAATTCTGGAAATTTATATTTCCTACAAAATAATTTGCCCAAATATCATCCTTTTCTACCACAGATGATTTGCTATTTTCTGCCTTATCATTACATGAAAGCAATGTACATGCAGCCAGACATGCAGCAAATAGATTTCTAAATGTCATATATTTTAAGTTTTTAAGTTTTTAAGTTTTTGAGTTGATAATATTTTCAACATTGAGACACATAGAACACAGAGACTTTAATTTCCCTTGTCCCTGAAGCCTCGTCAACTTGTCAATTTTAATCATCAATTCAATGAATACGGTCTGTTTTCTCCTTCAAACACTCGCTTCTTGTTTGGTTTCGAAGTCATCTCAAATGTCAATGTTCCGCCATTCATTATATCATCCTGGGTAATATAACCTTTTGTATAAGGCTTTCCATTCAGACGGACAGATTTTACGTATCTGTTCTTGTCGCTTATCTTTTCAGCCACAACTTCAAATGTTTTGCCGTTTTCAAGAGTTACTTTTATATAAGGAAGATATGGAGCGCCAAGAACATACTGGTCAGTTCCCGGACATACAGGATAGAATCCCATTGCTGAGAAAATATACCATGCCGACATCTGGCCGCAATCGTCGTTACCACACAAACCATCGATATTGTTGCGATACATACGGTTCATAATCTCACGCTGCCAATATTGAGTTTTCCAAGGCTGTGAAGTCCAGGCATAAAGGAAAGGAACATGATGGCTTGGTTCATTTCCATGAACATATCCACCCAACAAACCTTCTTTGGTAACATCTTCTGTATGCGCGAAGAACTCATCAGGCAAATGCATAGTAAACAATGAATCCAACTTACCGACAAATGCCTTTTCACCACCCATCATCTTAATCAATCCGTTTACATCCTGAGGAACATAGAATGAATAGTTCAACGAGTTACCCTCAATGAAGCCCTCGCCATGAGTACTCAACAAACTGAAATCTTTCTTGAAACTGCCATCGTTCATTCTCGGACGGGCATAACCCAATGAAGTATCAAACACATTAGAATAATTATTTGCTCTCTTCTTATAAGTTTCAGCAACCTTATTATTTCCTGCTATAAGAGCTGTGTTATAAATAGTCCAGTCATCATATGCATATTCCAATGTAAGAGAAGCAGCACTTCCACTTCTTTCCAATGGAACATAACCTTTTTCCATATATTCCTTAGTTCCGTCATAATATGGAATAGTTGAGCTGCTCACCATAGCCTTCAAAGCTTCATCCTTATCTATCGGCAAACCTTTTGCAATAGCATCTGCCAGAACAGACACAGAATGATAACCAATCATACACCAGTTTTCATTACCCATATGGCTCCATACAGGAAGAGCATGATGAACACTCTGCTCGCAATGCTTCATCATCGATTTTACGATATCAGTATTTACCTGGCGGTTGATTACATTAAACAACGGATGCAACGCACGGTATGTATCCCACACAGAAAATACGGTATAGTTTTCAAACCCTTCAGCCTTATGAATATTATGGTCGATACCACGATATTGTCCGTCCACGTCTGTATATACACAAGGATTAATCATTGTATGATATAACGAAGTATAAAGCATTGCCAGCTGATCGTCACTACCTTTTGCATCCAACACAGACAAAGATTTTTCCCATGTGCTTTTAGCCTTATCAGAAAGCTGAACGAAATCATAAGAAGAAGCCTCAGCCTGCAAATTCTTCAAAGCACCTTCTGTGCTGACACCTGAAAGAGCAACTTTCACTTCCAATTCCTGAGACTGGCTTGAATCAAAGTTGAAATAAGCAACAATCTTTCTGCCGCCAATATCCGGGAAATTCTCTTTCATATTGAATTTACCATAGCCACCACGATAGTCAACTTTTGCCTTTTCCTCACAACCATAATTAATAATAGGTTTTGAGAAAGACATAGCGAAATAAGTATAGTTGGTACGTGCCCAACCATTTGTTATGCGATAACCTGTAACCAATGTATCATTCTCCACTCTTAGATTAGCCCAAAGAACTTTTCCGTCATAATTATAGATACCATGTATCAAATCCAGAATAATACGCTGTTCTTTCTTATCTTTCGGGAATGTATATTTATGAACACCTACTCGTTTTGTAGTTGTAAGCTGAGCCTTGATTCCATAGTCATCAAGCATAACTTCATAATAACCCGGGCGTGAGATTTCTGTCGAATGAGAGAAGCGTGAACGATAACCGCTGTCCGGATCAGTTGCCGTACCAGGATTAAGTTTTAATTCTCCATTTGTAGGCATAACCAGAATATCACCCAAATCGGAATGTCCGGTACCGCTGAAATGTGTATGGCTGAATCCCACAATTGTACTGTCCTTGTATTGATAACCGGCACAATATTCGTAAGATCTTGGCTGATATTTTCCATCAATATTATGAGGAATTGTGTCGGTATCCGGACTCAACTGAACTAGTCCAAAAGGAACACAGGCTCCTGGAAAAGTATGCCCCATGCCATTTGTTCCGATAATCGGATTCACTCTGTCAACAACAGAATTTTGAGCGAATGCCGTTGCAGCAGAAACACAGAAACAAGCTGTTAATTTTAATAAATTCATGATATTATATTATTTGTGTACATAAAAAGGCAGTATGTCAAACGATTACCAAACATAATCTATGACATACTGCCTGCAAATTTATCAATTATAAATCAATTGAATACTGAGCTTGCCAAACATTTATAATCAATATAATGAATTAGCTGCATTTGGCTTCAAATTAGGATTAGAAGCCAACTGTTTGCTTGGAATCGGGAACAAATTATATTCAGCCTTCATACTTGCAGGATGATCCCACCAAGAAGTTGTTACATATTTTCCAAAACGAATCATATCAGAACGACGTGTACCTTCAAAAGCAAATTCACGACCACGTTCAGCCAGGAATTCATCCATAGTCAATGTAGCTGTAGTATATTTAGCCTTTTCCCAATCAGCAGCATCAAATGCACGTTCACGCACACTGTTAATCAAGTCAACGACTTCCTGTGTTGCTTTGTTTCCATTCTTACGCATCAATGCTTCAGCTTTCATAAATAAAATATCTGAATAACGGAAAACAACCCAGTCATTATCTTGGTCGCCTAAAGATTGTTCTATAGTTTCATATTTAATACTACGAGCACCACTGTTCTCTTCTCCTTCAGTCATAGACTTGATTTCATTAACGAATACCAATGGTTCACCTGCATATTCTTCAGATCCTAACAAAGGTTCTGCTGTAGTATCAAAATAATAATTACCATTTTCGTCAGTCTTACGAGGATACTGAGTACCAATCAAGAAACCTTCAGTTTTACGTTTATCATTATCTGCAAATGAATCATAGAAAGATGGCTGACAAACAAGACCATTCCATGGACCACTCTTCAAGTTCCAGCCAGACTGATGTGCATAATGGAACCAACGAAGATACCATCCCATTCCCTTTCCATAAATCTGGTCATAAGCAACCAACCAGATATTTTCTGTTGAGACCTTATCATTGTCAGCTTTGAAAGGATCATTCCAGTTCTTATCCAAAACGAAACCACCTTTTGACTGTATTTCATTACAAATTGACAAACAGTCATCCCAATGTGCAGTTCCTGAATAAATTTCGGCATTCAAATATACTCTTGCCAACAATGCCATAGCACCCCATTTTGAAACTCTGCCGTATGACTCAATTTTACTTTCTGTCAAATTAGGAATACTTTCTGTCAATTCCTTCACAACATAATCAAAAACTTCCTTGCGTGTATTTGTTGAAGGATTAATTTCTCCAATTGTTTCAGAAATAGGAACATCCCCATACAAATCCATAAGATACCAATAGCAATATGCACGGTAAGTTCGCATTTCAGCTTTTGCCTGCTCTTTTGAAATAGGCACTTTCAACGCTTCAAAATCAATATTTTCAATATCAGCCAGCATGTTGTTAGCCAAACCAATACCCATATACATCAAATACCATGCACGCTCCACCTCATTTTCAATCGGAGTCCACTGATGACGGTGCAAACGAATCCATGCACCACCGTCATAACCGTGACGGCCTTTCTGAGGCCAAGCAACTCCATCGGCAGTTAATTCCTGCAACAAATAAGGAGCCTGAGCAAACATACTTCCACTGAAGTGTCCCCATGGGCGAAGCAATGCAGCCATCACTTCATCACCAGATTTGTAATAATTGTCAGCTGTTACTTCGCTGTATATTGTCTCATCTAAGTTTGTACAAGACGGGGCTAAGAATGTTGTACCAAGCAATGCGGCAGCAACAGTCATTTTATATAATACTTTCATAATAAATATACTATCTAAAGTTTAATACATTAATTAAAATCCTAAATTCACACCAAATGTAAATGTACGAGTAAACGGATACATACCGCGTTTTTCAATACCTGCTTCCAAACCTGTTACGTTAACATCAGGATTCAAACCTTTGTATCCTGTAATTGTTGCCAAGTTTGTTACGTTTCCATAAAGGCGTAGATTTCTGATATATTTATTATCCTTGAAATTAAATGTATAACCAAGTGTAACATTATCAATTCTCAAGAAGTTTCCTTTTTCAAGATAATAATTACTGAAACGCGGATCCTCTTTTACACCTGATTCCAATGCATATTTATATACGTTAGTACCATTCTTGTCAATCTGTGCATTTGTACCAAAGTAAATCTTACCTTCATTCAAGATATCGAAGTCAAACATTCCACGCAAGAAGAAACTGAAGTCGAAGTTCTTGTATGTAAATGAATTCTGCAATCCGGCTTTGAACTTAGGCAAACCATTACCAATAAAGGTTCGGTCTGCATCAGACAAACCTTCTTTACCGTCCAAGTCTCTGTAAATATATTTACCGTTTTCGTCAATTCCGTCACATATAAATCCATAGAAAGAACCTACCGGATGACCTTCCTGCAAACGCTGAGCATAGCCCAAGTTACCAGGAGAAGGCAAAGAGTAACGGTCTTCATAACTAGCCTTATACATATCGTTTGACAAAGAAGTCAATTCATTCTTTTCCCAAGAGAATGTCAAGTTTGCATTATAAGTGAAGTCCTTAGTCTGGACAACAGCTGCATTCAAAGAAAGCTCAATACCTGTATTCTTCATTGTACCTACGTTTGTAAGAATTGTGTTGTAAATCAATGAAGGCTGCTGTGCTGTATAAGAACCAATCAAGTCTTTAGTTGTTCTCTGATACCAGTCGATTGTACCACTCAAGCGGTTGTTGAAAAACGCATAATCAAAACCAATGTTGAATGAAATAGCCTTTTCCCATTTCAAATCCGGGTTAGGGTTGTTACTTGGTCCGTATGTAGCAGTAATCCAGCTGCTAGTATAAGGATCCCAATAACCTGCACCTGTACCATATTTAATCAAAGACATATAAGAATCTGTTGGCAAACTACCAGTAACACCATAACCAACACGGAATTTCAATACATCCAATGCTTCGAAGCTTTCCATGAATTCTTCACGTGAAATCATCCAACCGGCACTTACAGATGGGAACATAGCCCATTTGTTGTTTGCACCGAACTTAGATGAACCTTCACGACGGATAGAAGCACTTGCCATATATTTACCGTCATAATTGTAGTTCAAACGAGCGAAGAATGCTATCAGCTTACTTGTATTCTTATTACTTCTAATATCTGCAAGACCATCTTTCAAATATGAACCTGCTCCCATATTATTTGTTTCAAATGCATCAGTAAGAAAACCATTGTTCTTAGCATTGAACCATTCTGTAGCAAAATCTTGATAGCTATAACCCAACAATGCTGTCAAATTATGCACATTATTGATTGATGTTACATAGTTTGCTGTCCATTCCATTGTCTTGTTTGTTGACAACAGGTATTTCTTATAAGCTTCACCATTATCACCAGATTTTACAGCATCATAAGATTTACGGCTACGATAATAGCTATAATATTCATCATTCTTTTCCAATGCGAAGAAACCTGCAACATTCAATCCAGGGATAATTTCATACTGTGCTTTGAAGCTGCTCAATAAGTTCTTTTTCTCCAATTTACGTGACTGCTGGTTAATCTTTGCTACAGGATTGTAGTCGTCATAACCTGCATATGTTTCATAGAAACTTCCATCAGAATTATAAATAGGAATTGTCGGGTTCATTCTTGTTGCCTGATAGAATACATCATAGTCATTATATGTACCATTCCCTGTATCTTCATTGTTTGCAAGATAGCTACCCTTTATATAAGAGTTTGACAAATTGAATGAAAGCAACAACTTGTCTTCCATTGAACGATGATTGACAGCAATAGCTCCGTTAATTGTTTCACGGTCTGAATTGATAACTATACCCTCATTCTTACGATAGTTCAAAGATGCACGATAGTTCATCTTATTATTACCACCTGTTGCAGTCAAGTTATGAACATGAGTAATATTGCCCTTGTTCAAAAGCAAATCGTATGCGTCATCTCTTCCACCGAAATCGCGAATACGATCATTGTTGGTAGCCTTACCATAATCTGCAAATTCTTGAGCAGACAAAATATCCGGACGCTTAGCTACCTGTTCATTCATTATATAACCAGAATAGTCAATCTGAGAAACACCGACTTGAGGACGTTTAGTTGTAACGATAATCACACCATTGTTACCACGTGTACCATAGATAGCTGCAGCAGAACCGTCTTTCAATACGTCCATTGCTTCAATATCTTCAGGAGCAATAGCATTCAATGAAGACATATTACCAGGAACACCATCAATAATAATCAATGGTTCGTTATTACCTTTCAATGAAGAAGCACCACGCATCTGGATACTTGGAGCAGCATTTGGGTCAGAACTGTTTCTTGAAATAGTCAAACCGGCAACTCGACCTTCAACCAACTGCATAGGGTTCACAACCGGAGCTTTGTTGAAGTCAGAAGCTTTAACGCTAGTTACTGAAGATGTGATTTCTCCTTTTTTCTGAGAACCATAACCAACAACAACTACTTCTTCCAAAGTTTCAGAGTCTTCAGATAATTCAACATTTAAAGTTGACTGACCTGAATATGCTATTTCCTTTGTTTTGAAACCAATAAAAGAATATACCAAAGTACCTTTATCCGAAGGTAAATCCAATACATATTTACCATCAAAGTCTGTAGCAGTACCAGTAGTTGTTCCTTTAAGAACGATACTTACTCCAATCAATGGTTCACCGCTGGCGTCTTTAACAACACCAGAAACCCTGGTTGTCTGCTGTGAAACTTCATAAAGTTCATCTACTTTTGTGTTTTCTGTACTTCCAAAGGCATAGGAAGGCGTTAACATTAAAGATAAACAAGTGACGCACAATACTTTACCTCCCTCATTTGCAATTTTTCGCAAAAAGCAAGGTCTTACTAGATTTCCACTTATTTCCCTTTCCATAAAATTAAATTTAAATTTAAAGTTAATATTAGGTTGTTTCTAATTATATATCCATTATTTAACTACAATAATATTAGTTTGCCCAAACAAAAAATTTAACAAAGCATATTATAATAAATATAATATTTTGTATGACAGTGTTTTTCTAAAACAAAACTTAATACTAATATAGATTAAAGGCTTAATTTGATAATGCTTCGCAAAATTAATATTTAATTTGAAAAAACAACAATCATACATAAAAAAATATAATTTTACTCCTTATACTATCTTTTTAATATTGTGAAAGTTGGTATTAATCCATTCCTGGGGTACACCCTGATTCTGAGAGAATATTGTCATGATACAGATTTACTTTACACCTATTTAACAAAAAAACGATAAAGAAATGGGAAGAAAAGGAATCAGTCATCGCAAATTCAGTATTGAGTTCAAATTGTCTGTTTTAACAGATTACTTTCAATCAAATCAATCGGA
>JAXDRC010000015.1:0-97051 GCA_034091205.1 Parabacteroides sp. | reverse complement strand
CGGCGCTTAATATAATTTCGGCTAAAGCCATTCTCTAGCATATGCATATATTTTAGCCGTTCTGCATAGCCATGTTTCCTGTACTTTTTAGACATAACAAAACCCCGAAAGTTTTTTGTCTAACTTTCGGGGTGCATGTCAAATAATATGCCGACCTTTTTATATTATTACTATGTTGTCACTCGTTTTCTGTTGACAAATAGGGAACTATAATGGTCTTTGTCAGATGTTTTATTGATGATTATGGCAGATTTAGCTTCTGTATCCCCATTAACTGTTTTCGTCACAGTTGTGGCGTAATTAAACCACAGTTGTGACTTAATTAAATCACATCTGTGGCGAAATTGAATCACATCTGTGGCGAAAACAATTTTTCTGTATTTTACAAATAATAATAAGGACATATCAGGCTATTCTCAAGGATTCATAAGAAATTTTTTAGGAATATTTAATTCCCGTTTCTGTTTACAGAAGTTGTATTAATTCAATAATGTGTAATAATCAGAACATATACATTTGCAAAATTGTTATTTAAACGAATGCTGATAGTTCTGTTGCTGCCAACTAGATCTCGATAACGATGTAATAAGTTCTAACAATGCGCAGAATCTGAAGCTAAGGAGGAAATAAAAGAAAACGGTATTTATATGAAAAGAATTTTTATGTTATCGGTCATGTGTCTGACATCTTTTGTTCTTTCAGCACAACAGGTGAGGACGTTGGAGGAATGTCGGGAACTGGCTGTCAAGAACAACAAGGAACTTCAGATTTCTTCGCAAAAGATTAAGATGAGCGAAGAAGAGAAAAAAGCTGCACTAACCAAGTATTTCCCGCAATTATCGGCAAATGGCGCATATATGTGGAATCAGAAAGATTTGAATCTTTTGGACATGGGCGCCTTGCAGAATGCTCTATCGTCTTCATTGGGCGGTTTGGCTCAGTTGCCTGCTGTGGGAAATATTGTCGGTGCTATTAATGATGTCCAGCATTTGGATATACAGAATGTTTGGGTTGGTAATGTTTCATTGGTTCAGCCTATATTTATGGGCGGAAAAATTGTGTCGTATAATCAGATTACCCGTTATGCAAGGGAACTGGCAGAGTCGATGCATGATTTGAAACTTCAGGATATAATATACAAGACTGACGAAACTTATTGGCAAGTTGTTTCTCTGGTAAATAAAAAGAAATTGGCAGATTCTTATGTCAGTCTGCTGCGTCAGATGGATGAAGATATAACAGCAATGATAGCTGAAGGAGTTGCTACTGAGGCAGACGGACTTTCAGTTAAAGTGAAACTTAACGAGGCTGAAATTGCACAGACAAAAGTTGACAATGGTCTGGCTTTGTCCAGAATGTTGCTGGCACAGATTTGTGGTTTGCCATTGGATGAACCGTTTACTTTGGCAGATGAATCTCTTGACGAAGTTTCGGTTTCTCCATCAGAAGGAGTGGCAGATATAAATCAGGCTTTTGCAAACAGACAGGAATTACGCAGTCTGGACCTTGCATCAAAAATATATAAGAAGAAAGAGAGAATAGTTCTTTCGGATATGCTGCCTTCAGTTGCATTCACTGCAAATTATTTTATCACAAATCCGAACCTGATGAATGGATTCAAGAATGAATTTGCCGGAATGTTTAATCTGGGCGTTTTGGTAAAAGTGCCTCTTTCCGGATGGTGGGAAGGAACATATAAGAGAAATGCTGCAAGAGCTGAAACTCGAATCAAACAGTTGGAATGGGAAGATGCAAGAGAAAAAATAGAATTGCAAGTAACCCAGTCGGTTTATAAGATGAATGAGGCGAACAAGAAGCTTGCGTCATCAACCCGAAATATGCAAAGCGCTGAAGAAAATTTGCGTCATGCCAACTTAGGTTTTGAGGAAGGAGTTATCCCGGCTCTTAATCTGATGCAAGCACAAACTGCATGGTTTGCCGCGCATTCAACACTTATTGATGCGCAGATTGATGTTAAACTGACAAAGGTTTATTATCATAAAGCTATGGGTGATTTGAAATATTGAATTCTTGGAATAATAATTAAAACATAATATAACAATGGACAATAAAAAGAAATACTCTATCAATAACATGATGTTGGCCTTTATTGCGCTGATAATTGTGGTTGCAATTGTTGCTTTTGCAGGTTTTTTCCTTTTCTCTCCTCCTGAAGCAATAATAATGGGACAGGCAGAGGCTACAACTGTACGCATTTCGGGAAAAGTTCCCGGACGAATTGCGGAATACCGTTTTGGAGAAGGTGACAAGGTTAAGGTTGGAGATACATTGGTGTTTATCAACACTCCGGAAGTACAGGCTAAAATGATGCAGGCTGAAGCTGCACGCGCTGCTGCCGAGGCTCAGCATACAAAGGCTGTGAATGGTGCCAGAGCTCAGGAAGTAGCCGGTGCATACGAAATATGGCAGAAAGCCCAGGCAGGCCTTTCTATTGCCAAGAAATCATATGACCGAGTTCGTAATTTGTATGAAAAAGGAGTGATGTCCGCTCAGAAAAAAGATGAAGCAGAGGCTAACTATCAGGCAATGGTTGCAACTGAGAAGGCTGCACGCTCACAATACGAAATGGCGAAAGAAGGTGCCCGCAAGGAAGATAAGGCAGCTGCAGCTGCTCTTGTCAGACGTGCTGACGGTGCGATAGCTGAGGTTGCTTCATATGCAGAGGAAGGAGCTTTGGTGTCTCCGATAGACGGTGAAGTGGCTGAACGCTTTCCTGAAGTTGGTGAATTGGTTGGAACTGGTGCTCCGGTTATGAATATTGTTGACCTGAAAGATATGTGGGTTACTTTCAGCGTACGTGAAGATTTGCTTAAAGACTTGAAAGTCGGAAATGAAGTTGAGGCATTTATTCCTGCGTTGGACAATCAGCCGGTGAAACTGAAAGTTTACTATATGAAAGATATGGGAACTTATGCAGCATGGAAGGCTACAAAGACTACAGGTCAGTATGACTCAAAGACTTTTGAGGTACGTGCACGTCCTGTTTCCGCAGTTCAGGATTTACGTCCGGGAATGTCTGTTATATTGAAGCGATAAAGAAAGGATTAATATGACTTTAAAACAAGCAATACAGCATATAGGCATTGTTTTCGGCAGGGAAATTCGCCGCATATCAAGGTCGCCTTTATACATGTTCTGTATATTGGGCGCACCATTGCTGTGTACGTTTTTTTTCATTTCGCTTATGCGTGAAGGCTTGCCAACCGATTTGCCTATTGCGGTGGTTGACCTTGACAATTCGGCTACGTCCAGAAATCTGGTTCGGCAGCTTGACGCTTTTGAGCAGACAAAAGTCGTAGTCAGGACTGCTTCCTTTAGTGAAGCAAGGATTGAAATGCAGAAGGGAAATATTTATGGAATATTTTATATTCCTGAAGATTTTGCTGTTAAAGCAACAACCGGAAAACAACCTAAATTGTCATATTATACAAATTCTACTTATCTTATTGCGGCATCATTGCTATTCAGAGATATGAAAACTATTTCTGTTTTGGCTAATGCTTCTGTAGGGTTGGAGATTGGAACGGCAAAAGGTTTGGATGAATCCAGAATAATGGGGCAGTTGCAACCGATAGTCATCGATACTCATGCTATAGGTAATCCGTGGTTGAATTATTCTATTTACCTGAATAATACTTTGCTGCCGGGAATATTGCAGCTTATGATATTCCTGGTTACAGTTTTCAGTATTGGTTCGGAAATAAAATTCGGAACAGCCAGGCAGTGGCTTCGTCGCGGAGGAAATTCTATGGTGACAAGTCTTATAGGTAAAATGCTTCCTTATACATTGTTGTTTACGCTGGTAGCCTGGATGATGATAGCTGTGCTTTATGGCTATAATGCTTTCCCTTTGAATTCGGGATGGTTTCCTATGCTGATGGCAACATTCTTCCTAGTGATAGCATCCCAGGCTGTGGGCGTGTTTATGATTGGAGTTCTACCAACGCTTCGTTTGGGATTAAGTTTTGCCAGTCTTTTCGGTATGATTGCTTTTTCAATTATCGGGTTCTCATTTCCGGTGACTGCAATGCATCCTACTTTGCAGGCTTTGACGAATTTGTTCCCGTTGCGCCACTATTTTCTGATTTATGTAGATCAGGCATTGAATGGACGAGATTTGTATTATACTTGGTCGGAATATGTGTGGCTGCTGGGATTTCTGTTGTTGCCACTGATAATTGGCAAGACCTTGAAGAGTGCTCTGCTAAATTTTAAATATATTCCTTAAAATAGGGAGATTTGCAGATGGATAAAAAGAAAAAATTGAGCTATATAATAAAAGAAGGCATACAGGATATGTTCTATATATGGAAAGAGGAATGGAAAAACGTCTTCCGTGATTCCGGAGTGATGATTTTTTTCTTTCTTGTTCCTCTGGCTTATCCTTTGTTATATTCTTTTATTTATAATGAAGAGACAGTACACGAGGCTAAAATGGTTATAGTTGATGACAGCCGTACGGCTTTAAGCCGTGAGTTTATCCGCCGTATTGATGCTGCTCCGGATGTCCAGGTAGTTCAGGTATGCTCAGATATGTCAGAAGCGAAAACAGCTTTAGATAAAAAAGAGGCATATGGAATAATTTCAATTCCGGGAGATTTCAGCAAATTGATTCATACAGGAAGACAAGCCACAGTGTCACTTTATTGTGATATGAGCGCATTGCTTTATTATAAGGCTTTTCTTATGACGGCAACGGAAGTGTCGTTGGATATGGGCGCTGAAATTGCAGCACATAACACACCGGCATCAACAGATAAATTGCAAAGTATACAAGTTCATCCTATACCTTCTGAGTCAATAGTCCTTTTTAATAATCAGAATGGATTTGCAAGTTTCCTTGTTCCTGCCATTCTTGTGCTGGTTATTCAGCAGACTTTGATACTGGGAATAGGAATGCTTGGCGGAACTGCTCGTGAGAAGAACAGGTTTAGAAGTCTGGTTCCGGTGAGCAGGCATTTCAATGGAACACTGCGAATAGTTTTAGGAAAATCTTTAACATATATAGTATTGTATGTATTGGTTTGCTTTTGGACTTTAGTTGTTGTTCCTAAGATATTCTCTTTGCCGCAAATAGGTCATTATTGGGATATTCTAATGTTTATGCTGCCATTCCTTTTTGCCTCCATATTTTTTGCAATGACATTGTCCGGAATAATGAAGACGAGGGAAGAGCCCATGTTGCTTGTGGTTTTCACATCTGTTATATTACTTTTTATTTCCGGGATTTCGTGGCCTAAAGAAGCAATTCCCGGATTTTGGAGAGCGGTGGGATATATTTTCCCGTCAACTCCAGCAGTACAAGGGTTTGTTAGGATAAATACATCAGCTGCAACACTTAATGAAGTTGTTCATGAATATCACACTCTGTGGTTGCAGGTTGGCGTATATTTCATTACCGCTTGCTTGGTTTACAGATATCAGATAATACGTAGCAGGAAGTTGTTGTTGACTCAGTATTATGCATTAAAAAAGAAACGGAATATTAAATTTTAACACAAAATGTGTGTAAAAAGACGAATATAGTTTTACTTTTGTGGGAAAATATTCAAACTTAATATTTAATGCTATGCAGAACAGAAGAGAATTCTTAAAAAGAGCATCTTTATTGCTCGCAGGAGGTTTGGTTGCACCTCAGTTGTTGACTTCATGTGGTGGTAAAACTGCTTCAACTGGAGCAGCAGAAGCTACAGCTAAAAATATCGGTCTTCAGTTGTACTCTTTGAGAGACATGGTTAAGGAAGAAGGTATCCAGAAAACTTTGGAAGCTGTTGCAAAGATGGGTTACAAAAACCTTGAAACTGCCGGTTACGATAACGGTAAAATTTATGGTTTAGCTCCTGCTGAATTTAAGAAAATTGTTAATGACCTTGGTATGAAATGCACAAGCGCTCACCTAGGCCAGGCATTTACAAAAGAAACAGAAGCTGAAGTTATGGCTTGGTGGGACAAAGCTATCGAAGCTCATAATGAATTAGGCGTTAAATATATGGTTCAGCCATGGATGCCAGTTAACGATAAGACAACTATCGATGACTTGAAGATGTATTGCGACTATTTCAATACAGTTGGTTACAAGACAGCTGCAGCAAGCATCGCATTCGGATATCACAACCATGATTTCGAATTCCGCAAGATTGATGATCAGTTGATTTATGACTTCTTGTTGGATAACGTAAGCCAGAATCATGTATTCTTTGAAATGGACGTATATTGGGTAACTCGCGGTGGTGGTGATCCTGTTGCTTATTTGAAGAACCGTCCATCACAGTTCAAGGCTATCCATATTAAAGATGATAAAGAAATCGGCGCAAGCGGTAAGATGAACTTCCAGCCAATCTTCGACCAGATGTATGCAAATAACATCAAAGACTGGTATGTTGAAGTAGAACAGTACACTAACAACAATCCTCAGGAAAGTGTAAAACAGAGCTTCGATTATTTGAACAAAGCTGATTATGTGAAATAATCTTTGATTTAGCGTCTAGTATAAATAACCGTTACGGTTATTAGGCAAAAATAAAAAAACTTTAGGACAGTTCAGCAAGTTTAGCCTTGCTGAACTGTTTGTTTGTGTAGGGACTCATAAAGCTTTCAGAACTTTAATTACAAGTCAAATTTCAAGAATATTAGTCGATAAAAATTTCTTTCCTTAAAAAGAAATATTAACTTTGCAAACTGAATAAAAGAAATTTTTAGTGAACAGAATATGATTAAGATTACATTTCCGGATAATTCCGTAAGAGAATATGCTGAAGGAACAACTGCAATGCAGATTGCAGAAAGCATCAGCTCACGATTGGCTCAGGATGTCTTGGCTGCAAGTGTGAACGGTGAAATCTGGGATTTGACTCGTCCTATAAACGAGGATGCAAGTGTAAAACTGTTCAAGTGGGAAGACCCAGAAGGCAAGCACGCATTCTGGCATTCAAGTGCCCACCTGATGGCTGAAGCTTTGCAGGAGTTGTACCCTGGAATCAAGTTCGGTATCGGTCCGGCTATTGAAAATGGATTCTACTATGATGTGGATCCGGGTGAAGGAGTTATTAAAGATAGCGATTTTGCAACCATCGAGGCAAAGATGATGGAGCTTGTTGCCCGCAAAGAAGCTATCGTTCGTCAGGATATCACCAAGGCTGACGCTTTGGCTATGTTTGGCGGAAGAAACGAAGAATACAAAGTTGAATTGATCAACGAGTTGGAAGATGGAACAATCACCACTTATACGCAGGGCGCGTTTACAGACCTTTGCCGTGGTCCGCATCTTCCTAACACATCATATATCAAAGCAGTAAAAGTTCTTAGTGTTGCCGGCGCATATTGGCGTGGAGATGAAAAGCGCAAACAGCTTGTCCGTTTGTATGCTATCACATTCCCTAAGAAGAAATTGCTCGATGAGTATTTGGCTATGCTTGAAGAAGCAAAGAAACGCGACCACAGAAAGATTGGTAAGGAACTTGATTTGTTCATGTTCTCTGATACTGTAGGTAAAGGTTTGCCAATGTGGTTGCCGAAAGGAACTGCACTTCGCTTGCGTTTGCAGGATTTCTTGCGCAGAATTCAGGCACGTTATGATTATCAGGAAGTGATTTGTCCTCCAATCGGAAACAAATTGCTTTATATAACTTCCGGACACTATGCTAAATATGGTAAGGATTCATTCCAGCCAATCCATACACCGGAAGAAGGAGAAGAATATTTCTTGAAACCGATGAACTGCCCTCATCACTGTATGATTTTCAAGAATTCTCCTCGTTCATACAAGGATCTTCCTTTGCGTCTTGCTGAATTCGGTACAGTTTGCCGTTACGAACAGAGTGGTGAGTTGCACGGATTGACACGTGTAAGAAGCTTTACTCAGGACGATGCGCATATTTTCTGCCGTCCAGACCAGGTTAAGGAAGAGTTTTTGAATGTTATGGATATTATTTCTGTAGTATTCAAATCAATGAATTTTGAAAACTTTGAGGCTCAGATTTCTTTGCGTGACAAAGTGAACCGTGAAAAATATATCGGTAGCGAAGAAAACTGGGAAAAAGCAGAACAGGCAATCATCGAAGCTTGTCAGGAAAAAGGTCTTCCTGCTAAGATTGAATATGGTGAAGCTGCATTCTACGGTCCAAAACTTGACTTTATGGTTAAGGATGCTATCGGCCGTCGTTGGCAGTTGGGTACAATCCAGGTTGACTATAACTTGCCAGAGCGCTTCGAACTTGAATATACAGGTGAGGACAACCAGAAACATCGTCCGGTTATGATTCACCGTGCACCGTTCGGTTCAATGGAACGTTTCGTTGCTGTGTTGATTGAACATACAGCAGGTAAGTTCCCATTGTGGCTGACTCCGGATCAGGTATGTATTTTGCCTATCAGCGAACGCTTCAATGACTATGCAAATAGTGTAGCAAAAGAATTGAAGAAACACGATATCCGTGTTCTTGTTGACGACAGAAATGAGAAGATTGGACGCAAAATTCGCGACAATGAGATGAAAAGAGTGCCTTATATGCTCATTGTAGGTGAAAAAGAAGCAGAAAATTGTGAAGTTTCTGTAAGAAAACAGGGCGAAGGTGATAAAGGTTCAATGAAAATTGCTAACTTTGCAGCGCTTTTGAACAGTGAGGTTGATGAAATGATGAACCGCTGGTAAAAAAGTGACATATAAAAAACAAGTAATAACTTAAAAAGGAGAAAGAAATCATTTTTGATGAAGAATGACAATCCGAAAGAGCAGTACAGAATTAACGAGCGTATCCGCGTTCGTGAAGTTCGATTAGTCGGTGACAATGTAGAGCAAGGTGTGTATCCCACTTCTCAGGCACTGAAGATCGCCGAAGAACAGGGTTTGGACTTGGTTGAGATTTCACCTAATGCTGCGCCTCCCGTTTGTAGAGTGATTGATTATCAGAAGTTCCTGTATCAGCAGAAGAAACGTCTGAAAGAACAGAAGGCTAAATCTGTCAAGGTTGTAGTGAAAGAGATTCGTTTCGGACCTCAGACTGATGATCATGATTATGATTTTAAATTGAAGCATGCCAAAGGTTTCTTGGAAGAAGGAGCAAAGGTGAAAGCTTATGTGTTCTTCAAGGGACGTTCAATCTTGTTTAAAGAACAGGGAGAAGTGTTATTGCTTCGTTTTGCAAATGACTTGGAAGATTACGGAAAAGTTGAACAAATGCCTTTGTTGGAAGGAAAACGTATGATTATCATGCTTACACCAAAGAAGGCCGGCGCTCCGAAATCTGCTAAAAAGCCTGCAGCAGCTCCTGCAAAGGAAGAAGCTGAGAAAAAAGAAGACTGAGAAAAAATGTCCGGGGCAGCAATGCCTCGGATAAACTAAAGTTTAATTAATTAAATATATTTGGAAAATGCCTAAGATGAAGACTAATTCCGGTGCCAAAAAAAGATTCGCTCTTACCGGAACAGGTAAAATCAAGAGAAAACACGCTTTTAAAAGTCACATTCTAACAAAAAAGACTAAAAAGCAGAAGAGAAATTTGACTCACACTGGTTTGGTTGCAAACGTAGATGTGAACAATGTAAAGAAAATGCTTTGCATGAAGTAATTTTTAATTAGCGAGTTTTTTACAAGATTTTTATTAACCGAATTTTTAGCAAATTAAGTTCATCCTTCGGTTTGAAGTGATGGCGCTAACATTCAAAACAGATTAGAATTATGCCTAGATCAGTAAATCATGTTGCTTCAAGAGCAAAAAGAAAGCGCATTTTGAAACTTACCCGTGGTTATTACGGTGCTCGTAAAAACGTTTGGACAGTAGCCAAAAATACATGGGAAAAAGGTTTAACTTATGCATTCCGCGACCGTCGAAACAAAAAACGTAACTTCCGTGCATTGTGGATTCAGCGTATCAATGCTGCAGCTCGTTTGGAAGGTATGTCTTATTCTCGTTTGATGGGTGCTTTGCACGCTGCAGGTATCGAAATCAACCGTAAGGTTTTGGCTGACTTAGCAGTTAACCATCCTGAAGCTTTCAAAGCAATCGTTGCTAAAGTGAAGTAAGAATTAAATTCTTAGGATATAAAAAGGTTGTACAAGAGTACAGCCTTTTTTTATACCGTTCAAGAGAAACCAAAATTATTGTATATTTGTCTTTGTAACTACCGGGAAATTGAAAAATCGAAGAAACTCATCTCAGCTCATACGTTTTGTCATTATCGGAACATTAAATGCTTTGATAACTGCATTGGTTGTTTGGATAATGATGGAGATTTTATGCTTCAATTATTTGTGGGCAAATGTTGCCGGGTATATTGCAGCATTGATAAATAATTTCTTTTGGAGCAAGTATTGGGTGTTTGCTGTTGGGAAAGGCTCTTTTTTGAGGCAGTCGTTGTTATTTTTGGTTGCTTTTGCTTTTGCCTATTGTTCCCAGTTCCTTGCGTTGCTGCTTATGGTTGAGGTTTTAGGTTTGAATGAGTATGTTTCACAATTCCTTGGTCTGTTCGTTTATGGTGCAGTAAATTTCGTTTTGAATAAGAAAATTACATTTGTTGACAAACGTATAAATAATTAAAGTTTCGCAAGCTAAACTTTCAGGAGTTAAAGGAGTTATATGGAGTTACAGCTATGCTGGAAGTTAAAAGCCGATAGATTTTAGATACAAATAGTATTGGCCATTAACTTCTATAACTCCTTTTTAAACTCCTGTAACTCCATAACTTATAACACATGCGAAACTTAAGTAAATAATAGATTGCAATGACAGAGGAAGTAAAATCAAAGCTTGTTGCATGGGCTGCAGAGTTTCATAATTCTAATTTTATCCCTGCTGATCCGGTTCAGTTCCCTCATAGGTTTGAGAAAAAACAGGATATAGAAATTAGTGGACTGTTGACAGCTTTACTTAGCTTTGGAAACAGAAAACAGATATTGAAAAAAGCGGAAGAATTGCATGCTTTGATGGGAAAATCTCCGTTGGAATATGTCAAGTCAATGAAATGGAATGATGATTTTCCGGCAGATAAGCGAGTAAGTTTCTACAGAATGGTTTTCTATTCGGAGATGAATGTTTTTTTCAGCAAACTTTACAATGCATATACAAGTTTCGATTCGTTGGAAGACTGTTTGAATAGCTTTGCTGGTTCTCCGATGGATAAGATATGTGCTTTTATGGGAGTATCAAATAAAAGCCCTCAAAAGAAACTGAATATGTTTTTGAGATGGATGATTCGCCGCGATTCAGCTGTTGATTTTGGAATTTGGAATTCATTTTCTCCATCAGAACTGATAATACCACTCGATACGCATGTTTGCAGAGTAGCGTTTGAACTTGGCCTGGTTCCGACAGAAACATTTTCATTAGGAAACGCCAGGAAAATAACCCAAGCTTTGAATGAGATATTTCCCGGCGATCCATGTTATGGAGATTTTGCTTTGTTCGGATACGGAGTTAACAATCCAAAGTAACTTCGACAGGGCAATGGTCTGAACCGAATATTTCTGTATGAATTTTTGCATCCGACAGTTTATCCTTTAATCTGTCGGATACCAGAAAGTAGTCGATACGCCAGCCTGCGTTTTTCTCTCTTGCTTTGAATCTGTATGACCACCACGAATATATATTTTCCTGTTCAGGATAGAAATATCTGAATGTGTCGACGAATCCGTTGTCCAGCAGAATTTGGAATTTCTCTCTTTCTTCGTCTGTGAATCCTGCATTTTTCCTGTTAGTCTTAGGATTCTTCAAGTCAATTTCTTTGTGAGCAACATTCAGGTCACCACACACAATTACAGGTTTGTTTTTGTCGAGAGAAAGCAGATAGTTTCGGAAATCTTCTTCCCAGGTCATTCTGTAGTCTAGTCTTTTTAGCCCGTCCTGTGAATTCGGAGTATAAACAGTTACCAGATAGAAATTGTCCATTTCTAATGTGATGACTCTTCCTTCGTGATCGTGTTCGTCAATTCCTATTCCATAAGAAACGGAGATAGGTTTATGTTTTGTAAAGATAGCAGTGCCAGAATATCCTTTTTTTTCTGCATAATTCCAGTATGATTCATATCCGTCGAACGACAGGTCCAGTTGTCCTTCTTGCATTTTTGTTTCTTGCAGACAGAAAAAATCAGCATCCAGTGTTGCAAATGATTCTCTGAATCCTTTGTCACAGCAAGCTCTTAGTCCGTTAACATTCCATGAAATCAGTTTCATAAAAGTGGGGTGATAATGTTAGTTATTAATTACAGATATTTATTTCTCTACAAATATAAAACTTGTTTTTGACTTTTATATGTTGAGCCGTATCCTATATTGTTCAAATATATACGGGAAGAAGTAAGCTTGGGGAAATATAGGAGTTGTTAGTGCTTATAAAGAATAGAAGTCCGTGATATATCCGAATATATAGTTAATGCTCTAGATTACAAGAATATTGTAATTGGATGCTGATTTTTATTTACAAATCATAATTAATCACATGGAATTTTTATTGTGAAAAAAACAATATTTCTTTTGCATATTAAAAAATCATGCTTATCTTTGCAGCCGTTATCGCGGAAGTAGCTCAGTTGGTAGAGCATAACCTTGCCAAGGTTAGGGTCGCGGGTTCGAGTCCCGTCTTCCGCTCAAGAGCAAAAGAGATATTTGTTTTATTGAGCCCAGGTGGCGGAATGGTAGACGCGCTCGTTTCAGGTGCGAGTGGCTTTGCGGCTGTGCAGGTTCGAGTCCTGTTCTGGGCACTGTAGTTTCTTTTGAAGCGCAGATGGTGAAATTGGTAGACACGCTACTTTGAGGGGGTAGTGCCGGTTTCGGCGTGTGAGTTCGAGTCTCATTCTGCGCACATTGTAAGTGTTAATAGGATTGTCTGTACACGTAATAGTGTATGGGCATTTTTTTTAATATATACTATTTGTTAATTTTGTTTGAATAATAATCTGTCTAATACATAATATTTATGGAAAAAGAAAAGAAAATCGGACATGCCAGAGTTGATGTTGCCGACGTGCTTCGAGGTTTGGCAGTTATGGGAATTATAGTTCTTCATTCTATCGAACATTTCAATTTTTATTCTTATCCCGATACATCTACCCAATGTGATTTCCTTAATTTTACAGACAAAGCCGTTTGGGATGGTCTGTTCTTTATGTTTGGGGGAAAGGCATATGCGGTTTTTGCTCTTCTTTTCGGATTTAGCTTTTTCATACAGGATGACAACCAAAGAATGAGAGGTAATGATTATCGTTTGCGTTTTTGCTGGCGATTGGTTCTTCTGTTTATGTTTGGAAATCTGAATGCTTCATTTTTCACGGCTGAAGTTCTCGTACTGTATTCGTTGGTTGGTTTCGTTTTGGTTCTTACAGCCAGAATGTCCGACAAGAAACTACTTATATTGGCTGCGATTCTGTTGATTCAGCCATTACCTTTATATTATACAATAAGAGCGGCATTGGACCCTTCGTATATTCCTGCAACGATTCCTACCCGTGAATTATGGGCAATGACTAAGGAATCACAGCTCACAGGTAATTTTATTAGTACATTGAAGACAAATCTATGGGAAGGTCAGTTGGCAAGTTTGGCTTGGGCATGGGATAATGGACGAGTATTCCAAAGTGCAGCTTTATTTATACTAGGTATGCTTATAGGTAGAAACAGACTGTTCCTGAAGGAAAAGTTGTCAGTATGGAATAAAATATGTGCAGCTGCAATTATTTCGTTCTTCCCATTATACGGGCTTTGCAATATGTTGCCTGGTTTCATAGAAAACAAAGGACTTTTGACTCAGCTTACTTTGATATTGAAGTCTTTGTCTAATTTCGCGTTCATGCTGATGCTTGTATCCGGAGTATTGTTTATGTATTATAGAACTAATATGAAGTCTGTGCTGGATAAAATCATCCCTTATGGAAAAATGAGTTTGACAAACTATATTGTCCAAAGTATATTTGGTTCGTTCATATTCTATAATTGGGGATTGTCTTTGCATGATGACTTGACAATTACAGCAAGTTGCTTTGTTGGAATAGCATTTTTCTTCGTTCAATTGAGTTTCTGTAAATGGTGGATGAAGCATCACACTCACGGACCATTGGAATATGTATGGAAGCGTGCAACTTGGCTGAAGTAAATTTGTTGCATCTGAAAAAAAACAGTAATTTTGATTTGGTAATAAATTGTATACTGAATGAAAAGGCTTGTTTTTTTCCTGTTGGCAATATTCTTACCTTTTTCGGTTTCTTCTCAGACAGTTGGATTGGTCTTAAGTGGAGGAGGAGCTAAAGGTGCTGCACATATTGGAGTGATCAAGGCTCTTGAAGAGAATAATGTTCCTATTGATTATGTTACAGGAACGTCTATCGGAGCCATAATCGGAAGTTTGTATGCGATAGGATATACTCCTGATGAAATGCTGAAGTTGATGTTGTCTGAAGAATTCGGTTATTGGCAAAAAGGAAAAGTGGAAGATGATTATATGTATTATTTCCGAAAACCTGACGCAACTCCCGAATTCTTCAATATATCTCTTGATTTTTCAGATTCGTTGCATATTAAGACAAATTTCCTCCCTCAGAGCCTTATTGACCCGATACAGATGAATCAGGCTTTTATGGGGCTTTATGCTCAGGCTTCGGCAAAAGCAGGCTGGAATTTCGACAATTTGTTTGTTCCTTTCAGATGCGTCGGCTCTGATGTTTACAATAAAAGAGCCGTTATATTCAAGAATGGAGATTTGGGTGATGCTGTCCGTGTGTCTATGACTTTCCCAATGGTATTTAAACCAATATGGAAAGATAAAGTCCCATTGTTTGATGGTGGTATTTATGATAATTTCCCGGTTAAACCTATGCAGGATTCTTTTAATCCTGATTTCATATTAGGTTCAAACTTGTCAAGTGGTCCGAATAAACCATCAAATAATTTGTATAGTCAGCTAGAGGCTATGATTATGCAAGACGGTCAGAAAGGAATATCAGAAGAGGAAGGTGTTACAGTGCGTTTCAACTTCCAGGATGTCTCTCTTTTGGACTTTGACCGTGCCGAGGAACTTATGGAAATAGGTTACAAACGTACTATGCAATTGATGGATTCCATCAAGAGACGTGTGCCTCGTGAACTTCCAAAAGAAGACTTGGCAAGAAGACGAAAAGAATACAGGGAGAATCTGCCTCCTTTGGAATTCAGAAATATTTATATTACTGGTGTTACTGAGGCGCAGAAGAAATATATCGAGTCGCAACTGCATCGCGATATAAATGGAACTTTCTCGATGGAAGAATTTAAGAAAGCATATTTTAAGATGCTTGCATATTCAAAGATAAAGGAGATAGTTCCTCATGCCGTTTATAATAGGCGTAACAAGACTTTTGATCTTTATCTGGATGTCAAGATGTCAGAAGAAATCGATATAAATTTCGGAGGTAATATTTCTTCTCATCAGGCAAATCAGCTTTATTTGGGGTTAGGTTATAAATATCTAGGCAGATTTGCATCAAATTCAAAAGCAGGTTTTCATGTCGGAAATTCTTTTAGTGGAGTTTTGTTGGATGAGCAGATTTTTCTTCAGACACGTATTCCCACGTATTTAAGGTGGCAAGGTGTATTTTCATATAAAAAATATACAGAGACACAATCTTTATTTTATGAAGATGTTGTTCCTGCTTTTATAAAGCAGAAAGAACTATATACGAAACTTACTCTCGGTTTTCCTTTCCTGAATATGGCGAAGGCGGAGTTAGGGTTTGCTTATGGAGAGCTTAACGACTATTATTTGCAATCAACAGATTTGTCATTGTCAGATTCTCAGTTTGATCATAGCCGGTATGATTTTTTCTGTGGATCTTTGCATATCGAGCATAGTAATCTTGATGCAAAACAGTATCCTATATCTGGAGAAGAAGTTAGTTTGACGGCGCAATATGTTACAGGTTTTGAGAATTATGAGCCATCACGTTCTGAGCTTTCAAATTTGTTCAGCCGGAAAACACATACTTGGTTACAGATGAAAGGTCATTGGGAGAAGTATAGTAGTTTGGGAAAGAACTTTAAATTAGGTTATACAGGTGAACTAGTTGTTTCCAGTAAGAACTTAATGGATAATTATACAGCTTCCATTCTCCAAGCTCCGGCGTTTACGCCAACACCTCATAGCTCAATAGTTTTCAATGAAGCATTCAGAGCTAACCAATACGTTGCTTTAGGATTATCTCCAATTTGGAAATTTAATGATATGTTTCATCTTAGGTTTGATATGTATGGTTTTTCTCCGTTATATGAGATTCAAAATCATTCAGTAGTATATAATAACTCTGTATTGAATATTGCTAAATATGGAAAATTTATGAATTCTTTCCAATATATGGGTGAGTTAGCTTTGGTTGTAAATCTCCCTGTAATAAGTCTTAGTCTTTATGCAAACGGATATAGTTATCCTGATAATAATTTCAATTTTGGACTTAATATTGGTTATTTGATATTTAATCCTAAGATGTTGGACTAACTATCTTTTTTGAGAAAAAAGAAGAAAAAATAATAGGATTACTCCTTGTTTGACTTAGGAGTAATCCTATTTTATTTTTTAACCGAACTCTGTCACATTGGAGAGTTCGGTAATGCTTTTTTAATGATTATATTATAGCTTTTCTTATTCTAATCAGTTTTTCCAACAAGCCTTCAAGCAAATCAAGTTGAAGCATATTTGCGCCATCCGATTTTGCAATCGATGGTTGTGGATGTGTTTCTATGAATAATCCATCTACACCAACAGCAATTGCAGCTTTAGCTATGGTTTCAATCATTGAAGGTAAGCCTCCGCTTACACCTGAAGTCTGGTTTGGTTGTTGCAATGAATGAGTAATATCCATTACTACGGGATAACCAAAAGACTGCATTTCCGGAATGCCTCTAAAATCAACTATTAGGTCCGTATATCCGAATGTTGTACCTCTTTCTGTAAGCATTACATTTTTATTGCCGGCATCTGCTACTTTCTGAGCTGCAAACTTCATTGCTCCAGCAGAGAGAAACTGTCCTTTTTTTATATTGACAACTTTATCCGTCTTGGCTGCAGCCACCAACAAATCAGTTTGTCTGCATAAGAAAGCCGGAATTTGCAGAACATCAACATACTCGGCAGCCATATCTGCTTCGTGAGTTTCATGAATATCAGTGACTGTTGGTATATTGAAAGTTTCTCCTACTTTTCTTAGAATTTTCAAAGCCTTTTCGTCTCCAATTCCTGTAAATGAGTCAAGTCTTGAACGATTAGCTTTTCTGTACGAACCTTTGAATACGTATTTTATATTGTGTCGTTGTGCTATCTCAGAAATCTTTTCAGCGATTCTCAGAGCCATATCTTCTCCTTCTATTACACAAGGACCGGCTAGAAGGAAAAAGTTTTCTTTGTTTCTCAAATCTTCAATTGAAAGCATAACTTGTTTATTTATTATTTTATAAAGTCCAGAACCTTCTCTATTTTTTCTTCTGTTGGAAGCGTAGCATCAATCCAATGTATCGTAAAGCCACGTCTTTCCATTCCACGAAACCATGTCATTTGACGTTTTGCAAACTGATGGATTGCTATTTCAAGTTGTGAAACCATGTCTTCGTAGCTTAACTCTCCAATGATATATTGTGTCAGGAATTTATATTCCAGTCCATAATATATCAAATCTTCAGGTTTAACACCTGTGTTAAGGATATTTCGGACCTCATCCACCATGCCTTCGTCCAAACGACTTCTTAATCTTCGTGATATTTTTTCCCTTCTTAGCTCTCTGTCGATTTGCACACCAATTATCAAGCTGTTTATTGGTTCATATTCGTTCTTGTCCGGAGCTTGAGTTTTGTAGTATTCTTCAATTTCAATAGCCCTAATAGCCCTTTGTGCCGAATCTACATCTGTTTTATTGTGTAACGTCTTATAGCTTGAAAGAATTGTTTCAAGTTCTTCTAAAGATTTTCCTTTAAGACTATTTCTTAATTCCGGATTAGGAGGAACATCTAAAAGCTTATAACCTTTAAGAACGGCTTCGATATACATCCCCGTTCCTCCACAGAGAATAGGTAATTTCCCTTTATCTTTTATACTATTGAAAGCCTTGAAGAAATCATGCTGATATTCGAATACGTTATATTTATATCCTGGTTCACAAATATCTATAAGATGGTATGGTATCTGTTTACCATTTACAATGTAATCAGCCAAATCTTTACCAGTTCCAATGTCCATTGAGCGGTAAATCTGACGTGAGTCACCACTGATAATTTCAGTATCCAGCCTTTCAGCAAGAGCTGCGGCAAAAGCTGTTTTACCGGAAGCCGTTGGTCCCAGTATTGTTATCAGCTGATAATCTGAATTATGTTTTGTTTCGTTGTTCATCATAAAACAAAGATAAACAAAAAAAGCCGCATCCAAAAGGATGCGGCTTTGAAACTATATAATCTTTATAGATTAGCAGTTTACAGATGCCATGTGAGCGATCAAATCCAATACTTTGTTAGAGTAACCGATTTCGTTGTCATACCAAGAAACAACTTTAACGAAAGTATCAGTCAAAGCGATACCAGCTTTAGCATCGAAGATAGAAGTGCGAGTGTCACCCAAGAAGTCAGAAGAAACAACAGCATCTTCAGTGTAACCAAGAACACCTGCCAATTCGCCTTCAGAAGCTTCCTTCATAGCAGCGCAGATTTCAGCATAAGTAGCTGGTTTAGCCAAGTTAACTGTCAAGTCAACAACTGAAACGTCCAAAGTAGGAACACGCATTGACATACCTGTCAATTTACCGTTCAATTCAGGGATAACTTTACCTACAGCTTTAGCAGCACCAGTTGAAGAAGGGATGATGTTACCAGAAGCAGCACGACCACCTCTCCAGTCTTTCATTGAAGGACCGTCAACTGTTTTCTGAGTAGCAGTTGTTGAGTGAACTGTAGTCATCAAACCGTCTGTGATACCCCATTTGTCGTTCAATACTTTAGCGATAGGAGCCAAGCAGTTTGTAGTACAAGAAGCGTTAGAAACGAACTGAGTACCTTTAACGTAAGTTTTTTCGTTAACACCGCAAACGAACATTGGAGTGTCATCCTTAGAAGGAGCTGACATTACAACATATTTAGCACCAGCTTCGATGTGAGCCTGAGCTTTTTCTTTAGTCAAGAACAAACCTGTTGATTCAACAACATATTCAGCACCTACAGCATCCCATTTCAAGTCAGCAGGATTCTTTTCAGCTGTAACGCGGATTTCTTTACCGTTAACGATCAATTTGCTGTTTTCAACGTCAGCTTCGATAGTACCTTCGAACTGACCGTGCATTGTGTCATATTTCAACATGTAAGCCAAGTAATCTACTGGGCACAAGTCGTTAATACCTACGATCTGGATATCGTTTCTGTTCTGAGCTGCACGGAATACGAAACGGCCGATACGACCGAAACCGTTAATACCTACTTTAATCATTGTAATAATAGTTTTTTATTGGGTTTATTAAAAATGTTGTCTTTGTAAATCTAAACAACTTTAAGAACTTATTAGGTTCTTCCTTTTAACGCCGCAAAGTTAATTATCTTTTTTATGAAGACAATCAAATTCGGCAAAAAAGTGAATCTTTAAGTCTAATTAAATGTTAAATCTCACTTTTTTTTGAGCGGAAAAGTGAAGTAATCATCTTTCTGGCTTTTTTTATGCCCCAACTAAGCATAATAGGCTGAATAATCTCCCATGCAACAGGTAGAAGACCTTTTGCTATAGAGATGTAATCGCTCAAACCAAACGAAGCAGGTGGTACAGCATCCTTGCTTCCACTATGGTTTGTTTCCTTTGTTTTATTTGTAGATTTATTTGAGGGAAACAGCAGGGAAGTCAATCCGGAAATCAACAGACTTCCTGCATTTTCCTGGAAATAGCAAAGTGTTTCGTTTAGCTTTGTTTCTTGAGCTTTACATTCTTCCTGCAGACGGGTTTTGTCAGCCAATAGTTTCTCCAGTGGTGTTTGCTGTTTGTTGTTCATTGTTGGAATTGTTTTTCTTGTCATCATTAGCTGTAAGTGCAGCAATGATTTCGTTTATGACTTTGTTTCTGATTTCATCTCTCAATGTGAGGATAATTACTATTAGAATAAGATACAATCCTGCTACAATGCCGAAACCGGCTCCAAACGAATCAAGCAATTCACTCAGAAAGAATCCTAATGCCAAAAAAATGAATAGTATGGCGAAGAAAGCCAGGAATACAAGAATCAAACCATATGAGAGAACACTGATAACTTTCCCTGTTCTCTCATATGCGTTCAATTTGAATAGTTCTGTCCTGAGTTCAATATAATTGGTCAGGTCTTTCTTCAGTTCCTGGAAGATTTTGTCAGAATCATTCATCTTTTATTGTTATTCAGTTGCAGTGTCGTCAGCTTTAGCAACTAATTCCTGTTTGCTTTCTTTGTATTTGGCAATTGCTGAATTGAAACCTTCTTTTACTTTGCCAACTACTCCGTTAAGTTCTTCAAGAATTTCTTCTTTTCTGTCAGTTGCCATCAAATATCCTACTGCGCTACCCACTGCAGCACCAATAACCAAACCTAATAATAGTTTAGAATCTACATTTTTCATATTACTTTTTCTTTTATATGATTAATAATACGCCTAAGATAGACGATTTATTTCTTATTGATAAGTTTAAAAGTATAAAATGTGTTAATCTGTTTGAAATATTAAATTTATTCTAACATTACTGTGCTTTTACTGCAACCCAGTGGTCTTTTTCGGAATAAGAAACCAGATTCAATCCGTTTTTATTACATTCTTCCGAGATTGCTGGGATATCTTCAGTGTAGAATCCGCTCATAAATAATGTTCCTCCATCTTTCAGATGAGTTTTATATACGTGCATATCGTTCAACAGAATGTTACGGTTGATATTGGCAAATATGATATCAAATTTACCGAATTCATCGATTTTTTCTGCTCCACCAAGTGCTGTCTGTATCTCTTCGGTATGATTAAGCTTGATATTCTCAATTGCATTGTTATAAGCCCATTCATCAATGTCAATAGCAACAACACGTGATGCATTTTTCAATTTTGCAAGAATTGCCAGCACGGCTGTTCCACAACCCATGTCCAGAAGTTCTTTTCCTTCAAGGTCAAGTTTCAGCATTTCGCTTATCATTAGGAAAGTTGTAGCATGGTTTCCTGTGCCGAAAGCCATTTTCGGGTCTATGATAATATTATATTTATATCCCGGTTCATCCTCATGGAATGAAGCTCTGATAATGCAGTCATTGTTTATTTTTATGGGCTTAAAATAATTCTTTTCCCATTCTTCATTCCAGTCGCGGCTTTCAACATATGAAGTAGTGTAGTTGAACTCCACGCCATCAATAGGGAAGGAAGCAAGAACTTCCTTGATAGCATCTTCATTATAAACTTTCTCAGAAATATATGCCTGCAAGCCGTTTTCGTTTTCTGTAAAACTTTCAAAACCCACTTCGCCCAACACAGCAGCAAGAATATCATTTATAACTGAAGTTTCTATTTCAGAATTGTAAGTGAAATTAAGCTCGTAATAGTTCATAATATTTTAGTTTTTGGCAAATCTACAAAAAAATATGATAACCAGTAAGGAGCTAATAAATTTACATAATTCTTGTGTTCGGATTTTTTGAGATTGTAAACAAATTCAATTTTCGAATACATAATATATGTATAAACAAAAAAGGCATTACGGAAATATAAGTTCCACAATGCCTTAAATGATTATTTATTGAAACAGTTTATTTTACAAAAGGAGCTTTCAGCAAATATTTTGCACTAGCTTCAACGCCTTCAAACTGTGGGCGATGTTTTCTTCTGTCGCTTTCCAATTCAACGAAATAATTCAAAACTCCGATTTCTCTTGCTTTTGTAAAGATCTTTTCGAAATTCATCATACCTGAATCTCCAAGAATCCAACGGTCTTTGATATGAAGCAGTTTGATGCGGTTTGAATAATCTTCCATCCATTCAATTGGGTCCTGCTGTCCCATCACAGTCCAATATACATCCAATTCAAACATTACTTTATCCGGGTCTGTATTCTTCATGAACAATTCCTGGATATAAGTACCTTTTGGAGGAGCCCAAGGATTAGGATTCTGTTCTGGTTTTTCTCCAGCTTTAAGAACACGTTTGAATTCATTGCTGTGATTGTGATAACCCCAAAGAATACCTGCTTTGTTTGTAATTTCACCTGCTTTATTGAAGATTTCGCAAACACGTTTTGCATCATCCTCATTTTCAACTTTTGGCAAACTTGGCTGAACCATATATTTCACGCCAATTTCAGCATGTATATCTGTTGCCTTTTTCCAGAAGTCTTCAAATTTTGAGATATTTTCCGGAGTATATTCACGAAGATTTGGAGTAAGGTGTGAGCTGGTGATTCTGATGCCTGCGTCATCAGCTATTTTCTTATATTCTTTACCTGAGAAAAATATCTGGTTTTCCTTTGAATATGTTCCGAATTTGCCTGTATCTTCCTGATAACCGAACAACTCAAGGTCTGTATAACCCATCTTAGCCAATCTCTTCAAACCATTAGGAAGGTCTTTAAGCAAATCTTCTCCAAGTGAGTATGTCTGCAAACCAATTTGCTTTGCAGTTGTAGCGTTGGCAGACGTTGTTGAATTAGTATTTAAAAGATTGTTTGATGAGGCAAAAGCATTCTGACTTGCCAATCCGCCTAAAGTCAGAAGGGAAATATTCTTCAAAAAAGTTCTTCTGTTTGACATAATTTTAAATTTAAAGTTCAACAATTATTATACTCACAAATATAAAATAGATTTTTAGTAAAAACTACACTAAAAATATTGAAGTGTTCAATTCTTGACTTTGGTCAATTATGTCCTGACTTTAGGATTCAATGGCGGATTTTATCTTTTCCATTGCTTTGTCGGCATTGCCATATTCTTCCAGAAGTTTCACAAATTTACTTCCAATTATTATACCGTTTGCATAATCCGTTGCTGCATTTTTAGTCGCTTTGTTGCTTATACCGAAGCCGATAAGCCTAGGATTGTTGAGCTTCATATTGTTGATTCGTGAAAAATATGAAATAAGATTTTCTCCGAAACTATCCTGTGCTCCGGTAGTTGAAGCACTGGAAACCATATAGATGAAACCATCAGTATGATTGTCTATTTCAATTATTCTATCTTCAGAAGTCTCCGGTGTAATCAGCATTATAACTTTTATATCGTAAAGGTCTGCAATCTCTTTATATTCTTTGATATAGTCCGAAAAAGGCAAATCCGGAATTATAACTCCGTCAACGCCCACGCTGCAACAGCTTTTGCAGAATTCCTCGAATCCATATTGCATAATCGGATTCAGATATCCCATAAGAACAACAGGAATATCAATTGTCTGTCGCATATTTTTCAGCTGACTGAAAAGCAGGCGCAATGACATTCCATTGTTCAGAGCTTTTTGTGTTGCATGCTGAATCACCGGTCCGTCGGCCATAGGGTCAGAGAACGGAATACCAATTTCCACCATATTCACACCATTTCTCTGCAGAGCTTGTAATACATTCATTGTTGAGTCTTTTTCCGGGAAACCTGCCGGAAAATATATTGACATCACTTCTTTATTTTTCTCCTGGAATAATTTATTTATGCGGTTCATAGTTGTTTACTCTTTTATTGAGTTTATGAAATTCTTTATTTTATTTACGTCTTTCAGAGCCGGAGATATTTCGAATCTGCTGTTTATGTCGATTCCGGCAAACATCTTATGATTGATTTGATTTATTGCATCTTTGTGGCCGTCATCAATTCCTCCGCTGATGATGAAAGGCGTATTGCCCTTATAATTATTCAGCAAATCCCAATCAAAAGATTTGCCGGAGCCGCCGAATTCATTACATTTCGTATCGAACAGGAACATGTCGGCACAATCATTGTAAACTTCAGTTTTTCCGAAATCATTTTCATTTTCAATTGAAAATGCTTTTATCACGGAATAACCTTCTTTTCTCAGAGCATTGCATAAATCAGGATTCTCACTTCCATGCAATTGGATAATATCAAGGTTGTATGCTTTTGCCATAGGAATAATTTGTGCGAATTCCTCATTCACAAATACACCAGCTTTTTTACATTTTATATTTCTCAAAAGCGCTTTCAGCCTTTCGTTTTCTCCTTCTTTCTCAACGAATCGAGGTGAGGAAGGGAAGAAGATGAATCCCATTATATCTATCGGAAGTCCGCTTATCTGAATGATATTTACGATATCACGCATTCCGCAAACCTTAATGATTTTGTCAGAATTCATAATTGACCGGATTTTGCTATTTGTTCGATAAAATCTTGTAAAGCTTTTGCCGGACTGTCACATTTCATAAATGCTTCTCCTATCAGAAAACCTTTGAATCCCTTTTCCTGAAGGCTCAAAACTGTTTCCGGCGTTGAAATACCACTTTCGGCAATAAGCAGCGGAGAAGAATGTTTTTCCGGATTGTCTTTGAGATACCGCTCAACTTCCTCGGACAACGACATGGAATTCTGTACGTCTGTGTGGAATGTTCCGAGATTGCGGTTGTTTATTCCCAGCAAGTCAATGTCTTTACTCAAATATTGCAGCTCCGAAGCCTCATGTATCTCCAGTAATGTTTCCATTCCAAGCTCTTTGGCTTTTGCTGCAAGAATTCTGCATTCTTCCGGCGACAAGGCTGCGGCAATAAGAAGAATCACATCCGCCCCGATAATCCGGCTTTCATATATCTGATATTCATCGATTATGAAGTCTTTACGCAAAAGAGGAATATTTGCCAATTCTCTTGCTTTTATGAAATCTGCTGTGTTTCCACCGAAGAATTTGCTGTCAGTGAGCACGGAGCAAACACTAGCTCCGGAATTGCAATATTCCGGAACAACTTCCTCTATTTTTGCATCCGGATGAATCCAGCCTTTCGACGGACTGCGACGTTTGAATTCTGCTATAATTCCGCTTCCTGACTCCGACAAAGCTTTCCTTGCCGAAATAGGTTTGTGGCTCGCTCCTTTACCAAATTCCTTTATTAATTCTTCTTTGCTGATTGAGGCTTTACGCTCTTTAACTTCCTTTCTCTTATTGGCTATTATTTCTGCCAGAATATCCTGTTTCATTGCTCTATCAGTTGTTAAGTTTAACGAATTTGTTGAATTTCTGCAATGCTGCTTTACTGCGAAGAGAATTAGCTGCTTCATTTATACATTCTTTGATAGTCTTTTCCGGACAAATAACCTGTATTGCGAAAGCAGCGTTGGCAATAACGCAGTTCATCTTTTCTTCACTTGTCGTACATTGTAATACGGAATCAAATATTGCCGATGCTTCTTCCACTGTTTCGCCTCCGTACAAGTCACTTTCATTGTTTTGTTTGAAACCAAGCATCTGTGGTGTGTATATTTTCTCTTTTCCGGCAGTGGACACTTTGAATTCTCCTGTCAGAGAAATCTCGTCATATCCGTCAAGGCTATGAACTACGGCAAATTTTGTTCCGCTTTCCTGATATGTATAATTGTAAAGGCGTAACAACGGTAGATTATACACACCGAGAAGCTGATATTTCGGTCTTGCCGGATTTACCAGCGGACCTAATATATTGAAGAAACTTCTCACTCCCAGCTGTTTTCTTACCGGAGCAACAGCTTTAAGTGCCGGGTTGAACAGCGGAGCATGCAGATAAGCAATTCCGCACGATTCCATCGACTGGCGTATTTTTGAAATATCATTACTGAACTTTATTCCGTGCTGTTCCATAACATTACTGGCGCCGCTCACCGATGTAGCTCCGTAGTTGCCATGTTTCACTACTGGATAACCTGCGCCGGCAACTACAAAACATGCTGCCGTACTGATGTTGAATGTATTCTTTCCGTCGCCTCCGGTTCCCACAATATCTATAGGCTCGAATTCGTCCAAATCTACCGGAATACACATTTCCAGCAAAGCATTGCGGAAACCAATAATTTCTTCTACGGAAATTCCTCGCATAAGGAAAACTGTTATGAGGCTGGCAATCTGAGCATCGTTGTATGCGCCGCCGGCAATTTTGTGTAATATGCCTTGTGCCTCTTCCTTTTCCAAATATTGGTGTTCGAATAGTTTATATAATGTCTCTTTCATTGCGCTCACATTTTAATCCAGTTTTCTATCATTTTCTTTCCTTCGGGAGTCAGTATTGATTCCGGATGAAATTGAATGCCGCGTACATCATATTCCTTGTGTCGCAATGCCATTATTTCACCATCGGCTATTGTAGTTGCCGTTATTTCCAGACAGTCCGGAAAATCTTCTTTTGAAACTACCCATGAATGGTATCTTCCTGCCATAAATCTTTTGCCTATGCCTTCAAACAAAGTATCATCCTTGCAAACTTCCACTTCCGAACTGATTCCGTGATGCACTTCCTTCAGATTTATCAGTTTCGCTCCAAATGCTTCGCCGATTGCCTGCTCGCCGAGGCATACACCAAGAATACTTTTGGTCGGTGAATATTTGCGGATAAGAGGAAGAAGTATTCCTGCTTCCGACGGGATTCCAGGTCCCGGAGAAAGAAGTATCTTGTCGAAGCGATCCACTTCTTCAAGAGATATTTTGTCGTTGCGGTGAACTTCCGTATCTGCTCCAAGTTCTTTCAGTATGTGAAGCAAATTATATGTGAAAGAGTCATAATTGTCGAATAATAAGATTTTCATATCGTTGATATTTTGTGTTTGTAATCTTTCCGTCATTATATCATAAGTAGCAGTTCAATATTAATTTTATAATTTATGTTGTATAACTTATGGAGTTAGAGGAGTTAAAAGGAGTAATAGGAGTTAAAGGCTAATACTATCTATATCTGAAATCAATCGGCTTTTAACTTCCTGTAACTTCTTATAACTCCTATAAGAGTGAGCTCAGACAAACTTCTCTTATAAAAATAATTTAGAACATCTGCTTATAGTAATGAATGGCGGAATTTCAGTTAATAATGTTTTCTGCCAAAGATATTGCTTTTTTCAATGCGCCGAGCTTGTTGTTTACTTCCTGCAATTCTCTTTCCGGATTGCTCTTTGCCACAATGCCAGCACCAGCCTGATAGAACAACGTGTTCCCGCGACTCACAAATGAACGTATTGTTATTGCCTGATTCAAATCACCGTTGAACCCGATGAAACCAATGCATCCGCCATAGGCTCCGCGGTTGTTTTTCTCAATTTCGCTTATGAGCTGCATCGCACGCACTTTTGGAGCTCCGCTCAGTGTTCCGGCAGGAAATGTGTCGATATATGTCTTTATTGAAGAACTGTCGTCTTTTACTTCGCCGCAAACTCTTGAAACCAGATGTATGACATGGCTGTAGTATTGCACTTCCTTGTAGAAGTTTACTGAAACATTCCGGCAATTCCTTGAAAGGTCATTTCGTGCCAGGTCAACAAGCATCACGTGTTCGGCATTTTCTTTCGGGTCGTTAAGCAAAGCCTCTGTCAGTTTCTTGTCCTCATCCGCATTGCCGGTTCTGAAAGCTGTTCCGGCAATCGGGTCGATACTTGCCGTTCCTTTTTCTATTTTGCAGTGAGTTTCCGGAGAAGAACCGAAAATGCGGAAACCGCCGAAATCGAAATAGAAAAGATAAGGTGATGGATTTATGCTTCGCAATGCTCTGTAAACTTTAAAATCGTCGCCTCTGAACGGCTGGGCAAAACTACGGCTCAGCACTATCTGGAATACGTCGCCACGCAGACAGTGAGATATTCCGCGGCGAACCATTTCCTTGTATTCCTCATCGCTCACCGGCGATGTTTCTTCTCCATTGCGATAGAAATTATATGAAGCATAATTTCTGTTGTTTATCATTGTTTCCAGACTTTGCAGATTTGACTTTTCTCCGTCTGAAAGCAATTCCACAAGTTTCAGCTCGTTCTTGAAATGGTCGAAAATTATGATATACTTATACATTATATATAGCATATCCGGAGCATCATTCTCGTTATGATGAAATTCTTTTATATCCACCGGCTCAAAATATTTCACGGCATCAAATGCTGTGTAGCCGAATAAACCATATTTATCTTTGTCTTCTCCTTCGATAAGGAATTTTCCAAGAAACTCATTTATGCCGCACGCCACGTCATAATTTTCGTTTAATGCCTTTTCCTCTTTGTTCCCGTCCGGGAAAGTGAAAGAGCAGATATTGCTGTTAACACTCACACGTGCCAACGGACACAGTGCGATATAAGAAAGACTGTTTGAATTACCGTGGAAATCCGAACTTTCCAGCAATGCTGATTCAGGATAAATGTCACGAACTTTCAGATAAATACTTACCGGAGTCTGTAAGTCTCCAAGCACTTGTTTGCTATTGGTATTGAATTTGTATTTCATAACGTAGATTTTGCTTTGATGTAAGTTTCCATATCTTTGTCACCTCGTCCCGAAACTGTGAGAACAACAACGTCATCAGCCTTAAAGTTTATCTTCTCCAACGCTGCTAGAGCATGTGAACTTTCGAGTGCGGGAATTATGCCTTCAGTTCTTGTCAGTTCGAATGCTGCCTTAAGAGCTTCATCATCGTTTATGGCAAGCACTTTTGCCCTCATCGAAGCAGAAAGGTTTGCGTGCATCGGACCGATACCAGGATAGTCCAGACCTGCGGAAATTGAATAAGGCTCTTCAATTTGCCCGTCCTCGTTCTGTATCACCAAAGTTTTTGAACCATGGATAACACCTTTCTTGCCGAGGTGAATTGTCGCTGCGCTTTTCCCGGTTGTAATTCCCAGTCCACCAGCTTCGGCAAGGACAATCTTGACACGTTCGTCGTCCAGATAGTGGTAAATAGTTCCGGCAGCATTGCTTCCTCCGCCAACGCAGGCAATGAGATAATCGGGATAATCGCGTCCTTCTTTTTCCATCAATTGCTTTTTTATTTCCTCGCTGATAACGGACTGAAGACGTGCCACCATATCAGGATAGGGATGAGGACCGACAGTGGAGCCAATAATATAATATGTGTCCGATGGATGACAGCACCAGTCTCTGATGGCTTCGTTTGTCGCGTCTTTCAGTGTCATATTGCCCGAAGTTACCGGAACTACTTTTGCACCGAGCATTTCCATTTTCTGCACATTCGGCATTTGTCGTTCCACATCAGTTTTCCCCATATACACAATGCATTCCATATCCATCAGAGCGCATACGGTTGCTGTTGCAACACCGTGCTGTCCGGCTCCGGTTTCGGCAATTATTCTTTTCTTGCCCATTCTTCTAGCCAGCAGAATCTGTCCGATAGTGTTGTTTATCTTATGAGCGCCGGTATGGTTGAGGTCTTCTCGTTTCAGATAAATGCGGCATCCATATTTTCTGCTCAATCTTTTTGCCAGATAAAGAGGAGAAGGGCGGCCCACATAATCTCTCAGAAGCTGATCATATTCTTTCTTGAAATCATCACTCTGCAGCACTGTGAGATATGTATGCTGCAATTCATCAACACAGCGGTGGAGTATTTCTGGAATATAAGCTCCGCCGAATTCACCATAGAAACCGTTTTCGTCAACTTGATAAGTTTTCATATCCATCGTATATTATTTTTATTCAAGTTTCGCAAGTTCAACTTTTAGGAGTTATATGGAGTAATATGGAGTTATGACTATGCTTCGCAAAGCCCGGAAGTTAAAAAGCCGATAGATTTTAGATACAAATAGTATTGGCCTTTAACTTCTGTAACTCCTTTTTTAACTCCTGTAATTCCATAACTTATAACACATGCGGAACTTAATTTTTTATATTAATTCTTTCCCTTAAAATCCATAGGTTAGCATTTAATCTTAAAACTAAGCCTTAGTTTTTAAGAATTAAGCTTTAGTTTTTATAAACTAAGATTCAGATTTTATAATCTAAGCCTTAGTTTTAAGATTAGGATTAACCTTTATAACTTGTTTTTATATCTTTGGTGATGATATATTTCCTGAATATTTTCTTTGATTTGTGTAAAAAAGAAAAGCGGTCCGCCGCAAGTGCGACAGACCGCTTTTTGTATAATCTAAATATTCAGGAATTCAATCAATCAATCTTCGTATATACATAAGTGTCTTCGTCTCTTACGACCGTTCGGGTTGTATGAGGCGCCACCACCAAAATGTATTTACGATAAATGTTGTCATTGTATTCTTATATTTCGTTGTTTTCTTTTACTTCGTTGGCAAATGTATGGACTAAATTTTAAAATGCAAATATTTTGAATGTTTTTTTCTTATTATTTTTTGTTTAAACAAATCCGTTTCATCCCGATGATTATGTTTTGACCTTCACAAATAGTTGGCTTGGTTATTGTTATATTGATAATACATACTGTTGTAAATTAGACGAACAGATTTTCGAAATATTCGAAAAATACAGTATCTTTGCATACGAATGAACACTAAAATTGATTAACAAAAACACGGAAAAAGTATGAAGAATGTTATTCTCCCTGTAGGCTTGGCGCTTTTGGCAAGTGCAGTGGTAAGCTGTTCTACAACCGAATACAAAAAGTATGAAGGAGATAGGGCAAAACAAGTTGCTTCAATTATCCGCGAAAACGGTTGTATGGACTGCCATTCTGCAAATGCTCCTGTACCTTTCTATGGCAAATTGCCTGTTATTGGCAAAGTAGTTGCAGATGATATGGTTCAGGGAACACGCTATGTGGACTTCACATCAATGCTTGAAGCATTGGAAAATGGCGGAAAGGTTTCAGAAGTAGATTTGGCTAAATTAGAAAACACTGCCTTGAGTGGCTCAATGCCTCCGGCAAAATACTCTTATATGCCAAATCATTGGGGAACCAATCTTGACAATGACGAGAAAGCCGTGATTCTTGCTTGGGCGGCAGAAGAGAGAAAAGCCAACTTTAAGTCGCCGACAGTATGTGATGAATTTGCAAACGAGCCTTTGCAGCCGTTGATGGAATCTATTCCTACTGATTCTGCTAAAGTTGCTCTTGGTTTTGCTTTGTATCACGACACACGTCTTTCTGCTGACAACACTGTTTCGTGTGCAACTTGCCATGGTCTTAACACTGGTGGTGTGGATCGCAAGCAGTTCTCAGAAGGTATTGGCGGACAGTTTGGTGGCGTTAATGCTCCAACAGTTTACAACTCTGCTTTGAACTTTGCCCAGTTCTGGGACGGACGTGCTGCTGACTTGAAAGAACAGGCTGCCGGACCTCCATTGAACCCGGTGGAAATGGGACATAAGTCATTCGATGATATTTGTGCCGTTCTTGCTGAAGACAAAGAATTTTCTGAAATCTTCAAGAAAGTTTATCCTGACGGTTTCACTCAGTCAAATATTACAGAAGCAATTGCTGAGTTTGAAAAGACATTGCTTACACCTTCACGCTTCGACAAATATTTGCGTGGCGACAAGTCTGCTCTTACTGCAGAAGAAATCGAAGGTTATGCTTTGTTCAAGGAAAACAAATGTGCAACTTGCCACGTTGGTATGAATATCGGTGGTCAGTCTTATGATTATATGGGTATTAAGAACAGCTATTTCGATTATCGTGGAACCGGACTTACTGACGGTGACAACGGACGTTATGCTGTGACTAAGCTCGAGAGCGACAGACATAAGTTCAAGACTCCGACATTGCGTAATATAATGATTACTTATCCTTATATGCACGATGGTTCGATTAATAGTGTTGAGGATGCTGTACGCATTATGCACGAGTTCCAGATTGGAACAACTATATCTGATAAAGATATGACTAAGATTGTTGCTTTCCTTGGTTCATTGACTGGAGAGTATAATGATGAGGAATTGAAATAATAAAAATGCGCCTGAATAAGGAGCGTGAAAATTTCTTATATTAATGCAGAGACACTGAGGATACAGAACTTGACTGTGAATAGGCAAAGAATTCTGTATTTTCGGTGTCTCTGTTTTTTTTCTTTGATAATTAATGACAGTTATTGTCAACTATTATCTGAATCCTTGTCAACTTTATTATTAACCTTATAATAATTGAAATATGATAAAATCGTCATCTCTGGTGTTTTTCCTTCTTTTTGTCCTGTCAAATATAATGTATGCCCAGGATGAGGGTTTTGCATCGTATTATCATCATCGTTTTCACGGGAAGATGACGGCAAGTGGGCGTATTCACAACAGATATGAATTTACAGCTGCACACCGCACTTATCCTTTTGGAACTTTTCTGAGAGTTACAAATCTTGAGAATATGTTGAGTGTCGTTGTCTGTGTGACAGACCGAGGACCTCATCAGCGTAGCAGGATAATTGATTTATCTGAGGCTGCTGCAAAGAAGCTTAAATTCAAGTCGGGTGGAGTTGTTAAAGTAAGGATTGAAGAAGTGCCTTGTGCACTTGACCTTCGTTATCTGGACTTGATTTATCCGCCTACGCCATATTTTGATTTGGAAGCAATAAAGGTTGTTATTCCTTTAAGGTTTGGGATTGATGAGGATTATTAATTGTAATTACAATATATAAATACTTATGAACTATAGAGTGCTGACAGAAGATAAAGACCCGATGGGTGCAGCCATCCGTGATTATTTCAAGAATGGGAAAGCAGGCAGACTTTCCGTTTTTTCATCTCAGTTTGACGAAGACGAAATACCTGTAAAAGATTTGTTCAGAACATATAACGAAATGTCACCTCTTGAGCAGGAGGCTTTGCAGATAGCGAAAGGCAGCATTCTGGATGTCGGAGCCGGAAGCGGATGTCATTCCATTGCTTTGAAGGAAATGGGAAAGGAGTCTTTTGCTATAGATATTTCTCCACTTTCAGTGGCTGTTATGCGTGAAAGAGGTGTTGATGCTGCAAATATAAATTTGTTTGATTTGTCGTTTACTTCACGTTTCGACACAATTCTGATGCTTATGAACGGTTCCGGAATTATCGGACGTTTGCAGAACATTGGAGAGTTTTTCAAGCGCATCAAAACTTTGCTGAATCCTGGAGGATGTGTGTTGTTGGATTCAAGCGATTTGAAATATCTGTTTGAGGATGAGGATGGCAATTTCGAGATAGACAGTACAGACGGCTATTATGGAGAAGTGGATTTTTCCATGCGCTATAAGAATATAAAAGGAGAATCATTCGACTGGCTGTATATTGATTTCGATACTCTTTCTCTCTATGCGTCGCAATACGGTTTCAAGGCTGAGCTGGTGAAGAAAGGTGAGCATTATGATTATTTGGCAAAACTAGTTGAAAAATGATATTCGGATAATTAAGTCTTGTCAACTTGTTCCCTTGTCAACTGGATGCAGAACTTGCAAATCTTAAATAAAATCACTATATTTACAAAATACCAATATTTATATTATGATAACCATATTACTATCTTTAGCACTATGTTTTGCCTTTACCGGATTTGTATCGGCAAACAACAATGAGGGGAAATCTGTGAAGGTTGAAGTAAATCCCTCAGTGAAATATCAGAAACTGGAAGGCTGGGGAAGTTCGCTTTGCTGGTGGGCTGCACAAGTCGGAAAATGGGAAGAATCAAAGGTGGATTCCATTGTTGACATGCTTGTTTCAGAAGACGAACTGAATATGAATATATTCAGATATAATATCGGTGGAGGCGACGATCCTTCTCATCTTGGCGGTCATATGGTGAAAGGCAAGGGCAAGAGAGCAGAAATGGAAGGATTCAAGGCTACGGAGAGTAGTCCTTATGATTGGAATGCCGACCGTGGACAAAGAATATTACTCCAAAAAATCAAAGAGAAAAGACCTGATGCTGTGTTTGAGGCTTTCTCCAACTCTGCACCTTATTGGATGACTGTAAGCGGTTGTGCCGGAGGACATAAAGATCCTCTCAAGGATAATCTTAAGCCGGAATATTATGAATCATTCTGTAAGTATCTGATAGATGTGTGTCTGCATTTCAAAGATGAATATGGAATAGAATTCAAGACATTGGAGCCATTCAACGAACCTTATTCAAATTACTGGTATGCTGAGGGAACTCAGGAAGGTTGCCATTTCGAACCGGAAACTCAAATCAAGATAATTCGTATTCTTTATCCTATGCTAAAATCAAGTGGAATGAATACGGTGATTTCCGCATCGGATGAAACTAACTTGAATCACTTTCTCACAGTTCAGTCGCATTATGAGAAGGCAGGAGATATATGGGAAAAAGTAGGTCAATTAAATACTCATACTTACAGTGGAACAAATGAGGAGCGCGAAGCAGTCCGCGCACTTGTAGAACGTGCCGGTAAACCTTTCTGGCAATCAGAAACCGGACCTTCTGAAGGTGTTGATTTGGAAAGTAATCTTGGATTGACACAGAAAATGTTCAATGATTTGAGGATTATGCGTCCGCAAGCTTGGCTTGACTGGCAGATAATGGAAGAAAACAATAATGAATGGTGCTTGCTGCGTGGAAACTTCGAAACAGAGAAGTTTCATAAAGTGAAGAATTATTATGTCCGTAAGCAGGTTACAGGTTTTATAAAGCAAGGATATATATTTGTGGATACAGACAATGCTCAGACTCTTTCAGCAGTTTCTCCATCCGGAAAAGAACTTGTTATAGTTTATCTGAACAAATCTGATAAAGGAGAGAATGTAGATTTGGCAATAAAAGCAGCTGCTTCGTCTGACGTTTCTGTGTGGCGTACAAGTGAAAAAGAAGATTGTAAATCTCTTCCGAATATGAGAATAGATAATGGATCATTAAGCTTTACTGCTCCTTCAAAATCGCTGACTACTTTTGTCGTTAAACTAAAATAAAGCTTCTTCGGCTTCTGTAAAAAAAGTAGACAAGGATTGCTGATTATGAATCCTTGTCTACTTTTATTTTGCTGTATTATTTACTGAAATACTTGCTATAGACTTCCGCATAATTGCTGTTTTCTGCCAACTGTTTCAGAACAGCCTTGAACTCATCTGGCATGATTCTATAAGTTACGGAAATCATACTGTTTGGAATATCTTTATAATAAGCTTCGGCAATCGAACCGGTTATACAAGCCAAAGTGTCGCTGTCACCACCGATTGAGACGGACATTCTTATGGCACTTTCAAAGTCCGAGCTGTCAAGAAAACATATTATAGCTTGCGGAACAGTTCCTTGGCAACTTGAATCCCATGAATAAGTTTTGTTCAGGTATTCCCAAGTTGAATCCAGGTTATATCCATATTTTGATTCGATATATTCTTTTATTTCTTTCTTGCTTGCTCCGTTTCTGGCAAGAAATATTGCTGCTGCTACAGCCTCAGCTCCTTTTATTCCTTCTGGATGATTGTGGGTGATTGATGCAGAAATTGCTGCCACTCGCTCAGTCTCTTCTATTGAGTCGAAAAGCCATCCGATTGAAGATACTCTCATAGCTGAGCCGTTTCCCCATGAATTGTAAGGACAACGCTTTCCGGCAAGTTCACCAGTACGGTAATCTACGAGACCTTGAGGATAAAACAGCCAGGTGCTGAATGCCATTCCATAGTCGCCTTTCGGACTTGGATATCTTTCAGCAGTAGAAACCATTATTTCCTCTAATGATTTAAGGTCAAAATCTGCTTTCTGTTTACATTTTAATGCCCATTCTGCAACAGCAATGGTCATTATTGTATCATCTGTTATATCACTATCTTCTGAAAATAGTTTGAAGTCGTAATCTTTAGTATTGTTGAATTCATATACAGAACCAACAATATCGCCGATAATTGCACCTGTCATAATTTTATTATTAAGTTTTGCAGTTTTTGTAAAGTAGATGATTCCGGACTTAGATTCCACTCAGTAGTGTTATGTGAAATATTTGCCTTTAGTTCAGATATAGCATCATTAAGAATATCTTTATGGTCGAAAGCAAGATTGGGAATTTCATCAAGAGAAAACCAACGAGCCTCGACAGCATCGTCTCCACCTTTAACTTCTGTAATTTTGGTGATTGCATAATATGCAATTGTTATAACTCTGTCTCTTGGGTCGCGGTTTACTTTTGTATATGCACCAAGTTGTTTTATAAACATAGGGTCCATATTTGTTTCTTCTTTCAATTCTCTAAGAGCTCCTGTTTCGGCATCTTCATCCATATTAAGAAATCCGCCGGGAAAAGCCCAGTATCCTTTGTACGGTTCAGATTTGCGTTGTATAAGAAGAAGAGAAAGAAAACTTACTTTTTCATCATAACCGAATATAACGCAATCAGTAGTTACTGAAGGGCGTGGATATTTATAGCAGTATTGATGATTTTCCATATATCGTTAGTTTATTAAGTTTTGTCTAATATTATGCCATATTGTTATTTAGTCAACTATACACAATAAAAGCGGAATCTTCCAGTTTTAATCTATCGTCATTATCAGCCATAAACCTTATGACAGCAAAAGCTTTGTCTGTATTCAGCTTATATTTGTTGATGAAGTCGGTCACTGATATTGGTGTATCTTTAGGCTGTTCAAGAATCAGTTTCTGTATTTTGTTGTAATCCTTATTGGCAATTCCGGAATCATGCTTTGCAAGGCAAATATCACAAGTTCCGCAATCTTCATCCATATTTTCTCCGAAATAAGAAAGAAGTATGCGTGTCCGGCAAATACTTTTCTCATTATTGTATTCGAGGACCTTGTTTAATCTTTGTTCAAAACGCTCCTTTCTGTCCTCATACGCAGAAGGCAGGATTCTGACATTTTCTTTCTCGACACGGACTTGCCTGAATATTATTATTGGAGTTTTCTTCTCAGGAATATATTTTATTATATGATATTTTGAGAGATTCAGCAACACATGATATACAGTATCTCTGTTTACATTTGTCGCCGCTGCAATATATGATTCATTAATATAAACATAATCGGAAAATACACCGGAATAGGAGCGGAGTATTACTGACAGAATATCATCTATTGTTTTGTCCTGACCAAGATATCTGTATAATTCTTCGCGAGTCGCAGTGAATATAATGCGTGAAGCATTATCTACGTTTTCTATATATTCAATATATCCGCATAACTCCAGAATTTTCAGAGAACTGTGGGTCTGAGTTATTGGCAACTTGAATGCCATACAGAAATCATTAAGATCGAAATCGTGTGCTGTGTCAAGCCCGAATCCGACTGCAATCTGGAAGTAATTACCAAGAGCTTCGTATACTCGTTTTATCAAATCCTTTTCTGGAAAAGAATCTGTGAGTTGTTTTTTTAGTCTTGCGTTGTCAATGTTTGAACTAATCACTACGGCATACGCTTTCTCTCCGTCACGTCCTGCACGTCCTGCTTCCTGATAATATTCTTCAAGAGAGCCGGGCATATCCAGATGGACAACGAGTCGTACATCCGGTTTGTCAATTCCCATACCAAAAGCGTTTGTTGCCACAATTATGCGGCATTCGCCCTTCATCCACCGGTCTTGTCTGAGGTTCTTTTCTTCCATACTTAGTCCGGCATGGAAGAATTCAGCGGTAAAACCATTGCTTTTCAGGAAGTCTGCAGTTTCCTTTGTCTTTTTCCTGCTTCTGACATATACAACAGCACTTCCTTGTACACGTTCAAGAATGTATTTCAGTGTTTCAGTCTTATTATCAGATTTTCTTATGATATACGCAAGATTCTTACGTTGGAAACTTTTCTTGAATACATTTTTCTCCTTGAAAAGTAGTTTTTCCTGAATATCATCAACAACGGCAGGAGTGGCGGTAGCCGTTAGTGCAAGTACCGGAATGTTAGGCAATAATTTCCTAATATCTGCTATTGCCAAATAAGACGGTCGGAAATCATATCCCCATTGTGAAATACAATGACTTTCGTCAATGGCAAGAAGGCAGACGTTCATTGCCTTAAGCTTTATCTGGAAAATTTCGGAGGATAATCTTTCCGGTGATACATATAGGAACTTATAATCTCCGAATATGCAGTTTTCCAGTTGGGAGATGATAAATTCTCTCGATTGCCCTGAATGAATTGATGTTGCTTTTATGCCACGTTTCTTCAGGTTGTCAACCTGGTCCTTCATTAGGGCTATCAAAGGAGTAACCACAATGCATATACCTTCCATAGCCATTGCCGGAACTTGGAATGTTATGGATTTTCCTCCACCTGTCGGCATAAGCCCGAATGTATCTTTCCGTTCATACACAGAATGTATAATATCTTCCTGTAATGGACGGAAAGAGTTATATCCCCAATATTGGGATAGAATTTGATGGAAAATATCAGGGCTTTCAGGCATAAGGTTTATATTATATGCAGTTGTTATCCGTTTTTATATCCTTAACAAGCAACTGCAGCGATGTGTTGCCATTATAAGTATTTTCCTCAACCGTATAACAAATGTTGAAAGGTAACATTTGCTTGATATGGGCATTGTATTTTGACATCCCGAATGCAATACCATGAATAGGAGAGGCTGCTGATTTTCCGTCGATGATTTCCAGTTTTATATGTTCCTGCTTATGTCCCACAAGTTTACTTGTCCCATAATCTTTCACATCAAAAGTACAGAAAACCGGTTTTTGATTGTTCGGACCGAAAGGACTCATCTTCTTTAAATCGCTCATGAATTTATTGTTGATCTCCTTGAGGTCAATAATAGCATCAATATCAATTTGCGGAGTCAGTTGCTCAGGGATGATTTCTTGAGCAACAAGTTGCTGAAGTCTTTCTGTGAAAGCTTCCAGGTTCTCTTCTTTCATTGAAAGACCTGCTGCATATGTGTGACCGCCGAAATTTTCCAGCAAATCACGGCATCCTTCTATTGCTTTATAAATATCAAAACCGGCTATTGAACGGGCAGAACCGGTAACCAAATCTCCGGATTTTGTTAAGACTATCGCAGGACGGTAATATTTCTCTGTAAGTCTTGATGCTACTATGGCTATCACACCTTTGTGCCAATTCGGATTGTAAACTATCACTGCCTTGTTTTCATCGTGATTAGGAATGGAGTTTATAATCTCGTTTGCCTCTTCTGTGACTTTTTTGTCGAGTTCCCTTCTGTCTTCGTTATACTGGTTTATGCTTTCGCTTTTCTTTCTCACAACGTCAGCATCTTTTGCCAATAACAAATCTACGGCTTCTTTGCCTTTCATCATTCTTCCGGAAGCATTCAGCCTTGGACCGATTTTAAATACGATGTCGCTGATCGTAATTTCCTTATTACTTAATCCGCATACATCAATAATTCCTTTCAGTCCCAAACTTGGATTGCTGTTTATCTGTTTCAGTCCGTAATATGCAAGGATTCTGTTCTCACCTGTGATTGGAACAATGTCAGAAGCAATACTTACAGCGACAAGTTCCAGCAACTTGTCCAGGTCTGAAAGAGGAAGTTTATTGTTCATTGCAAAAGCCTGCATGAACTTGAATCCGACTCCACATCCTGAAAGATGCTCGTAAGGATATACTGAATCAGCACGTTTTGCATCGAGCACAGCAACTGCATCAGGCAATTTATCGTCCGGCATATGATGGTCGCAGATGATAAAATCTATGCCTTTTTCTTTGGCATATTCAATCTTGTCAATGGCTTTTATGCCACAGTCAAGCGAAATAATCAATGTTATACCGTTCTCCTTTGCATAGTCAATACCTTTATAAGAGATACCATATCCTTCATCATCTCTGTCAGGTATGTAATAATCCAGCAGATTTGCAGATGAAGTACACGTACGCAAATATTTATATACGAGAGAAACCGCTGTTGTTCCATCAACATCATAGTCTCCGTATATCAATATTTTTTCTTTATTGCCCAAAGCCTTGTTCAGGCGTTTTACCGCCTTGTCCATATCCGGCATAAGGAACGGATCGTGCAAGTCGCTCAAAGTCGGCTTGAAAAATTTCTTCACCTCACTAACCGTTGTAAGGCCACGCTGGACAAGTAACAGGCTGATTACAGGGCTTATGCCCATTTCCTCTGAAAGCCTGTCCCTTAGGTTTAGCTCTTCCTGTGTCGGAGGTCGATAGTTCCATTTGTTAGTCATTATATATTATTTTTTTCTTGTCATATCTTGTCGCAGACTAAGAAACTATTTAAATTTTCTTCAATCTGTATGGTAAATAGCTTTAGTACAGATTATATATGCGTCTGCCGGATACTTTGCAAAAGTGTGTACTATGGCAAAGTATTTTTCAAAACGTAAAGTTAATAAATTATTTCGTATTTGTACTTTCAGTTAGGTTGGAATCTGTTAAAACTATATTTTGTGGAGTTTCCGTGTTACGACCTTTCTAATTTTCTCAAGAGTTTAGAGGCATTATATTAAAGAAAAAACAACGAGTTGGCAAGGTCTCTAAACAGGCTTTGTTTAAAGCCGTTATTTTTTACCTTGTCAACTCGTATATGAAATAATCGCTGATAGAACGGACAATGTATTTTTTATTTACATACTTTTTCTATTGCTTTCTGCACTAGTCCTTCCATCACCTTATAACCTTCAAGATTAGGATGAACTCCGTCTTCAGAATACTTCTTAGGCAAGCCACCTTCAGAATCACTCATGGCTGAATGATAATCTACATATTCAATGCCATTAGCTTCCGCATATTCTTTAACTTTCTTGTTCAAAGCTTTAATAGTTTCTGCAGGCTTTACACCCGGACGCCATCCGAACTTGCTCGCAGGCATAGTGGAGCATAATATAACTTTGATATTATTGGCTTTTGCAAGCTGCGCCATTGAAACAATGTTTCCGAAAGTCTTTTCAGGAGTCATGGCATAGTCATTCAGTGCTATATCATTTGTTCCTGCAAGAATAACTACTGCTTCAGGCTTCAAGTCTATTACGTCCGGACGCATTCTCAACAACATTTGTGCTGATACTTGTCCGCTTATACCTCTACCCACATAGTTGTTGCTCTTGAAAAAATCCGGGTCAGCACTAGGCCATCCATCAGTAATTGAATTTCCCATGAACACAACTTTAGGGTTTTTCACCTCTTTGTTTGCCGCTTCATAGCGTGCAAAGTTTGCCCAGTCTTTTATTTCCTGTGCAGATAAATGCAGTGAGCCAATTATGAGCAAAGCTGCTAATAGTATTTTTTTCATCTTTTATGTATTAGAGTTAAACTTCAGTATTCTGATTTTCTGTATTATTCGCAGATGTGTTTTTAGCGCTTTTACGTTGTCCGCCTTTTTTCCTCGAATTCTTTTTACTGCTACTTTTTTTCTTTGCATATTTTTCCGGTTCATAAGCCGGTGTTTCCCCAAATTCAGGGTCAACAGGTATTTTATATACCGTTTTGCCAAGGAAAGATTCGATTTGCTGGAATTGGTATTGCTCTTCAGGCGATACAAATGTTATGGCAAGACCTTTGTCATTCTTGCCCCTTGCTGTTCTACCTATTCTGTGGACATAGTCTTCTGGATCGTGAGGAATGTCAAAATTAACAACAAGCTGTATATCATTAATGTCTATACCACGTGAAACTACATCTGTTGCTACAAGAATATCTATTTTCCCGCTTTTGAAATCCTTCATCACTTCCTCTCTTTGGCTTTGTTCCAAGTCTGAATGCATTTCTGCTACATTGAAATTCATTCTTTTCAGGCTGGATGTTAAATCCTTGACCTTTAACTTTGACGAGGAAAAAATAATAACCCGTTTCGGTTTGCTGTTTTTGAAAAGGTCTTTGATAATATGTATTTTCTGTATTTCATAACAGATATAAGCCGTCTGCATGATAGTTTCCGGAGGTCGTGAAATAGCTATAGTGATTTCAACAGGATCCTTCAGTATATTCTGCGCCAACGTTTGTATTTTGGGCGGCATAGTTGCTGAAAACATGATTATCTGGCAAGATTGGGGCAGATGTTTGTATATCTGCATTATATCGTCATAGAATCCCATATCCAGCATTCTGTCAGCTTCATCCAGTACAAAGAAGGATACCTTTGAAAGGTCGATAGAATCACATTTGAGGTGTGAAATCAATCTTCCAGGAGTAGCAATAACAATGTCTGCGCCCATTTCCAGACCGCGTTTTTGTTGTTCCCACACAATACCGTCTGTTCCACCATATACAGCTACAGCTGAAGCAGAAACAAAATAGGAAAATCCGGAAATCTGTTGGTCAATCTGTTGTGCCAACTCTCGTGTGGGAGCCATAATTATTGCATTTACGGCATTCTCTGGGAATCCACCATAATGGAGTTCGTTTAATATCGGTAGAACATAGGCTGCAGTTTTACCTGTTCCTGTTTGCGCACATGCAATAATGTCTCTACCCTCCAAAATGATAGGAATAGTTTGCTCTTGTATTGGAGTTGCTTCCGTGAAATTCATCGCATCAAGACCATCAAGGATAGCTTCATCCAAAGGTAATTCATCAAATCTCATGTCTCAATCAAAAATATCCGTAAAAATAAGGATTTTCATTGATTGTGCGAAATAATGTGATATGTTTTTTTTAACGCAAACCTTAGCATTCAATAGGGTTTTACTTGTAATATCTACGGTATATTCTGTTATATAGACCGTTCTCTCTTATTTGGCTAATCCATTTGTCGAGGCTGTCTTTTAGGATAGGAGAGTCCTTTCTCAACACCCACGCTTGTAGTTGGGTGAAGCTGATATCAGTTTTTATATCGATATTGTTGAATTCTTTCAATGACGCTTCAGCAATTTGCTGGTCGCATACTGCCAGGTCTATATCTCCGCTTGAGACCATTATTATAAGTTGCTCGTCAGAATACAGGCTGTCTTCTTTTATATATATAGTATCACCAATTTCTTCACTAAGATTTTGCAGTCTTTGTAGTGCCGGTGAGCCTTTGGGTATATATATGGTTTTGCCTCCAAGTTCCAGATGATTTCTTATAGGCTTCTGCTCTTTTCCATCTGCCTGCTTTCTTTGTACCAGCACTTGCTTGTTGAGAACAATAGGTTCCGTAAAAAGATATTTATCTTTAAGCTCGCTTGTTATAGGTACATTTCTGGCAATGACATCACACTCTCCATTGTTAAGCTTTTCAAAACTGTTGTCAAGGTTCATGTCCAGAAGAGTCTGGATTTCCAATCCAGATTCTTTTGATATTGCCTGACTCATCTCATATTGAAATCCGCTGATTGTATCTCCATTAACAAAATATCCCGATAAAGAGTACTCCGTTATTATCCTCAGAATGCCTTCTTCCTTTATTTCCGGATAATCTTTGGTGGATGGCCTAGGTTGCTCATCTCTGCTTGAAGGCATAAGGTTAATCATTGTTGCCACAGCCAATGCAAGCATAACAATATATACTATAAGAAGTTTTTTTGTTTTCATTCCAATCAGTTATTGAACATGACAGCAACTCCCATCTTGATCATCATCGGATTCAACGGGTAATGAGCCAATGAGAAATAATTTGGCTTTATAAATTGTGAGCCCAGATTATATGCTGTGACAAAAAATCTTGCCTGTTTCAGATGGCAGTTCACATATGCATTAATTAGAGGGTAATTACCAATCTTTACATCGTTCTGTATTTGGAACTGTTGTGTCGCCGGTTCATAATATGGAGCATAATATGATGTATGATAGTGAACATCAGCTCCTAATTGTATTGAAAGTACTTTTACGACCTTGAATGACAAATACAGGTTTGAGTATGCACTTATTGCAGGTAATGGCAATACGTTTTTGTTGCTGCTCAATTGGTAACAAACTTCATTTTCCCATCCCAAAGCTCTATACCTGAAATCCTGCTTGAGATTTGCGGATATGACTTGTATATTTCCGTTGTGTTGCGCAGGATAACCGAGATACCCAAAATATACATAATTCTGGATGCTTTCAACTCCGGCAGAAAGTTTAGTCTTAGTTGATTCAATGTTTACTTCACCACCTGCATAGAACTGTTGTATGTTGCTGAACTCATTTTCCCATGCAAAATATTTTGAATAATTGTGACGCAGGTAAAATGCAGGAGTCACATTCTTTATATATCCGGTTGCCTTTACCGATGCATTTTTGTTGAATAACTTGAATTGTGTCTGCATCTCTCCATTTACCCTGAACTCGCCAATGTCATCACCAACTACGCAAAGTTCACCATTTGCATTATAAGTAAACAATGTGCCCAATCTTTTTGAGAGTTCTGCTCCGATATATGTGGAGAATTCGCTGTAATCTTTGTTTCTCATACTTTGAATATCCGGGAAATTATCCATTGGTCCCAGATAAGGCAAACGGAATTTCCTTTGTTCCATCCTGATGAAACCTGTTAGTCCGAATTTTGCCCAATCTTGAAAACCTTCTCTCAGCGATAAAGCCAGAGTATTCTTCAACACCCATGCTGAAGTCGAATCATTAGGAAATTCGTCCAATGTGTAAACTCCTGGATACTTGGCATCAAGGCTATTGTCAGATAGGAAATGTCTCCTGTTCTGTTCATAGTCTATAGTGTGTATGATACTGGATACGGGAACAAATTGCTCCTTTGGATTTCCTTCTTCATCAGTTTCCTGAAGAGTTTTGGTGAATCCAAGGTTATATCTGTGAGTAAGATATATCTGCATTCCGCTGACTTTATTCCATGTGTTTATATATCTCACCGGATAGTCTTTGGGTTTCATCATCTGTTTGCCAACGGCATAATTGTCGGGATGTGTTAGCACAGAGTCATTAGTCAGACCTCCATTTTCATAATTTGTCACACTATAGTTTCTGATATAAGCTTTTGCTTCATATCTGTCGCTGTTGTAACTTGAGAAAATTCTGTATCCGATTAGTTTTGTGCTGTTTGACTGATAATATCCACGTCCGTAGATATAATCAAAATCGCCTCCGACATTTAGCTTTTTGCCGAAGTTTATAGTAAGTATTCCCTTAAGTTGTTCCTCTTTATTCAAACTACCACCGGCAGTTGTATACATAATATTGGTGTATGGAACTTTGGTGTTATAGAATTTCGCTTTTTCAGGAGTTATGATATAAGGATCATAAGCATCAGCAAAAATGAAATCCCTGGCTTCTTTTCGCTCTCTGAAAATTCTCGATTGCGATGGTGAACCTAAATTGCCCAAATGAGCAATAGACAGGGATTTACCTTCAACAAGTGTTGAATTTGCCGTATTCTCTCTCAGCGTATCAACCTCAGCTTCATAGTAATCTCCCAAAATAGGAGTGAGTTGATAGGCGTTTAGTCTTCTGGTGCCAAGAGTAGTGCTGTCTGTGAGCAGACTGTCTGGAATGTCGGTTTGCTTTTGTGTCAGATTCGACAAAGAAAAGCCTCCTCTTCGGCTACCACTTCTGCTTTGAGCGTTCGAAGTAAGAGTCAATGAGCAAACCAATATTGAAAATAATATATATACACATTGTTTCATGGTCTGCAAAGATATAATAAAAGGGCATTTCTTATGCAAGAAATGCCCCGCTTTCTAATCTTTTATAAAAAGAATTATATCTTTTCAATGATTTCCATACCTTTTTTGATTGCCGCCTCATTCATCGGAATCAATTTGTGGTGCCTTTCAGGAAGAGACTTTTTTAGTCCCAGCAACACGTTTTCAAGTTTCACCATCGGCTCTATTTTAAGCAGTCCGCCAAGAATCAGCATGTTGAATGCTTTTGCATTCTGCATTTCCGTAGCAGCGTCCATAGCATCGATTTTATAAACTTGAATATCTGTTCTCTTTACCGGAGTGTGTATGCCATAACTGTCATAAATAAGTATCCCTCCTGGTTTCACTTTGCTCTCAAACTTTTCCAATGATGGTTGATTAAGAATGATAGCAATGTCATATTCATTCAGGATAGGAGAGCTGATAGGGTCATCACTCAGTATGACTGTCACGTTTGCAGTTCCACCGCGCTGTTCCGGACCGTATGATGGCATCCATGTCACCTCTTTGCCTTCCATCAGACCTGAATATGCAAGGATTTTACCCATGGAAAGTACTCCCTGACCTCCGAATCCTGCAATAATTATCTCGTGTTTCATAATTTTCACAACATTTACTGGTTATACATTCTTTAAATCTCCTAACGGATAAGCCGGGAACATATTTTCTTCCATCCATTTGTTGGCTTTTTCCGGAGACATCTTCCATCCTGAAGCACATGTAGAAACAAATTCTACGACAGAAGTTCCCTTGCCTTCCATCGCGTTCTCAAAAGCCTTGCGAAGCATTTTCTTAGCTTTGCGCACTGCGGCAGGAGTATGAACGCTTTGACGAGTTACCAGGCAAGTCCCATCAAGCTGGGCAAGCAGGTTACTTATTTTCAGAGGATAGCCGTTCAAGGCAATATCACGTCCGTAAGGGCAAGTTGCAGTAACCATACCTTCCAAAGTTGTCGGGGCCATCTGGCCTCCCGTCATACCATATATTGCATTGTTGATGAAAATGATTACTATATTCTCTCCACGGTTTGCTGCATGTATTGTTTCTGCAGTTCCGATAGCAGCCAAGTCGCCATCTCCCTGATATGTGAATACCATCTTGTCCGGATTCAGTCGTTTTGCAGCAGTCGCAACGGCAGGAGCACGTCCGTGAGCAGCTTCAATCCAGTCAATATCAATATAATTATAAGCAAATACAGCACATCCAACAGGCGAAATGCCTATGGTTTTTCCTTCGAGCCCCATTTCTTCAACAACTTCAGAAATGAGTTTGTGAACAACGCCGTGGCTGCAACCCGGACAGTAGTGCATAGGGTTGTCGTTCATTAATTTCGGCTTGCCGTAAACCAGATTTTCCGGTTTGATAATATCATTGAGTTCCATAACTTAATTCTTTTCTTTAATTACTAAGGCTATGTAAACCTTGTCAACTTGTGTATGAAGCCTTTCAACTTTATTGTTGAGAAGCATTATTTATGAAAGAATCTCAGCAAATACTGAACCACACGCATTATGATTGCAGCGCCGGCACAGCATAGAAAGATTGTTTTGTCGGGCGACGAGAAACTATATATATATGAAGCAATTGCCGCAATGGCAAAAACCATAAATACCAAAGTCATAATCTCGTCAGCTTTACTACCTTTAGTCATATTCTCAGAATAATTTTTCTTTTAAGGCATTCAACACTTCATCCGGAGTGAAAACAATACCGCCAAGACGCCCGAAATGTTCCACTTTCACCCTTCCGTTAACGGCAAGTCTGATATCTTCAACCATTTGTCCGGCATTAAGTTCGACAGATAGCATACCTTTAACCTTGTCGGCATATTCTGAAATAACTTTGCTAGGGAACGGCCACAATGTGATAGGTCTCAGCAAACCAAGTTTCAAGCCTTCAGCTCTTGCGTTTTCAACAACTTTCTGGCATATACGGGCAGAAGAGCCAAACGCTACAAGCAAATATTCTGCGTCATCACAATGGAACTCTTCATATCTCACTTCGTTTTCTTCAATCACTTTGTATTTTTTCTGGAAGCGGATATTGTTTTCTTCCATTTTTGCAGGGTCAAGCTCTAATGATGTAATCACATTCCTGTCGCGATCCGGACGTTTCCCCCTTGCAGCCCAAGGACATTGTTTGATGATTTCTTCTTCTGTTCTTCTTTCACGGAAAGGAGGAAGTACAACTTTTTCCATCATCTGTCCGATGATACCGTCTGCAAGTATTATTGACGGATTGTTGTATTTGAAAGCAAGGTCAAATCCTAATGCAACAAAGTCTGCCATTTCCTGTACTGATGAAGGAGCAAGAGTTATGAGCCTGTAGTCTCCGTGTCCACCACCTTTAACTGTCTGGAAATAATCTGCCTGGCTGGGCTGGATTGTTCCAAGTCCGGGACCTCCGCGCATTACGTTTACAATCAGGCAAGGAAGTTCAGCTCCCGCAATATATGAAATTCCTTCCTGCTTCAGACTTACGCCAGGGCTTGACGATGATGTCATAACAGCTTTCCCGGTGCTGGCTCCGCCATATACCATGTTTATTGCTGCAACTTCGCTTTCAGCCTGCAATACAACCATACCTGTTGTTTCCCAAGGCTTTTCAGCCATAAGGGTTTCCAGAACTTCTGATTGGGGTGTGATGGGATAACCAAAATAGCCATCTGTTCCGTAACGGATTGCAGCATGTGCGATGGCTTCGTTTCCCTTCATTAGTTTTATATCTTCTGCCATAATTATTGCTTTTTTATTGAAATAAGATGAAAAGCTTGAAGAAACAAGCTTTGGTTATAGCTCTATTTTTTTCTTGTAAATGGTCAAACATCCGTCCGGACATACCAGTCCGCAACTTGCACATCCGATACAATTGTCGGGATTCTTCATATACACATAGTGATAGCCTTTGTTGTTGACCTCTCTCGGGTGGAGTTCCAAAACATTGGCGGGACATGCAACCACACATAAGTTGCAACCTTTGCAGCGTTCAGTATTCACAACAACTGCTCCTTTTATTTTTGCCATATAATTATAGTTTGTTTGATTTTAGAGGAAACCAACATCCGTGGCAAAATTAGGTTTCCATCCCCATCCACTGCCGGGGAACTGTGTTTTCCGGCTGTTTTGCGGATGAACCGCCTGTTTGTCTATCGAAAAATTGAATTCCGCTAAACATTAGTTATAAACAAATGTAACACTTTCTATAGTTGCCAAAGTTAATTAAAACTTTTTCAATTTGAAATCTATTTTTATGAAGAAAAGAAAAAAACTTCTTTCTTTTAAGGTGAAATCGTTGTATGTCAGTGGTTTCTGTCTTGTGACGAAATGGTTGCCATTTGTGTGGTATGTTTTATATATCAACTTCCCCGTGTATTCCCTATTAGCTCGTTTGATGATATAATGTCTTGACACATAATGATATTCCGTTGCCTTGGCTCTTCGGGGACTTTATATTGTAAGTCTGCCTGTCATGAAAGTTTTCTTAATATGATTTGTGCGTGAAAAGATTATTAGAAACGTAACAAAAAGAGTAGTGTGTATTCAAGCTTTGTTGGAATCAATAGCATTATATTCCATTGTTATGCTTTTGATTTGTTCCAGGAAATGCGTTAAATTTGTCGATCCACCCAGGTGAGCTGATTTACCCACCCAGGTGAGTTGATTTACCCACCTAGGTGGATTGATTGGCTCACCTAGGTGAATCGATAAATTGGGTAGCATCGATTGGGGAAATATTTGTGTTTAAGGTGACATATATACATAATAATATTAGGAATAATAATGAAACGCATATACACACGCTCTGGAGACAAAGGAACGACCGGGATACACGGAGGAGAAAGAGTTCCTAAAGATGATATAAGAATCGAGGCAAATGGCTGTTTGGACGAGCTTAATGCTTTGATTGGAGTGGTCCGTTCCCTCTTGGAACCGGAGCATGAATGGAATGGGCTTTTGTATGACATCCAGCGTAATCTGATGGTTGTGATGAGCATTGTTGCCACACCATCGGCAATACGCCATAAGAATCCGAATACGCTGGATGATAATATTGTTACAGACATTGAGTATAAGTTGGACGAGTTCAGTTCGGAAGTTGAGGAACTCGGCTTTTTTATCCTTCCGGGAGGAACTGTTGTGTCTGCACAATTGCAATTGGCACGGACAGTCGCCCGAAGAGCCGAGAGGAGATTGTGGACTTTGAACAGAAAAGATGCTGTGCCTGAAGATATATTGAAATATGTAAACCGATTGTCGGATTTGTTTTTTGTAATGGCAAAGCTTGAAATGCAAAAGCAGAATTGGCAGGAAGAACGTTGGAATTTGTTTGCGTATAAGAGGAAAGGAGTTAAGTAGTTAAGGAGTCAAGTAGTCAAGTAGTTAAGGAGTTAAGTAGGGTTTTGTAAAACATAAAAATTCAATCACAGAGGCACGAAGTCTCGGAGGTAATATATTGAGAATAAATAAAATCTCTGTGTTCTCTGCCTCTGTGTTTAAATTAGTTTTGAAACATCCCTTGAAGACTCGTCAACTTGTCAACTTGAAAACTTAAGTAACATTAAAATTTTGTATTGTTCATGACAATTTGCTACTTTAGCAAATCAATGATTTGTGACGAGAAGGCAGGGGCAAGTTAACGAGTTGACAAGTAAACAGATGATTTATATATACTGTAGCCTTGTATCTGTAACCTTGTATCTGTTTATCCTCGTCCCCTAAATTTTACAGTTATGGAATACAAGAATTATCTTTATATCGCAATACGTGCGGCATTGGATGCCGGAAAGTCTATTTTGGATATTTACAATAATCCGGATTCTGATTTTGGTGTTGAAATGAAGGCTGATAACTCTCCTTTGACATTGGCAGACAAAGCTTCGAATGAAGTTATTGTCAGAATTCTGTCTACTACTTCAATACCAGTGCTTAGTGAGGAAGAATTGCAAGTACCTTATAGTGAAAGAAAGGATTGGAACACTCTTTGGGTTGTTGATCCGCTTGACGGGACAAAGGAATTTATAAAGAAAAACGGTGAGTTTACTGTGAATATAGCATTGGTGGTGAATCATGTCCCGGTGCTTGGAGTTATCTACGTTCCAGTAAGAAAAGAGCTTTATTTCTCATCAGATAATATGGGAGCATATAAACTTTCTGATGTGGATTGCATGACTCAGCCTTCGTATGACGAAATAAAAGAAAGAGCTTCTAAATTACCATTGGCAGCAGCACACCAGGGAATAGTTGTTGTTGCTTCCCGTTCCCACCAGACAGAAGAAACAACAAGATATATTGATAATCTTCGTAAAAAAGGCTTGCCGGTAACATTGATAAGCAGCGGCAGCAGTTTGAAGATTTGTCTTGTTGCAGAAGGCTCGGCTGATATATATCCGCGATTTGCCCCAACTATGGAGTGGGACACGGCTGCCGGACATGCAATTGCCCGTGGCGCAGGATGTGAGGTATATCATATAGATGAAAAAACTCCGATAAAGTATAACAAGGAAGACCTGAAGAATCCTTGGTTTGTCGTAAAATCTGTATCTTCCGTTTCGTGACAATATTGGTCTATTTGTATTATTGTGCTTAAATCAGAGTGCGATTTTCCAAAACTCATCCAATATCTTCGTATATTTGCGGCTAAATCTGTAAAGAAATAAGATATTGGCATGAGTTTTGAAATATTTTTTGTATTGGCAGTGCTAGCCGGGATGATAGCTGCCCTTATCTGGGATCAGATGCGTCCGGGAATGGTGCTGCTGACGGTCTCAGTATTGTTTCTTTGTGCCGGAATACTAACCCCTAAGGAAATGTTGGAAGGTTTTAGTAATAAGGGCATGATAACCGTTGGAATGCTATTTCTGGTAAGCGAAGGTGTCAGGCAAAGCGGGGCGTTGGGCAAGCTTATAAAGAAATTATTACCAAGGAAAAGTACCACTATTTTCCAGGCACAGTTACGGATGCTTCCCTCAATAGCATTTATTTCTGCATTTCTCAACAACACTCCTGTTGTTGTAATATTTGCCCCTATTATAAAAAGATGGGCTGAACATGTTAAACTTCCGTCAACAAAATTTCTTATACCTTTATCATATGTGACTATCCTGGGCGGTATGTGTACTTTGATTGGCACGTCAACAAATCTGGTGGTTCACGGAATGATATTGGATGCAGGATATGAAGGCTTTACTATGTTTGAATTGGGCAAAGTCGGTTTTATCGTTGCATTGTTCGGTCTGATTTACCTTTTTATATTCTCAAACAAACTTCTTCCTGATTCATCCAGTAAAACAGACTCTGATGATTCATCAGAAGAAGAACTTGGGAATCTGCATAAAGTCGAAGCCGTGCTTGGAGCACGTTTCCCGGGTTTGAACAAGACGTTGGGCGAATTTAATTTTACTCGTCATTATGGTGCTATTGTTAAAGAAGTAATAAGCGGAGGAAGAAGGTTTACTCACAATCTGGACAAAGTCCGTTTGAATGAAGGTGACACTTTGGTCTTATGGGCAGATGATACGTTCATTCCGACATGGGGTGAATCCAGCGTCTTCCTTATGCTTGCCAACGGAAAAGATTCACAGGAAGAAGTTTCTCCAAAGAAACGTATGTTGGCTTTGGGATTGTTGATTTTCATGATTCTTGGAGCAACTATAGGTGAATTGCCAATAACGAAAGAAACATTCCCGGATTTGAAACTGGATATGTTCTTTTTCGTTTGTATTACTACGATAATTATGGCATGGACAAAGATTTTCCCACCTAAGAAATATACGAAATATATTTCGTGGGATATTCTGATAACTATTGCCTGTGCTTTTGCTATCAGTAAAGCAATGGTTAATTCGGGCGTAGCTGATATGATAGCACATTATATAATAGGTATGACAGACCGACTTGGACCTTATGCTCTTTTGGCTGTAATATTTATTATAACTAATATTTTCACCGAACTTATAACCAATAATGCAGCTGCTGCGCTAAGTTTCCCGATAGCTCTTTCAGTAGCAAATCAGTTGGGTGTTGAACCAACTCCTTTCTTTGTTGTTATATGTATGGCAGCTTCTGCCAGTTTTAGTACGCCAATTGGTTATCAGACAAATCTGATAGTTCAAGGTATCGGTGGATACAAGTTCACGGATTTCGTTAAAATCGGATTGCCTTTGAACTTTATTACATTCCTGATTTCAATATTCCTGATTCCTTTGATATGGGAATTCTAAGGGATTGCTGTTTGCAAGTGAAGTTAAGCTTGCCGAAAATAATGACTTGAATAAAGAAAAACATAAAACAAAAATATAATGGAGGAAACAAAAACTCATAATGTTTATCCAATCTTCGACAAGATGATGACAAGAAAGGATAAGGAAGAATTGCTTGGACAACGTGGGTTGATGGTTTGGTTTACAGGCCTGAGCGGTTCAGGAAAAAGTACCATTGCAATAGCTTTGGAGCGTGAGTTGCACAAACGTGGTTTGTTGTGCCGTATTCTCGACGGAGATAATATAAGAAGCGGAATAAATAATAATCTTGGTTTTTCACCTGAGGACAGAGTGGAAAATATCCGCCGTATAGCAGAAGTAGGAAAGTTGTTTGTTGAAACCGGAGTTATAACTCTTGCAGCATTCATAAGTCCTAATAATGATTTGCGAAAGATGGCAGCCGGTATTATCGGTAAAGACAGCTTTATGGAAGTGTATGTAAGCACGCCGATTGAAGAATGTGAGCGTCGTGACGTGAAAGGTTTATATGCACGTGCCCGTAAAGGAGAAATAAAGGATTTTACCGGTGTGTCAGCTCCGTTTGAAGCTCCGGAGAATCCGGATTTGACATTGGATACATCAAAATTGTCTGTTGAGGAATCCGTTAAATTGCTTTTGGAAAAGATTCTTGGTTGACAAGGAAACAAGGGAACAAGTTGACAAGGGAACAAGTTGACAAGAATTTGTTGATAATTAAGTGTGAAATGATTGGTATTAAACCTTGTCAACTCGTCAACTAGTCCTCTTGTCAACTATAAACTCAAAAACTTAAAAACTTAAAAACTCAAAAATATGTCTGATTATAAATTAAGCCATTTACAGGAACTTGAGGCTGAATCAATTCACATCATACGTGAAGTAGCAGCGGAGTTTGAGAATCCGGTTATGCTTTATTCAATTGGAAAAGATTCATCTGTGATGGTGCGCCTTGCAGAAAAGGCTTTTGCCCCGGGTAAAGTTCCTTTCCCTTTGATGCATATTGATTCAAAATGGAAATTCAAGGAAATGATAGAGTTCCGTGATAATTACGCTAAAGAATTTGGCTGGAACTTGATTGTTGAATCAAATATGGAAGCCTTCAATGCCGGTGTCGGACCTTTCACCCACGGAAGCAAGGTACATACCGATTTGATGAAAACCCAGGCTTTGCTCCAGGCATTAGACAAATATAAATTTGACGCGGCTTTTGGCGGTGCTCGCCGTGATGAAGAGAAGAGTCGTGCCAAGGAAAGAATTTTCTCATTCCGGGACAAATTCCATCAGTGGGACCCAAAGAACCAGCGTCCGGAATTGTGGGATATATACAATGCACGTGTTCACAAAGGCGAGAGTATCCGTGTTTTCCCGTTGTCAAACTGGACAGAATTGGATATCTGGCAATATATAAGATTGGAGAACATTCCAATTGTTCCGTTGTATTTTGCAAAAGAAAGACCGATTGTTGAAATTGACGGTAATCTGATTATGGCAGATGATGACCGTTTGCCTGAACAATACAGAGATAAAATCCAGATGCGAAAAGTCCGTTTCAGAACATTAGGCTGCTGGCCGCTGACCGGTGCAGTTGAAAGTGATGCTGATACAATTGAAAAGATTGTAGAAGAAATGATGACAACAACAAAGAGCGAGAGAACAACTCGTGTTATCGATTTCGACCAGGATGCAAGTATGGAACAGAAAAAACGTGAGGGTTATTTTTAATAAATTGTAAATCATGGAAAGTAATCTAGATATAAAAGCCTTTTTGGATAAAGACGAACAGAAGGATTTGTTGCGCTTGCTTACAGCCGGTTCTGTGGATGACGGAAAGTCAACATTGATTGGCCGACTGCTTTTTGACAGCAAGAAATTGTATGAAGACCAGCTGGACGCTTTGGAACGCGACAGTAAAAGAATGGGAAATGCCGGCGACCATATTGACTATGCTTTGCTTCTTGACGGATTGAAGGCGGAACGTGAGCAAGGTATTACAATTGATGTTGCCTACAGATATTTCAGCACAAACAACAGAAAGTTTATCATCGCTGACACTCCGGGTCATGAGCAATATACCAGAAATATGATTACCGGCGGTTCAACAGCAAACCTTGCCATTATTCTTGTTGACGCACGTACGGGAGTGATTACTCAGACACGTCGCCATACTTATCTGGTGTCATTGCTTGGAATACGCCACGTTGTCCTTGCAGTGAACAAGATGGACTTGGTTGACTTCAATAAGGAAGTGTTTGATAAGATTGTTGCAGATTATATGTCGTTTGTAGCCCCTCTTGCTATCGACGATGTAACTTGCATTCCTTTGTCTGCACTCGATGGCGACAATGTTGTTGAGAAGAGTGACCGCACTCCTTGGTATGAAGGACCGGCATTGCTTGATTATCTTGAAAATGTTCCAATCGACAAGGACCGCAATTATGACGATTTCCGTTATCCTGTTCAGTTCGTTTTACGTCCGAATTTGGATTTCAGAGGTTTCTGCGGCAAAGTGGCAAGCGGCGTTGTAAGAAAGGGTGATGCTGTCATGGCTTTGCCTTCAGGAAAGACATCAAAGGTCAAGAGCATTGTAACTTATGAAGGAGAAATCGAAGAAGCTTTCCCTCCAATGTCTGTTACTCTTACTTTGGAAGATGAAATAGACATCTCAAGAGGTGAGATGCTTGTTCATCCGGACAACAAACCATATGAAGGCAGAAACTTTGAGGCAATGCTTGTGTGGATGGACGAAGAACCGATGGATGTCAGCAAGCAGTTCTATATCAAGCATACAACAAATACAACTCGTGCAAGAATCGACGGAATAAAATATAAGGTGAATGTGAACACAATGGAACAGTCAGAAGTTGATCACCTTGTGTTGAACGAAATCGGCCGTGTTGTTTTCTCAACCGGAAAAGAATTATTCTTCGACCCTTATAAGAAGAACAAGCAGACCGGCGCGTTTATCCTTATAGACCCAATTACAAACAATACCTCTGCCGTTGGTATGATAATCGACAAGGTTGAGGCAAATCAGCAGTTGAACGACAATGGTGTAATAACATTGAATTTGCCTGAACTCGGCATTTCTCCAGAACATTATGATGCCGTTGAACGTGTTTGTAAGGAAATTGAGAAAAACGGAGTTGAACTGAGAGTAATTAAGTAATATAGTCAGTTGACGAGTTGACGAGGGAACAAGTTGACAAGGGAATGAGTTACTGTTATTTTGTCTTGTCAACTTGTCTCTGATGCCTTGTCAACTTTATTAAAGTAATAGAACTAAATTAATATATAATGGGACTTATTGAATTTGACAAACTTCCGATAAATACTCTGGTTGGTGCAGACTGGGATACTTTCAAGAAGGTTACTGCAAATCAGAATATAGAGGACGGTTATAAAGGCAAATACAGACTGACAAAAGGTGTTTGCCGTCTATTGAGTCTGTTAAAGCCACTTGAGGATAGCCGCTATAAGAAGATTGCCGACAAACCGTTGGAAATGGATCCTCTGTTTGTGCTCGGACATTGGAGAAGCGGTACTACTTTTGTGCATAATGTCTTTGCCTGCGACAAGCATTTCGGATACACAACAACATATCAGACAGTGTTCCCGAATCTTATGTTGTGGGGACAGGGATTCTTCAAGAAGAATATGTCTTTTCTGATGCCGGACCATCGTCCGACCGACAATATGGAACTGAAAGTGGATTTGCCTCAGGAAGAAGAATTCGCTTTGTCAAATATGATGCCATACACTTATTATAATTTCTGGTTCTTCCCTCAGAGAATGTTGGAATATTGTGATAAGTATTTGCTATTTAATGATATTTCAGAAAGTGAAAGACAGATTTGGAAAGACACATTCCTGCGTCTTGTGAAAGTTTCGCTTTACAATACTGGCGGAACACAATATTTGAGTAAGAATCCTCCACATACCGGACGAGTAAAGACTCTTGTGGAAATGTTCCCTAATGCCAAGTTTATTTATTTGAAGCGTAATCCATATACAGTGTATGAAAGTACACGCAGTTTCTTCACAAACACAATAAAGCCTTTGATGCTTCAGAATATTTCAGACGAAGAACTGATAAAGAATTTCGTTGAGGTTTATAAAAGGTTGTATTATAAGTATGAAGAAGAGAAACATCTTATTCCTGAAGGCAATCTTATCGAAGTGAAATTCGAAGATTTCGAAAAAGATGCATTTGGAATGACTGAGGAAATATACAGAACTCTTGATTTGCCAAACTTCAATGAATCAAAAGCTAGTATCGAAGCTTATTTGGGAAAGAAAAAAGGCTACAAGAAGAATCAGTACAAATATGAAGATGCGACAGTTAAGGCAGTTGAAGAAAACTGGGGTATGGCATTGAAGGAATGGGGATATAATTTGTAGTAGATTTTGTTCATGCTTTAAGTTTATTAGTGTTCAATGAAGGGGTTAGGTAGAATTAAGAATTTTGTTTTATGTATGTTTTCGCTTGTTTGCAGCTTTTCTTCTGCTGATGCTCAGGAGGAAGCTATCAAGTATGGCGATATGGACAATTGGGTTGTCCGCAAGATTACAGAATCTAAAATAATAGGCGGTAACACAAAACTGCTATATGAACTTGGACCTTCTGATACTATCGTCGGAAGTATTCCATACACCAATAAGGGCGGCTCGCCATGGGCAACATCAAATGTCATGGCAAAAATTGCCGGTATTGTCAAGACAAATACATCTGTATTTCCTGAAAGGAGAGGTGACGGGTGGTGCGTCCGAATGGAAACCCGAATGGAACGAGTGAAAGCATTGGGCTTTATCGATATTGAGGTTGTTGCTGCCGGTTCAACATTCCTTGGCTCAATCCATGAGCCAATAAAGGGAACTCAGGACCCGCAGAGTATGTTGTTGAGCGGTGTTCCTTTTACCAAACGCCCGAAATCATTGAAGTTTGACTATAAGACAAAAGTCATGCCTGAAATGAATCGTGTGAGAAGCACCGGCTTCGGTAGCAAAACTAAAATTCCTGGACAGGATTCTATTGCCGTAGTCTTGCTTCTGCAGAAAAGATGGGAAGACAAGGACGGCAATGTCTTTGCCAAAAGAGTTGGAACAATGGTGCGACGCTTTTCAAAGTCGAGCAACGGATGGGTAAATGGAGCAGAATTTCCTGTATTGTATGGTAATATAACTTCTAATCCGGAATATAAAGACTATATGCGTATTCAGGTTGAGGAAAGATATACAGTTAACAGCCGCGGCAAAAGTGTTCCTATCAAGGAAGTAGGGTGGGCTGGAGCAGACGAAACACCAACTCATATTGTTCTGCAGTTTGTTTCCAGTCATGGTGGAGCATATATCGGCTCTCCTGGAAATACATTTTGGGTGGATAATGTAAAATTTGTATATTAGGAGCGGATTTGTTTGTAACTTATTCAAGGTAGTTGACAAGGGAACGAGTTGACAAGTTGACGAGGCTTTTAAACACAGAGTCACAGAGTATTATAATTTTCAACTTTCAATTTTCAATTAAAAAACTCCTTGTCAACTCGTCTCTGAGGCCTTGTCAACTATTAAGTCATACAATTCCCAAAACTCAAAGTTTTAAATTAATATTGAACAGATACTCATAATATGAATGCAATAGAAGAACACATAAAAGCTCTCCGCAGTGAATTGGAACAGCATAATTACAATTATTATGTGCTGTCGTCACCAACAATTTCGGATAAGGAATTTGATGACAAGATGAGTGAGTTGCAGAAGTTGGAAGAAGAGCATCCTGAGTTCTTTGACCCGCATTCGCCAACTCAGCGCGTCGGAAGTGATTTGTCAAAAGAGTTTGAGCAGGTTGAGCATAAATATCCAATGCTTTCATTGGGAAATACTTACTCTGAAGCCGACATTCGCGAATTTTACGAAAGAACGGCAAAGGCTTTGAACGAACCTTTTGAAATTGTAGCTGAGCTGAAATATGACGGAACATCAATCTCATTAGTTTATGAAAACGGCCGTCTTGTCCGCGCTATAACCCGCGGTGATGGAACACGTGGAGATGATGTTACAGCCAATGTGCGTACAATACGTTCTATTCCGTTGAAGTTGCATGGTGATGATTATCCTGAGAATTTTGAAATCAGAGGAGAAATCCTTCTTCCGTGGGCAGAATTCGACCGCCTGAATAAGGAAAGAGAAGAACAGGAAGAACCTTTGTTCGCAAATCCGAGAAACGCAGCTTCAGGAACATTGAAACAGCAGAATCCTGCAATTGTCGCAGCCCGCAAACTTGATGCATATCTTTATTATGTTTTGGGCGAGAATTTGCCTGCCGACACTCATTATGGAAATTTGGAAGCCGCCCGCAAATGGGGCTTCAAGATTCCGGATGTGATAAGAATATGCAACTCTGTAGAAGATATTCTCAAATATATAGAATATTGGGATACAGAACGAAAGAACTTACCGGTGGCAACTGACGGAATTGTATTGAAAGTCAATTCCCTCAGACAGCAGAAAAACCTTGGCTTTACTGCAAAAAGTCCTCGCTGGGCAATCGCCTATAAATTCCAGGCAGAGAGAGCTTGCACAAGGCTTAACTCTGTTTCGTTTCAGGTGGGAAGAACAGGAGCTGTTACTCCTGTTGCAAATCTCGAGCCGGTATTGCTTGCCGGAACAGTTGTGAAACGTGCATCATTGCATAATGCCGATATAATAGCATCCCTTGATTTACATATCGGAGACAATGTATATGTAGAAAAAGGAGGAGAAATTATCCCTAAAATAGTGGGTGTGGATGTTGATTCCCGTTCATTCATGATGGGAGACAAAGTTTCCTTCATAAAGAAATGCCCGGAGTGTGGTTCTTTATTGTTCCGTCCTGAAGGAGAGGCAGCTCATTACTGCCCTAATACCAATGGTTGTCCTCCTCAGATAAAAGGAAGAATAGAGCATTTCGTTACCCGCAAGGCGATGAACATTAATATTGGTCCTGAAACTATCGAGGCTTTGTATGATGCAGGCTTGGTCAAGAACATAGCAGACCTGTATGACCTAAAGATGACTGATTTGCTTTCGTTGGAACGATGGGCAGAAAAGAGTGCCCGAAATCTGATGGAAAGTCTGAGGGAGTCAAAGCAAGTGCCGTTCGAGCGTGTTCTCTTTGCTTTAGGAATAAGATATGTCGGTGAAACTGTGGCAAAACGACTTGCCCTGGTTTTCCATTCCATGGATAGAATCCGAAATGCCTCATTCGAAGAGCTTGTATCTACAAATGAGATAGGAGAGAGAATCGCACAAAGCGTAGTGGACTATTTCGCCGACGAAAACAACATGGCAATTCTGGCACGACTGGAAAATGCAGGTTTGCAGATGAAAGTTTCCGAAGAAAGTCTGGCTTCAAGGTCTGACAAACTTCAAGGCATGACGATTGTGATTAGCGGAACATTCTCGTCTTTCTCACGTGATGAATATAAAAATATGATAGAGCAGAATGGAGGGAAAAATGTCGGTTCTGTGTCTAAAAAGACTAGTTTTATATTAGCAGGAGAAAATGTTGGACCTTCAAAACTGGAAAAAGCTTCTAAATGGGGAGTTAGAATAGTGTCTGAAGAAGAATTTCTAAAAATGCTGGAATCTTAATATGATTTTGTCACAGTATTATATCAAAAAGGAAATTAGCAGGCAGATGAAAAAACAGCCGGAGCGTAGCTGCCGCAAATTCTGCTCTCTGCAAAAGGCTAATCGTCTGCTTGTCTTTTGTTCTTATTCAGATTTGGAAGTGATAGACAAACAACTGTCACAGTTAAAATCGGATAATAAGGATGTGATATTGTGTGTTTATTCCACAACGGGAGATAACTCGGAAAAACTCTCCGAAAACGACATAATCATTTCGGCGGGCAAAGATTTGACAATGTTTGGTTTTCCGAAGAAGGAGAAACTTGACAAATGCCTTTCTGCCGGCTGCGACATTATTATAGATTTGACATGTGGAAAAGTCCCGGCACTGCAATATATGCTTCTGAAGCATAATGCTCCGTTTAAGGTTGGGGTAAAGAGTAATGATATGGACTTATATGATTTGACAATTTCTACATCAGAAGCTGCGGGAATTGATTATTTGTTTTCTCAAATATTATTTTATTTGCAAACAATTACTTTTAAATAGTATATTTTTTGCTATTTTTGCGTGTGTAAAGTTAGAATTTTGTCAATAAAAACTTATGGCTGATATAAATTTAAGAGGAATGGGAGTAGCTTTGATTACTCCGTTTAAAGAAGATGGCAGTGTAGATTATGAGGCTTTAGACCGTTTGGTGGACTATCAGTTGCAAAACGGAACGGACTATTTTGTTGTGCTTGGAACAACAGCCGAAACACCAACTCTTACTGAAGAAGAGAAAAAGAAAATCATAGAGCTGGTTGTCACTAAGGTTCGTGGCCGAATTCCTATCGTTCTTGGAGTGGGCGGAAACTGCACAAGAGCTGTCGTTGATAATTTGAAGAATGGAAATTTTGAAGGAATAGACGCTATATTGTCTGTTGTTCCTTATTATAATAAACCTTCTCAGGAAGGAATCTACCAACATTACAAGGCTATTGCCGAAGCTACAGAATTGCCTGTTATATTATATAATGTGCCGGGCAGGACTGGTGTTAACATGACTGCTGAAACAACATTGCGAATCGCTAGAGAATTCAAGAATGTTATCGCAGTTAAAGAGGCATCAGGCAATATCACACAGATGGATGACATCATCAAGAACAAACCTGAGAACTTCAGTGTTATTTCCGGTGATGATGGTATAACATTTCCTTTGATTACATTGGGAGCCGTTGGCGTTATTTCTGTAATCGGCAATGCATTCCCTCGTGAATTCAGCCGTATGGTGCGTCTTGCGCTTGCCGGTGATTATGACAGTGCCCGCACAATCCACCACCGTTTCACAGAACTTTTCAGCCTTCTTTTCGTTGACGGAAATCCTGCCGGTGTGAAAAGTATGTTGAATATGATGGGATTTATCGAGAACAGATTGCGTCTGCCATTAGTTCCAACTCGTATTGTGACATATGAAAAGATAAGAGATGTACTTAGAGAACTAAGTATAAAATGTTGAAATAGCATAATACATTGAGGAAAAGAGGCTGTCTCTGAAAGGAAAGAGGCTGTCTCTTTTTTTTATCTCTGACATAAGGCTTCATAGACAAGTCGGCAAGGTGAAAAAATTTATTTATGTATTCCCTTGAAGTTCTGTAATATTCCGTTTCTCGTTCTTAAATCCAGTTCAAAAAATTGTTTGAAATTTTTGTTTCCAAATAAAACCTTTTACTTTTGCCCAACAGAAAAGAAGACTAAAACATATTTAGGTATATGAAAGTAGGATTATTTATTCCCTGTTATATCAATGCCGTTTATCCACAGGTGGGAGTAGCTTCTTTTAAGTTGCTGAAAAGTCTTGGAGTTGATGTTGATTATCCGTTGGACCAGACTTGCTGCGGACAACCAATGGCAAATGCGGGGTTTGAAAATGAGTCTGTAGAGCTAGCCAAACGTTTTGACCGGCTTTTTGAACAGTATGATTACATTGTTGGCCCATCGGCAAGTTGCGTAGTTTTTGTACGTGACCATTATGGCAACCTGTTGGCTAAAGAGCCACATCGTTGTGCCAGTGAAGAGAAAATTTATGATATTTGCGAGTTTATCCATGATGTTGTAAAGCCTGTTTCATTGCAGGCATCTTTCCCTCATAAAGTGAGTCTCCAGAACAGTTGTCACGGCGTTCGCCTGATGCACCTTTCTTCCCCTAGTGAATTGAACATACCTTATTATAATAAACTTCGTGATTTACTTTCCCTTGTAAAAGGAATTGAGGTTGTTGAGCCGGAACGTCCTGATGAATGTTGTGGCTTTGGCGGTATGTTCTCAGTTGAAGAGCATTCTGTGTCCGGACAGATGGGACGCGACAAGGTTCAGCGCCATATTGACACTGGGGCTGAATATATTGTAGGAGCCGACGGTTCTTGCCTGATGCATCAGAGCGGAATCATTTCCCGGGAAAAATTACCTATCAAAACTATTCATATCGTTGAAGTTTTAGCAGCAGGATTATGAGTACGAAACATTCAAAAGCTGCCGAGAAGTTTCAGGAGAATAAGAAACTGGCAGCCTGGCACGACCAGACTTTGTGGATGATGCGTGCCAAACGCGATAAAATAAGCCGGGATGTACCGGAATGGGAGCATTTGCGTGACATGGCTTCAGCTATCAAGATGTACAGCAACAGCCACCTTGACCAGCTCCTCGAGGAATTTGAGAAAAATGCTCAGGCAAACGGAGCACACGTGTATTGGGCAAAAGATGCCGATGAGTATTGTTCTATTGTTTATGATATTCTTCACGGACATAATGTACATCACTTTATCAAAAGCAAGTCCATGCTGGCTGAAGAGTGTGGATTGAATGAATACCTGATTCAGAAAGGTATCGACGTGGTGGAAAGTGACCTGGGTGAAAGAATCCTTCAGCTCATGCACAAGAAACCAAGCCATATTGTTGTGCCGGCAATTCATATAAAGAAAGAAGAAATCGGTGAACTGTTTGTGAAGGAAATGGGAACGGAACCGGGAAACAACGACCAGACTTATCTTACACATGCAGCCCGCAAGAATTTGCGTCACAAATTTATCGAAGCCGAAGCTGCTATGACAGGCGCCAATTTCGCCGTAGCTTCAACAGGTGAGTTTGTGGTATGTACCAACGAAGGTAATGCCGATATGGGAACTTCACAACCTAAGTTGCAGATTGCCGCTTTTGGATTGGAAAAAATTGTACCGGACAGGGAAGCACTGGGCGTATTTACCCGCTTGCTGGCCCGTTCAGGCACAGGACAGCCGATTACCACTTACACTTCTCATTATAGTAAGCCTCGCAATGGAGGAGAACTTCATATCATTATCGTAGATAACGGCCGTAGCGAGATTCTTGCCGACCAGGAACACGTAAAGACATTGAACTGCCTTCGCTGTGGTGCCTGCATGAACACATGCCCGGTTTACCGTCGTTCCGGTGGTTATTCCTATACTTATTTCATCCCAGGACCAATCGGCATCAATTTGGGTATGCTCAAAGCTCCGTTGCGCTATTATGATAATGTATCAGCCTGCTCATTGTGTTACTCTTGCCAGAATGTTTGTCCTGCTAAAGTTGACCTTGCAGACCAGATTTACCGTTGGCGACAGAAGTTGGATAGCTTTGGAGTGGCAAGCTCTTCCAAACGAGTTATGTCTGGCGGAATGAAGGTGCTGATGGAACATCCGGCGTTGTTTAATTTTGCTTTGGGACGTGCTCCGTGGGTCAATTCATTCCCGCACTCAATGGTTTACAATGGCCTGAACGATTGGGGGAAAGAACATGACATGCCTCAGTTTGCCAAAGAAAGTTTTAATGAAATGTGGAAAAAGGGTAAAGTAAAATAAGTATCCATGAGTAGTAGAGAAGATATATTACAGAATATCCGTCGTAATACAAGGATTCGTTATGATAAACCTGATTTGTCATCACTGGAAAAAGAAGCAATTACCTATGCTGATCCGGTAGCACAGTTTTGTAAAGTCGTTGGCGAAGTAGGCGGACATGTAGTAGAAGTGAAAGCCGGAGAAGATGTGAATGCTTTGATTCGTGGATTATATCCGGAAGCCAAGCGTATTGCTTCAAATCTGAAAGAGATTACTTGTGCGACTTTCCATCCGGACGATGTGGCTTCTTCTGCTGAGCTGGACGGAACAGATTTGGCTGTAGTGCGTGGACACATCGGAGTATGTGAAAACGGAGCCGTTTGGATTGAACAGGACGTTGAGCAGCGTGCCGTATATTTTATTTCCGAAGCACTGATTATATTGCTCGACCGTGAAAAACTGGTCAATAATATGCACGAAGCTTATCAGAAAATAGATACAGGTGAATATGGTTATGGCGTATTTATTTCCGGTCCTTCAAAGACGGCAGATATTGAACAGGCATTGGTTATGGGAGCACACGGTGCCCGTGAATTGACAGTTCTTCTGTTCTGATTGGATTAAATAAAGAACTTGATAAATCGAGGTCGTCTCAAATTTTATTGGGGGCGGCCTCTTTTTTATTTTATGTATATATTGCATGTATAATATGATTGATATATTTTTATAGTCAATTATAAGTGTAAACTTTAGTCTTAAATATCATGAAAAAACATATTTTATTAGGAACTGCATTTATGTGTGCTTTTTCAGCATTCTCTGCCTTTGCTCAGAAGAATGGAGCAAATCTGATTATAAGGGCAGATGATATGGGGTCATTCCGTTCAGCCAACATAGCTTGTATGGAAGGTTACAAAAACGGAATAGAAACCTCAATCGAAGTTATGGTTGTCACTCCCTGGTTCCCGGAGGCAGCACGTATGCTGAGGGAAAATCCCGGAATTGATGTCGGCTTGCACCTTGCCATCACAAGTGAATGGGATAATATCAAATGGCGGCCGCTCACTAACTGCCCGAGCCTGGTTGATAGCAATGGATATTTCTTCCCGATGATGGGAAAGAATCCTAACTATCCCGGATTGGCAATTACTGAGAATAAATGGAACATAGATGAAATAGAACAGGAATTCAGAGCACAGATAGAGTTGGCTTTGAAGAATATTCCGCAAATCAGCCATATTTCCGGACATATGGGCGCAACAGGATTTTCTCCCGAAGTAAATGCTCTCGTCAAACGTCTTGCAAAGGAATATAATCTTCCGGCTGTGGACAGAACTGATTCCATGAAAGAATATAACTTCTCATATGCAGGATATGACGGACCAAGCAAAACGTCTGAAGAAAAGGAGAAAAGCTTTATCAGCCGTCTGGACAAACTGGAGCCGGGAAAGAATTATATGTTTATCGACCATCCGGCGCTGGACAACGAAGAAATGCAGACCGTCGGACACATCGGATATGAAAATGTTGCCGAGGACCGTCAGGGTGTTACCAATCTTTTCACCAGTCAGAAGGTAAAAGATGTGATAAAAGAAAAAGGAATACGTCTGATCAGCTATAACGATTTGACCAAATCACTTCCTCGTGCCGAAGCTTCTCCAAAAGTGACAAAGGCAGTGGATAAATATCTTAAAGCCGTTCAGAAAGAAAATCAGGACTTGCATAGCTTGATGATACTTCAGCACGGAAAGGTTATCACTGAAAAATGGATGAGTGAAGGAGAGTGGAACAAGCCTCATGTGATGAATTCCGTCAGTAAAACATTCACAGCAACAGCTATAGGCTTTGCCGTTTCCGAAGGTCTTTTGAAGGAAACAGACAAGGTTATATCTTTCTTCCCGGATAAACTTCCTTCAACCGTCAGCCCGAATCTTGAGAAACTTGAAATCCGCCATTTGCTGACTATGACAGGCGGACATGACACAGACCCGACAAGTCTGGTCCGTAAATCCGAAAATGCCGACTGGGTCAAGGCTTTCCTTTCAGCTCCGTTCGAGCACGAACCGGGAACATTTTACTGCTACAACAGCCTGGGAACCTATATGCTTTCTGCAATAATACAGAAAGTAACCGGTCAGACTCTTGTTGAATATCTTTATCCGCACCTGTTCCGTCCGCTTGGCATTGTTGGTCTGAACTGGGAAGAAAGTCCTCAGGGAATCAACTGTGGAGGATGGGGATTATATATCCGCACTGAAGATATGGCAAAGATGGGACAGTTCATCTTGCAGAAAGGACAGTGGAACGGAAAACAGCTTCTGCCCGAAACTTGGTTTGATGTTGCTACATCAGCTTTGGTTGAGTCTTATCCTGCCGGTGTTCGTCCGGAAGAATTGAAGTCAAAAGGTTTGAGCAAACGCAACAGTGACTGGCTGCAAGGCTATGGCTATCAGATGTGGCGTTGCCGCAATAATGCATTCAGGGCGGATGGTGCCAACGGACAGTATATAATTGTGCTTCCTGAAAAGGATGCGGTTATTGTCACTACGGCAAATATCGGTGATATGCAGGCAGAAATAAATCTGATATGGAAATATTTGTTGCCGGTGTTGTAGGATGGAAGATAACTTTAAGTTGACAAGGTTTTAGGAACAAGAAGTTAAGTAGTCAAGAAGTCAAGTAGAAATTTCTTTTTACCTGAAGCCTTGTCAACTTGTCAACTAGTATCAACTCGTTCCCTTGTCCTCTAAACATAATCATACGCATAAATCTATGAAACACATAATAATTCTATTGCAAATATTTTTATTAGCCGCTTGTTCCGGCAACCAGATTTATTGGGCAGAAGGACCAACCTTGCTTGATTTAGGTTCTAAATATTATGTCTATTTCGACAAATACACAGAAGGCTGCTTTGGCGTAATTGAATCTTCTGACCTGAAAAACTGGAATGAAATCTCAGATAAGCTGAAAATGCCTGAAGGAATCAGACATGGAAGTGTCCTGAAAGTTACAGAGAAGGAGTTGGAAAGGCTTTTTGATATGTAGTGTTCCTGTGTAAAATAAATATGACAATGTTGCGAATATATATCAGTCTTACTGCAAGAGTTTATTTTTTATCCTAAAAGTTTACAGGCTTAATAAAACAAGTTGACAAGGTCAAATAGTTAATACTTTGTGCTTAATTATTTGATATTTCTTGTCAACTTATTTTCTTGTCAACTAAAAGTTGATTCTGGTGAATCATTTAGTTTATTTTATCTCCACAGTCAAAGATTTCAAATCCTTGTCAGCAGAAGATTTACCGTAAAGAATCTGGTATTTGCCATTTCTTACTTCCATAACCTGAGTAGCGTCGTTGAATGACCAGAAAGCTTTCGGCTCAAGAGTGAAGCTCAAGCTTTGAGTTTCGCCGGCTTTGATATGAACCCTCTTGAATCCCTGTAATGACTTGATTGGTGCTTCAGGGTCGTTAGGGTTCTTGATATAAATCTGAGCAACTTCGTCGCCATCCAATTTACCTGTGTTGGTGATGTCGAATGTGATGGTTACAGACTGATCTTTTGAAATATGGTTGGCAGAAAGTTTCGCATTCTTGTAGTCGAAGTTTGTATAACTCAAACCATAACCGAAAGGATACAAAGGCTCTTGAGTGAAATATCTGTATGTGCGGCCCTTCATGCTGTAATCTTCGAAGTCCGGCAACTGGTCTGCTGACTTGTAGAAAGTGACAGGAAGTCTTCCGCCAGGGTTGTAATCGCCGAACAGAATATCTGCGACAGCAGTTCCGCCTTCCTGACCGCCATACCAAGCGTTGAGGATTGCGTCAAGATTGTCATTTTCCCAGTTCAAAGCCAGGGCACTGCCGGTGCAGACAACGTAAACAACCGGCTTTCCAGTTGCTTTCAGAGCTTTCACCATTTCACGCTGAACTTTCGGAATCTCAATGTTCAGACGGTCGCCTTTCTTGAATCCTTCAGCGTCAACAGGCATTTCTTCGCCTTCGAGACGTGGGGAAATACCGCCGACGAAGATAATCACGTCTGCGTCTTTTACTTTATCTGCTGTGGCTGCATAGTCTACATCTTTACGGACGGCAACAGAGAAATTCAAATCTGCAGAACCTTTTTTCTGCATATATTCTATTTTGACAGGATATTCTTTTCCTTCTTCTGCTTTAAGGATATAAGATTTTGATGCGCCGTATTCGTTGCCCCAAACTTCTGCAACTTTTTCATCTCCGATGAACAGGCGGAATCCGTCGTTGCCCGAAATTGAGAATTCTACATCTCCGCTTACCGGTGATTTGAATGTTCCTGTAAATCTTGCCGAGAAATCTGTCAGATTTACGTTTGGAGCAAACTGTGTGTTGCCGCCGGTTGTGTAGTGAAGTTCTTTTGCAAGACCTGTATATACCGGAGTGCCGTTGAATTCTGTGTTGTTGTAGAATTCAGATTTCAGACCTTCGCCGTTTTCGCTTGTGATGTTGTTTACCAAATCTTCCATCACGAAGTTGGCGGTGTGGTTACAGCCAAGTTCGTAAACTACTTCGGCATTAGGCATTTTATTTCTGATTCCTTCAATAATTGTTGTAGTTTTTGTCGGGAATCCGTTGTAGTTTGCCCAAAGCATAGTTGAATCTGCGGCATTAGGACCGACTACGGCGATTTTCTTAAGATTCTTGCTCAATGGGAGAGTGTTGTTTTTGTTCTTGAGCAGCACCATACTTTGTCTTGCCATGTCCAATGCTTTTGCCACGTGTTCCTTGCTTTCCACAACGCTGTATGGAATTTTTGAGAAAGGAACTCTTTCGTCCGGGTCGAACATACCGAGTTCGAATCTTCCTTTAAGCAGGCGAGTCAATGAAACAACCAAGTCTTTTTCCTGGATTTTTCCGTCTTCAAGGGCTTTTATCAATGAGCGGTAGCTGCCGCCACACTCAAGGTCTGTGCCGCTCAATACAGCGTCGGCAGAAGCGCTTTCTGCATCAGGGTGAGTTTCGTGTCGGGGAGTATTTTTGTCTTTCTGCCAGAAATCATCTATGGCACCGCAGTCGGAAAGGATAATATCTTCATAGCCCCATCCGTTTCTCAGGATGTCAATCAGAAGTTTGTCGCTGCTGCAGCAAGGTTTTCCTTCAAAACGGTTGTAGGCACACATCACTTCCTGAACATCGGCTTCTTTTACCAAGGCTTCGAAGGCAGGCAGATAGGTTGTCCACAGGTCGCGTGGAGTGGCTTCGGCATTATATTCGTGTCTGTTCCATTCCGGACCGCTGTGAACGGCATAGTGCTTTGCGCAGGCGTGAGTCTTGAAATATTTCGGGTCATTGCCTTGCAGACCTTTTACTACGGCAACACCCATGCGTGATGTAAGATATGGGTCTTCTCCATAGGTTTCCATACCGCGGCCCCAGCGTGGATCACGGAATATGTTGATATTAGGAGTCCAGAAAGTAAGGCCTTTGTATCTGTCGTATTCTTTGTCTTTCTGATATTGGTGGTATTTCGCGCGGGCTTCGTCGCTGATTATATCGAAGCTTTCATACACATCAGAATCGTTGAATGTGGCAGCCAGGGCAATTGCCTGAGGGAAAACTGTTGCTTTTCCTGCGCGCGCAACTCCATGCAGGGCTTCGTTCCACCAGTCGTATTCCGGAATACCGAGTCTTTCGATTGCCGGTGTCTGGTTCATCATTTGGCCGATTTTTTCTTCCGGTGTCAGTCGGTTGAGCAAATCCCGGACTCTTTCTTCTGTGGAGAGGTCCGGATTTCTAAAAGGATAATCTTGCTTGTTGTTGTCGCAAGATACCATCAGTAGCGCTGTGAAAGCGGCTACGGTTAGATGTTTCATTTTCATATTATTAGACTTTAATTCTTGTTGTTTCTACAATAAGGCTTATTGTATATTATATACTAAGCTACTCTCGGAAAATAGATATATTTGTTTGGTACAAAGCTAATTAAAAAAATTGTATTGACAAGGAATTGGTGATAAGTTGACAAGTTTTCAGAGACAAGTTGACAAGGTGGAATAGCTGTTTCTTCGCTTTTAATCATCTGAAAAAACTTGTCAATTAGTTTTCTTGTCAACTCGTTAACTGAAAGTTTCGTTTATGAAACTTGAATTATATTCTTTAAGTATCGCAAGTTGCTCAACTTAAAGTAAACAAGGTTTCAGATACAAGTAAACAAGATCGGAATATCTGTAATTTAACTAACTTCGCCACAACTGTGGTTTGATTTCGCCACATTTGTGACTTAATTAAATCACATCTGTGACCTGATTTCGCCACAGATGTGGCGAAGATAATATATTTAAGTTTAGCAAATAACTAAACTTAAAAGTATACTAGGCTTCAGATACAAGTTGACAAGGTCACAAACAACTGTAACTTTACATTTGTCATCTAAAAATCTTATTGAATTGTCCCTTTGTTAACTTGTTATCTATAAGTTGAGCTTGCGAAACTTGAATTATATTAATTGAGCCACTAAAAAGCAAAACCGTAAAAGTTTTTTGTTAAATAATTTAATAGTCCGTTTCTTATCGCTATTTTTGCAGAACATGGGAAACAAATAATCAGTGGATTATAACATATTTAACTTGGGTTTCGCAAGTTGCTCAACTTAAAAGTTGACATGGTTACAGGGACAAGTTGACAAGGTAAGATAACTATTTATTCGCATTTAATTGTCTGACAATTATCTGATAATCCTTGTCAACTTGTTTTCTTGTCAACTCGTTTTCTGAAAGTTGATCCAGTTGAAACTAGAAATATTTATATATATAATGAAAGCAAAAATTGAAACGAAAAAACTGACTCGTGTGCTTACTCTATGCGGACTGGCAACAGCAACTGCTGCTATGTTCTGGAGTTGTACGGGAGCTGGAGCGTCGACTGAATCTTTCGAACGTTCTGATTACTACACTCGTGGTATTGGTCATTATCCGGGAAATCCTTCTGAGGATTTTTCTCCTGAGCTGAAACCGGATGATACATATCGTAATATAGCATTGCTTCGTGCGGCGTATCAGTCATCAAGTTATGACTATAATCTTGTGGCACAGCTTGTGACCGATGGTGTTATCACAGACAAGCAACCACAGTATTTGGATTTGATTACTCCTGATGGCGAAAAGCCACGCCGTGAGCGTGAATGGATGATTGACCAAGGTCCTTATTCACGTAATATCACTGTTGGCGAGGATACTTATTTCCTGTTCTCTCTGAATAATTACAGCAAGAAGGCTGACCAGGTTTATATGCGTGGTTCGGTTGCTTATGATGCAGCTAAGGCAAATAAAGGTTATGAAATTATTTGCCAGGGTTCGAACGATGGTAAGACTTGGGAAGAACTGGGCAAATCAAGCGGAAGCGGTCTGCCGGGAAAGGCTTCTTCATATAAAATGCATTCTGACCCTAACAAACAGAGCGAAAAAGGTGATCTTCCTGTAAGAATTATCGATCAGACTATCAGTCTTGATAAAACAGGTGATTACTCTTATTATCGTATTTGCTTCAAAATGGCAGGTGCTGCATACTGGACTCTTATGGATATGAATTTCCTTTATCAGAATGATATTGTGGAAATGAAACCTTCGCAGTTCTATAGCAGCGCTTGGATGAGTGAAACTGACAAGCAGGAATGGATATATGTTGACTTGGGCAGTGTTTCTTCATTTGACAAAGTGGTTTTGCACTGGGTAAACAAGGCTTCTAAAGGTAAAATCCAGACTTCGAATGATGCTAAGCAGTGGAATGATGTGGCAGAGTTGCCTGGCGGTGAATCTTTGACTGACGAAATAGCTGTTAAGGGTAATGCACGCTATGTGAGAGTGTTGATGGAACAGCCTGCGGGCGAAGGCCATTATGTCCTGAGTGAAATGGAAGTGATGGGTAAGGGCGGTTTGAAGGCTCAGCCTGTTGCCCAGCCTGCTGCGGCAAACGGTGAGATTGTTCTTTCAGGCGGTAACTGGAAATTGCAGCGTGCATCTGAAGTGACTGCTAAAGGTGAGGAAATCTCTACAGCTAATTTCAATCCTCAGAATTGGATTGTGGCAACTGTTCCGGGAACTGTGTTGAGCAGTTATGTAAATGTCGGTGCCGTGCCTAATCCGAATTATGCGGATAATCAGCTCAATATTTCCGAATCATTCTTCTATTCTAATTTCTGGTATCGTGATGAATTTGAAGTTCCTGCGGATTTCAAGAAAGAACGTGTGTTCCTGAATTTCGACGGTGTCAACTGGAAGGCTAATGTTTATCTTAACGGAAAACAGGTCGGCAGAATCGAAGGAGCATTCATGCGTGGCAAGTTTGATGTAACTGACGCTATTGTTGCCGGCAAGAATGTTGTTGCCGTTGAGATTATAAAGAATAACCATATCGGCGCAATCAAGGAAAAGAACAAACAAAGTACGGACTTCAACGGTGGTATCCTTGGTGCGGATAATCCTACGTTCCATGCTACTATCGGTTGGGACTGGATTCCTACAATGCGCGGACGTAACATCGGTATCTGGAATGATGTGAAACTTACTACAACAGGTAAGGTTACGGTGGCTGACCCATTGGTGGAAACTGTATTGCCTTTGCCAGATACAACTTCTGCAAAACTTACAGCTGAGGTTATCGTCAAGAACCACGATGCTGCTGCAGTGAAAGGTGTTCTTGAAGGTAAGATTGGTGATATGGTGTTCAATCAGCCTGTTGAATTGGCAGCAGGAGAGGAGAAAACTGTTGTGTTTGACGCTGACAAATTCGAACAGCTCAACATAAAGAATCCTCGTTTGTGGTGGCCTAAGGGTTATGGCGCTCCTAATTTGTATGATGCGAACTTCACATTCAAGGTGGATGACCAGGTTTCTGACTCTAAAGATTTCAAGGTTGGTCTCCGCCAGATGACATTCAACGAGGACAACAGAATCCTTAATATGTATATCAACGGCCGCCGTTTCATCGGTCGTGGTGGTAACTGGGGATTCAGTGAGTCAAATCTGAACTATCGTGCGCGTGAATATGATGCAGCCGTAGCTTATCATGCAGATATGAACTTTACAATCATGCGTAACTGGGTTGGTATGATTGGCGACGAAGAGTTGTATGAAGCTTGTGATAAATATGGTATAATGATATGGCAGGACTTCTGGTTGGCAAACCCTGCTGACGGACCAGACCCATATTATCCAGAAATGTTCATAGCAAATGCTGAGGACTATGTTCGCCGTATCCGCAGCCATGCTTCTATTGGTATTTATTGCGGACGTAACGAAGGTTTCCCGCCTGAAACAATCGACAAGGCTTTGCGCCGAATTGTGAAGGAAGAACATCCGGGATTACATTATATTCCAAGTTCTGCTGATGATGTGGTAAGCGGACACGGTCCGTATCGTATGCTTCCGGCTAAGACATACTTTACTCTTGAAACTGGTAACGACAAGTTCCATAGTGAACGCGGTATGCCAAACGTATTGACTTACGAAGGATTCCAGCGTACATATTCTCCTGAAGGAATGTGGCCTCAGTCTCACGAATGGGGTATGCACGATTATACATTGGAAGGCGCTCAGGGAGCAACTTCATTCAATGAAATCATTGCTAAAGGTTATGGCGAAGCCCAGAATGCAAAAGAATTTACTGAAAAAGCTCAGTGGGTCAACTATGACGGTCACCGCAGTTTGTTCGAATCACGCAGCAAGAACCGTATGGGTCTGTTGATGTGGATGAGCCACTCTTGCTGGCCTTCAATGGTATGGCAGACTTATGACTATTACTTCGAGCCGACAGCTGCTTATTTCGCAATCAAGAAAGCTTCCGAGCCATTGCATATCCAGTGGAATCCGGCTACTGACGAAGTGGAAGTGGTCAACTATAGTGCAGGTTCTCACAAAGGACTTACTGCAAAAGTTCAGGTGTTGAACATGGATGCAACAGTTGCTTGGGAAAAAGAAGTGAATGTTGACAGCAATGAAGACACTACAAACAAGTGCATCAAACTTGAATTCCCTCAGAATATCTCTAAAGTTCACTTCATCAAGATGTGGCTTATCGAGAACGGCAAAGTTATTTCTGATAACTTCTATCACAGAAGTCTGGAAGAAAACAACTACCAGGATTTGAACAAGCTTGAGAAAGTTAAGCTTACTTCAAATGTAACTTCTGCCAAGGGTGAAGATGGAAACTGGACAGCTACTGTTGCTGTTGAGAATACAACAAAGGTTCCGGCTCTTATGATCCGCTTGAATGTTGTAGGCGACAAGGATGGCGACCAGTTCTTGCCTATATTCTATTCAGACAACTATTTTGCATTGCTTCCGGGTGAGAAGAAAGAAGTCAGCATAAGATGGAAAGATGTTGATACTCGCGGTAATGCTCCTGTAGTTAAGATTACAGGTTTTAACGTGGAATAATATATAGGATTATAATATAAAAAAGACACAAATCCGTGGGTTTGTCTGTATCAGGCAAATCCCGGTTTGTGTCTTTTTTTGCTTATAATGTTTTTATTCCATCCTTTCTCTCAGCGCCCTTGCCATCTGATCCGGGCAAGAAGTATTCTTGTTGCCACATTTGATACCACTGAGGCGATTGATAGCATCTTCAGCCTTCATGCCCTTAAGTAAAGCGCAGATACCCTGGCTGTTGCCATGGCAGCCGCCGATAACTTGGGCGTTTTCGATAACACCGTTATTTATATCTACAATCATCATTTTTGAGCAAACACCCTGAGGATAGTATTCGATACGTTTTGTTCCCATATTTTTTATTTTGATTATTGGTTTTGTAAGTTTCTGAAAATTATATATCCGGAAATTGCGTGCAAAAGTATAAAAAGATGATACGACGGGCAAAATAAAAAAATGTTTTTCCTGTAAACTCTTCAATTAAAAGTTTAGTTTGTGAAACAAGAGTCTGTGTTATTCTAGGAAATAATTGTAATTTTGTTTGTCTAACCAATAAATCATTACGGAATATGAAAATCGGACTAATCAAAAAAATTGTTCCCTGCCTGTTTGCTGCGGGGATGCTTTTTACTCTGTCCTGTTCGACGAAGCAGGAAAAACAAGGAATTTACAAGACTGAGGCTTTGGAAAACCAGGCGTGGAATTCATCGACATGGATTTCTGCCGCTGATGCTCCGGTGGTTACGGGGCCGGTATATGACGGAACAAGGGCTGCTGATGGTGCCAGTTGGTTTGTATCGACGGTGAAGAACAGCCGGAAGGTGAGCAGCGCGCGATGGATGACTTCGGCTCTTGGGGTGTATGATATATATGTGAACGGAAAACTTATCGGGGATGAAATTCTGAAACCGGGGTTCACACATTATGAGAAGACCAAACTTTCTTTCACTTATGATATAACTGATGCTTTCAACACTGAGGCAGAGGCTGAGAATGTGCTGTCGGCACAGGTCACTCCGGGATGGTGGGCGGACAAGATTATTACTCCGGGAAACCATGATGGAATGGTTGGCAAGAAATGTGCTTTCCGCGGCGTGCTTGAGCTTACTTATTCCGACGGTAGCAAGGAGCTGCTTGGTACGGACACTAAGAACTGGAAGGCGGGTATTGCCGGCCCGGTGACTCATGCGGCTATTTTTGACGGTGAGGAATATGATGCCAGAATTCTTCCGGGTTATGAAACTCCTGGGAAATTGTCGGCTCCGGAAGTGAACGGCGAGTTCAAGGGCGAGCTGGTGCCGTCGGAAGGTGCTGAGATTTATTTCCGCCACGATTTGGCTCTTTCGCCTGTGAAGGCTTATGTGTGGGAAGGCGTAAGTGGCGAGAGCAAGGATGAATTTGGAAAAATCATTGTCAAGAAGGAATATAAGGCGGGTGAGCCGATGACGGTGAAGCCGGGCGAGAAACTGGTGGTTGACTTCGGTCAGAATTGTGCGGGTGTGCCGTCGTTTGTATTCAATGCTGCTGAGGGAACTGTTCTGGAGTGTATCACTTCGGAATTGCTGAATGACGGGAACGGGGCGAAGAGCCGCGGTATGGACGGTCCGGAGGGAAGTGTTCACCGCCTGAACCTGAGAATCCCGGATAGCGGAATGATTTTGAAATATACTTTTGCCAATTCGGCTGAGGATGTAAGTTATATTCCGAGATGCTCTTTCTTCGGTTATCGCTATGTTTCAATTACTGCTTCTGCCGAGGTTAATATCAGTAAGATTGAATCTGTGCCTGTCACTTCAATTACGAAGGAAATGGAATGTGGAAGTATTACTACGGGAAATGATATGGTGAACAAGCTGATATCAAATACTCTTTGGGGACAGCGCTCAAATTATCTTTCTGTTCCGACTGACTGCCCGCAGAGAAATGAAAGGTTGGGCTGGACTGCGGATACTCAGGTGTTCACTGAAACTGGTTCGTTCTTTGCAAACACTTCTTCTTTCTTCCATAAGTGGATGCGTGATATGATGGACAGCCAGAGTGAGCTGGGCGGTTTCCCGGGTGTTGCTCCTTTGGCTCAATATGGAAATGAGATGATGCGTCTGGGATGGGCGGATGCTGGTATAATCGTGCCTTGGACTATATGGAAGCAGTTTGGCGACACTAAGATTATCGACCAGTGCTGGGACTCGATGGATAAATTCATGAATCATATCAACGACACGAAGTATGACCACAAGACTTTGGTGAATGAGAATATGAATTATCAGTGGGCGGACTGGTTGAGCTATGAGCCGCTGGAGAGCTGTGGCGGTGGTGCCTTCGACAAGAAAGGTCCTCTGCCTGAGGCTGTGGACTACTGGAATTATCTGAGTGCGTCATATTGGGTGATTGATGCAGGAATGATGCGTGATATGGCTGCCGCAAGCGGAAGAGATGCTTCGAAATATGAGAAAATGGTTGCCGACGCAAAGGCTTATATAAAGGAGAATTTCTTCACTGCTGATGGAAGGTTCAAGACTGAGATTCTGAATACTATGCAGACTCCGGCTTTGTTTGCCCTGAAGAATGAGATTTGGGATGGCAAAGCTAAGGAGGATATGATTTCACGATTGAGAAAGAATTTCGAGGAGCATGACAATTGCTTGCAGACCGGTTTCCTTGGAACTTCAATACTTATGCCTACGCTTACTGAAAACGGTATGTCGGATATTGCATGGGAATTGTTGTTGCAGCGTAAGAATCCGAGCTGGCTGTATTCAATCGACAACGGTGCCACCACTATATGGGAAAGATGGAACAGTTATATGATTGAAAGCGGAATGGGACCTAAGGGTATGAACAGTTTCAATCATTATGCTTATGGCGTGGTTTGCGAATGGATTTGGGAGAGTGTTGCCGGCATTGCTTCGGATACGGCTAATCCTGGTTTCAAGCATATCATAATGAAGCCTGTTCCGGACAAGAGACTGGGCCATGTGGATGCTGTTTATGATTCTGCTTCCGGACGTATCAAGAGTTCATGGAGATATGAGGGTGATACGTGGATATGGAATTTCTCTGTTCCGGAAGGATGTACGGCATCGGTTACTCTTCCTGGAGAAACTGAGGCTAAGGTTTATGAGGCAGGGGAGTATGAGGTGAGAAAGTGAGCTGAATAGACAAGGAAACAAGTTGGCGAGGCTCGTTTCTTTGGTTTTGAAAATCATGTAGGTGTAATTGGGCTTTTGATATAAAAATGGAGGATGTTGCAAAACATGCAAAACAAACACAGAGGCATAAAGCTACAGAGGTAATATGTAGAGTATAAATAGAATAAAAATCTCTGTGTTCTCTGTGTTTAAATTAGTTTTGCAACATCTTCGATTTTATACGGTTATACCCATTTTCCTCATAAGAAAACAAGCATTCATGTTTTGTGCTACTCCTTCGCGAAGCTGGTAGGAGAAAGTAAGTTCATTGTCCGTAATATCTGCTTCGAATCTGTAGTTCTTTATTTCGTTTGGAAATTCTTCTTCAAGAGAACCAAGAACCAGGTCGTGAGTGGCTATAATACCGGAACTTTGCAGTTTTACAAGCTGTTTCATCAATGCCATAGAGCCTTTCTGTTTGTCGGCAGAGTTAGTTCCTTTCAGAATTTCGTCGAGAATGATAAATAGTCTTTCTCCTTTCTGCAATCTGTCGATAATCATCTTTAGTCTTTTAAGTTCGGCAAAGAAATATGATTCGTTACTTGCAAGAGAATCTGATGTTCTGAGGCTGGTTACGAGATGAGCCGGATAGAAAATCATCTTCTCTGCACAGACAGGCAATCCGGCGCAAGCCATAAGATAGTTTATTCCCACAGTTCTGAGGTATGTACTTTTTCCCGCCATATTTGCTCCGGTGATAATCAGGAACCATGGCGATTTTGGAATGTCTATTTTGTTTCTTACGCAAACATCTCGGTTTATTAGCGGATGTCCTAAAGCTTTACCTTCCATAACGAAATAATTGTCTGAAACTTCCGGATATATATAGTCCGGATGATTGAATGCATAATTTCCCATCGATAAATATGCATCTATTTCGGCAAGAGCTTCAATCCATCCGACAATATCGTTATGATGTCTTTCTTTCCATTTTACAAGGGCGATAGAATGACGTGTATCTCTCATGAAAAGTATATTCAGGATTGCGCCGGCAAGACTGAATCTTTGGTTTAGAGCACCGATGTGTCGCGATAATGTTTTCAGAGATTCTGATGCCTTGCGGTTATTATTCTTAAGTTTTTCTGATATTTTCTTTAATTCAGAAGATGTAAATTCTTCGTTCTCGATAACTTCTATAAGGCTTGAATACGTTTTCAGTATATTCTCCATTTTGTCTACAGAGTTGTATAACTGCATGACTTGTTTGCTGTTCCAATATGCAACAACAATTGCCACTATTGAATATATACCAATCCATTTCTCCTGAATCAGTCCTAAAGAATTGCAACCTATCAGTATTACCCAAATTGCAGGAACAATCCAAGTCAATATTTTCCAGACAGGACTAGCTATGCTTTGGTCGAAGTCTTGTCTGATTTTGTCCAAAATCTCTATAGATTTGTTGTTTTCCTTGTTTATCTTTCCAAGAGTATAGAAATGTTGGAATAAATCCTGGCGTTTGGAAAGCTCAGTTATTGCTTCCTGCCTTGACAAAACATCTTCTTTTTTGTCACAAGGATTCATAAACCATTCGGCTAATAGTTTTTTCCCTTGAGCAGTAACCGTCCTGTTGAGAGACTGGAAGAAAGACTTGTCTCCAAATAAATCTAAGTCTAGCGAAAATGAATGTTCGCCGTCAATCATTTCTTTTGCTCCGTCGAATGCGCTGAAATCATAGCTTATGGCATTCAATTCATCTTCATTCAGTTTTAATCTGGTTTCGGTGTATGTCCTTTTATAGAAATATTTGTTGTGCACAACCATTAGTGCGATGAAAGGAATTGCAAATGCTATAGTTAACAGCACTAGTGTAGTCCAACTTTCATCTCTCAATAAATAAAGAGAAATGGCAGCTCCTAAGAATATTATAAGTCTTATCGTCCCAATCAGATGGATTCGTTTGTTAAGTGTAGAGATTTTCTGTTTTAGATTCTCACAATTTGATGCATAGAAATTTATAATGTCTTTCATCAGTTTTTAGATTTTAAAATTAATTGAATTATGAATTTCAGATAATGAAGTGCGAATATAGCGAAAATTTGAACATTATAAGTATGTGTTATCTATTAAAAAGCCGTAAGAGGAAGTAAATATCTTTGTCACAAGTAAATTATAAATTTGTGACACAATAATGATTTGAGCATTTTGAAACCTGTATTTTGGAAACATAATCCTGTTGTTAGATAAAAAGACCAATAAACGCTATTTTTCGAGTATAGGAAATAAGAATCTTGTCAGTATTTTTGTGTCGTATAATAACATTGTGTAGTTTTATGACGTTTGATTAATTGACTAATCAGCTTTGTAAGTTCAGCGTCGCATATTACGGTGATTTGTTGGATTTGCCGAACATCAGTAAAATTTTATTTCACATATTTATGAAAAGAGTTTTTTTACCTTTATTATCCGTATTAGTTTCATTCGCTTCATGTTCAGAAGTGAAACTGGAATATCAGACAATAACAACTCCTACAGGTAAATGGGAATTGGTGTGGAACTCTAGGTATAGATGATTCATTGTTGATTATGTACGTGTTTATCAGAAAAAAATTGACAGTTGTAGCTGTTCTTGAAAGTTTGTTGTGTAATAAAAATGTTTGAAATGAAAAGATTTGTATTGGTTGCCTTTTTGTCAGTGTTATGTTTTTCTGCTTTTTCACAGAATTTGAAAGAAAAGTATTTGGATTCTGCCCAGAAAGCAAGAGACAAATATCTTTCAGAAAGGTATAATGCGGACAGTGTCCGTGCTGAATTGGATAAACGTCCTTATTTTTCCTTGTTCAAAGATAATTATTTTGTTGGAGGAATTCCTTTGGGAACAAAACCTACAGGTGCAAACTCTGATGTTAAATTCCAACTCAGTATTTCCCAGCGTCTGACCAAAAGTAGATTACCGTTTGATACATATCTGTTTATCCAATATACACAGAAGGCGTTTTGGAATGTTTTCCAGGAGTCGCTCCCTATGCGTGACCTCAACTTTAATCCCGGTATTGGTTTAGGACATTTGATTGTGCATAAAAACAAATATATCGGTAAAGCTTATCTTATGCTTGAGCATGAATCGAATGGAAAAGACAGTATCAGTTCACGCAGTTGGAACAAAGTCTCATTTTTTGGATCTGTTATTCTGAATAAAAATTGGGAATTGCAGGCGAAAACTTGGATTCCAATAATTGACAGTGATAATAATAGGGATATATTGAAATATAATGGTATACTTCAAATTGGCTTGAATTATAGGACAAACAATCAGCGTCTTCAGTGTGGTGCCATTTTTACACAGCGAAAGGAATGGTTTGGCATCAATACACAAATTGAAATAAGCTATAAATTCAATGAACGGGAGAACCAATATTTGTTCGTCCAGTTCTATAATGGTTACGGAGAGAATCTTCTGGAATATAACAAGTACAAGAATATGATTAGAGTGGGGTTTGTTATAAAACCTAGAGATTTTAGTATTTATTGATGATATGAGGAACTATATGTAAGTGTTTATTTTGGTTGGAGATGTGCATCTTCTGATTTATGTTCCGTATAAGATGTGATTTTTTTTGTAAAAAATATCGTAAAAATTTGTTGGTAATTAAAAAATGCGTACATTGCGGCAAGTTTAGAAATTGTTAACCTAAGTTTGGTTTTTGATGTAATTAATTGTTGATTTAAGTGGAGAATATAAAACAAATATAAAGAGAGGTTATATTTTTTAAACTTTTTTGTTTGAGATAAAAAAGTAGTGAATCCTTATTCTAATAATTAAATGTATGAAAAATAAATCTCAACCATTATCTATGATGGCTAAAGTAGCTAAATTATCTACTTTATGTCTTATGGTTTCGGCTTTTTCTGTTTATACAGCAAGTGCAGAAGAGCTAAGTTTAAACGATGCTAACATATCAACTGTTACTCAGCAATCTAAAACAATTAAAGGAACCATTGTCGATGCCTCCGGCATTCCAATTATTGGCGCTAATGTTCTTGTAAAAGGAACAACAATCGGATCAATTACAGACCTTGATGGAAAATTTACCCTTCCGGATGTTCCTGCAAACGGAGTATTACAGATTTCTTATATCGGTTATAAATCTGTTGAACAGCCTATAGGTTCACAAACAGATTTCAATATTACATTGACCGAAGATTCCGAAAAACTTGATGAAGTAGTTGTTGTTGGTTATGGTACTCAAAAGAAAGTTACTGTAACTGGTTCTGTTGCAAGTTTGAAGGGTGAAGAACTCAAAGCATCTCCTACAACAAACTTGACTAACGGTATGGTTGGTCGTATGCCTGGTGTAATTGGTTTCCAGAACTCTGATGAACCTGGTGGTGGCGGAACAACAATCCGTATCCGTGGTACAAACTCTTTGGGTAGTAAAGATCCGTTGATTGTAATCGATGGCGTTCCGGGACGTGCCGGAGGTTTGGACCGTATCAATCCTAACGAAATTGAATCTATTTCAGTATTGAAGGATGCATCTGCTGCAATCTATGGTTCACGTGCCGCAAATGGTGTAATCTTGGTTACTACAAAACGCGGTAAAGAAGGAAAACCTACAATTTCTTATAATGGTAACTTCGGTTTCTCTGCTCCAACCCGTTTGCCAGAGATGTGTGATGCCTACGAATATGCTACATTGCTTAATGAAATCAATACAAACGTAGGTGGTAATCCTGTTTATACACCACAAGATTTGGAATTGTTCCGTAACGGACAAGATCCTTGGGGACATCCTAACACAAACTGGTTCGATGAAGCTTTGAAGAGTGCTTCTCCTATGTATCGTCATGATGTCAGCGTAAGTGGTGGTTCTGACAAATTCAAATTCTATGTGAATATGGCTGCCAATGGTGAAGATGGTTTGTATAAAAACTCTGCTAACCGTTACGATCAGTATAGCGTTCGTGCTAATATAGATGCAAAAATCAATAAATACATAGATGTATCTTATGGTACTATAGGACGTATGGAGGTTCGTAACTATCCTACAAAGAGTGCGGGTGATATCTTTACTGCATTGGTTCGTAGTAAACCAACAATGCCTGGCTATTGGCCAACAGGAGAACCTGGTCCGGATATTGAATATGGTGATAACCCTGTTGTTACAGGTACTGATGCTACAGGTTATGACCGTCAGCATGACTACTATGTACAGAATACATTGAAGGTTAATATTAAGGTTCCTGGAGTTGAAGGTTTAAGCGTTCAGGGAAGTGCTTCTTTCGATAAATATTTCAAGATGAGAAAGAAATTCAATACTCCTTGGACTCTTTATTCTTGGGACGGAAATCCTGAACATGTATTGACACCAGGTCAGAAAGGTCCGGCTACTCCAGAATTGACAGAAGAACATACTGACCAGACTTTCTGGATGACAAATGCCGTTGTTAATTATGAACGCAGTTTCGGTAATCATAATATCGGTATTACTGCCGGTGTTGAATCTGAATATAGAAAGCAGGCATTCCTTAAAGCTTTTAGAAAATATTTCTTGTCAGACAATATTGATGATATGGATGCTGGTGGAGCAGCTGAACTTTCAAATGGCGGTAACACATGGGAAGAGGCTCGTTTGAATTATTTCGGTCGTTTGTCATATAACTACAAGGAAAGATATATTGCTGAATTTGTATGGCGTGCTGATGGCTCATACCGTTTTCCTAAGAATAAGAGATATGGTTTCTTCCCTGGTGTATCAGCTGCATGGCGTGTGTCTGAAGAAGCATTCTGGAAAGAAAATGTTCCGTTTATCGAATACTTTAAACTTCGTGGTTCAATTTCACAAACAGGTAATGATGCATTGCTTGATGCTGATGGCAACTTGGACCGTTCAATCCAGTATCTGAATACTTATAAATTTGGAAAAGATTATTTGTTTGGAACAACTTACAATAAGACTTTGGAACCAAGCCGTACTCCAAACCCGAATATCACATGGGAGGTAGGTACAACATATAACGTCGGTCTTGACTTCAAGTTCTTGCAGAGCAGATTGAGTTGGGAAAGTGATATATTCTATCACAAACGTACAAATATGTTGATTTATCGTAATGCATCTCTTCCGGAAACTTCAGGTATTACATTGCCTCGTGAAAACTTGGGTGAAATGTGTAACCGAGGTTTCGAATCATTGATTTCTTGGAACGACAGAGCCGGTAAAGTGGATTATGGAGCATCTTTGAACATGACTTATGCTAAGAATAAGATTTTGTACTGGGATGAAACTCCTGGAGTTCCTGAATATCAGAAATCAACAGGAAACCCTGCAAATACTGATTTGTATTATATTTATGATGGAGTATTTGTTGACCAGGCTGATGTTGACGCAACTGAGGCTAAATGGGCTGGCGCTCGTCCGGGTGATATCAAGTTCAAAGATGTGAATGGTGACGGTAAGATTACAGCTGATGACCGTGTAAGAAGTTCTAAGAACACAGAACCACGTTTCGTTGCCGGTTTGACTTTAAATGCTGCATGGAACAATTTTGATATTATGGTATTGTTCCAAGGTGCATTTGGCGGTGAAACTTATATCTGGCGTGAACGTGCCGGTGAAGCTGGTAACTTCTATCGGATGACTTACGAAAATCGTTGGACTCCGGAAAATCCAAGTTCAGAGCATCCTCGTATTTATAACCGAGACAATGAATATTGGGTATCAAACAAGAATACATATTATTTGTATAATACAGACTATGTGCGTTTGAAGAATATAGAAATTGGTTATACATTTAATATGCCTAAAATCCAGCGTGCAGGAATCTCTAATCTGCGTTTGTTTGTAAATGCTACAAACTTGTTTACTATTGATGGTGTTAAGGTGCAGGACCCGGAAGCAACAGATACTGGTAAGCAATATCCACAGAGACGAGTTATGAACTTTGGTGCATCAATAACATTCTAAATCGAATTATTATGAAAAACTTAAATAAAATTGCTATAGGTATTCTTTTCGGTTCAGCGTTAGCTTTCAGCTCTTGTTCCGATTTTATGGATATTACGCCTACAACAGAATATACAGAAGAAGCGGTGTTCTCTGATCCAAGTTTGACACAGGCTTTTATCAATCAGATATACAGTTATGTGCAGCATGGAGCAAAAGAACATACCACAACGGGTTTGACTGATGATGGTTATTTTACTCATGGATATGGTCAAATACAGGTTAATGAGGCAAATATATCCCAGAGTGATTTGCAATGGTATGATAGAGACGAATGCCCATTCAAGTGGAAAAACCGTTACAAAGGTATTCGTTATGCAAACAGTGTAATTGCCAATATTGATAAAGTTCCAGAGAAGGGTGGATTTGACCTGAAGGCAATGAAGGGTGAAGCTCATTTCTTACGTGCTTACCTTTATACTGAGCTTGTTCGCGGTTATGGCGGTGTTCCTATCGTTGAGGAAGCAATGGGCATGGAAGAAACAGATAAAATGACTCCTGCTAGAAATACAATGAAAGAATGTTTGGAATTCATTGTTAAGGATTGCGAGATTGCAGAGGAGAACCTTCCTGAAACAGTTTCTGAAGCAAATTTGGGTAGAGCAACTAAAGGTGCTGCTACTGCATTGAAAGCCCGTATTTTATTGCATGTGGCAAGTCCATTGTATGCTGATAGAAAAGTCAATAGTTTGGCATGTAACCAATTCGATGGAGACAGAGCTGCTACATACCGTGCTGCACGCGAAGCAGCTGTTAAAGTAATTAATAGTGGAAACTATGAATTGTTAGATTGTACCGGTGGTTTGAATACTGAACGTGCAAATAAGTGGAACAAAATTATTGTCACTAATAACAAGGAACAGATTTGGGTGCATCCATTTGGTAACTTGAGTGGTGCGGAATGGAATCAATTGCCATTGCAGCATGGTCCTAATGGTTATCATAACTGGTCTGGAGTCACTCCAACTCAGGATTTGGTAATGGCATTTGAATTTGAAGATGGAACATTGCCTAAAGGTATGACAAAGCATGGGGATTATCAGCTTGGAAATCCTTATAATGGCCGTGAACCTCGTTTCTATGCTACAGTTGGTACTGATGGTAATGAATGGGGTCGTCCTCGTCCTGCTGATGCAGTTGGTTTGGATCCAACTCCACTTGGACGCCTTCAATGTGGTTATTATGAATTGACAAAAGAAGGTCCAAATGTCAAGGATAATATTACTATAGAATTACCAAATGGTAAAAAAGAAGTATTTTATGGAACAAATGGTATTGATACCCGTAAGGGTCCGATCGAAGACTGGAACGGTTCTTGGACAGGTTATTATGAACGTAAACTTATTGACCCTACAGTTGACGGACAATATTATCCACAGTTGGTTCCTTGGACATATATTCGTTTGGCAGAAATGTATTTGATTGCAGCAGAAGCAAGTGTTGAATTAAATGAATTGGATGAGGCTGTAAAATATCTTGACGCTTTGCGTGGACGTATTGGTATTAAGGATACAAAAGCTGCTTTGACAGCAAGAGGACAGGCTTTCAATCAGGAAAATATGCGTGAATTTGTTCGTCATGAACGTCGAGTTGAATTGGCATACGAAGAATCTCGTTACTATGATGTTCGTCGTTGGATGATTGCTCCAGAAACTAACAATAAGAAACTTACAGGAATAATTGTAATTGGAAGATTAAAACCTGGAAAGACTGCATCATTACCTTATATTCATAATGAAGAGACATGGGATTACCATTATTATGTTCAGGAATTGAACTTCCGTGAAAACAGAAGATGGGATGACAAGATGTATTTCGCTCCAATCTCTCGTGATGAAATGAATCGTAATCCTAATTTGGTTCAGAATCCGGGAATGGAATAAATGAATAATTGACTTTTGGATTAGCAAGAAGAGACTGCCTCTTGGTGAGGCGGTCTCTTTTTTTAGTTGATAAGGTTTCAGAGACGAGTTGACAAGGGGTTTTTAGGAGTCAAGTAGTTAAGTGGTTTTTTCCTGAAGCCTCGTCAACTTGTCAACTTGTCAACTCGTTTCCTTTCTACAAAACCAAATCACAAACTTCTGCCCTTGATTCCCGGATTAAATCTTTTGGCGATAGTTTTACCTGAAGCCCTCTCTGTCCGGCACTTACATATATGTGTTCAAAGTTTTCGGCAGTATGATGTATGTAAGTTGGAAAGTGCTTTTTCATTCCGATTGGAGAGCAACCTCCACGGATATAGCCGGTAAGGGGAAGTAATTCTTTTACAGGAACCATTTCACAGTTTTTATTACCGGATATTTTAGCTGCCTTTTTCAGATTAACTTCATCTGCTCCCGGTATAACACAAACGAAATATCCGCTTTTGTCACCATGCAGAACGAGAGTTTTGAAAACTTGTGCTATATTTTCTCCAAGTTGTTCAGCAACATGAATGGCACTAAGGTCGTTCTCGTCCACTTCATAGGGAACTAATGTGTATGCAACTTTTGCCTTGTCCAGCAAACGGGCAACATTTGTTTTGCTTATTTTCTCTTTCATATATTTACTCCTTTCATTGAGAGTTGCACTCTCTTTCTGGATTTATCTACGCTTATTACTTTAACCTTTACTTGCTGGTGCAAAGATACAACCTCAGACGGGTCAGAAACAAATCTGTCTGCCAGTTCTGACACATGAACCAATCCGTTTTCCTTGATACCGACATCAACAAAACATCCAAAGTTTGTTATGTTTGTTATTATTCCCGGAAGAATTTGTCCTTCGCGCAAATCTTCAATGCTTTTAACCGTCGGATCAAAAGTAAACACTTCAATTTGGCGGCGTGGATCGCGGCCGGGTTTGTCCAATTCCTGCATTATGTCGAGCAGTGTCGGCATTCCGATTTTACTGGTCTGATAATTCTCCAATTTGAGAAGTTTCTTTTTGTCTTTGTTCTTTATCAGTTCTTCAACAGAGCAACCGAGGTCTTTTGCCATAGTTTCTACTATTGAGTAACTTTCCGGATGAACCGCAGAATTATCCAAAGGGTTGTCTCCGTTCTGAATACGCAAGAATCCTGCGCATTGTTCAAATGCTTTGGCTCCCATTCTTGGAACATTCATAAGTTCTTTACGGGAGCGGAATGGTCCGTGTTCTGCTCTGTAGTTTACGATGTTTTGTGCTAATGTAGGGCCAAGGCCTGAAATATAAGTAAGCAGATGTTTGCTTGCAGTATTAACATTTACTCCAACCTGGTTTACACAACTCTCCACAGTCTGATCCAGACTTTTCTTCAATGCAGTCTGGTCCACATCATGCTGATATTGACCCACACCAATACTTTTCGGGTCAATCTTTACCAGTTCTGCAAGTGGGTCCATCAGTCTTCGTCCGATACTGACAGCACCACGAACGGTTACATCATATTCCGGAAATTCTTCTCGTGCAATTTTTGATGCAGAATATATTGATGCTCCGTTTTCACTTACAACGAAAACTTGCAGCTTGCGGTCGAATCTTATATTAGTTATGAATTCTTCGGTTTCACGACTCGCTGTACCATTACCGATTGCAATTGCTTCGATATTGTAAGTACTTACAAGTTGGGCAACTTTTGCCGCAGCTTTTCCTTTCTCATTCTTTGGCGGATGAGGGAAAATTGCTTCGTTGTGCAGCAAATTTCCCTGAGCGTCCAGGCATACAATTTTGCAGCCTGTTCTGAAGCCCGGATCAATCCCTAGCACTCGCTTTTGTCCTAAAGGAGGAGCCAGAAGCAATTGGCGTAAATTCTCGGCAAATACACGGATTGCTTCTCCGTCGGCTTTGTCTTTGCTTATTTTTGAATATTCTGTTTCGATTCCCGGTTTTAGCAATCTTTTCAGAGAATCAGCCAAAGCAATGGCAACTTGCTCGGATGATTCACTATAACCTTTTATGAATCTTCTTTCAAGTCGTTTGCGGCAGTCATCCATATCCGGACTTATACTTACTCTGAGAATACCTTCTGCTTCACCGCGTCGCAATGCCAATATACGATGGGATGAACATCTGTATAATGGTTCGCTGAAATCGAAATAATCTCTGTATTTCTCGCCTTCTTCCTCTTTTCCTTTGATAACTTTTGAGGTAATTACAGCTGAGTGCTTGAACGACAGGCGCACGGTGTTGCGTGCATTTTCATTCTCATTAATCCATTCTGCAATTATATCACGTGCCCCTTGTAAAGCATCTTCGGGAGTTTTAACTTCACCTTTGACGAACATCTGTGCCCGTCGCAATGGACTTGCCTCATTCTGCGCCATAAGGATCTTTGCAAGAGGTTCCAATCCCCGTTTACGGGCAACTTCTGCCTTAGTCATTCTTTTAGGTTTATAAGGCAGATAAATATCTTCAATTACAGTAGAATCCCAAGAAGAAAGTATGCGTTGCTTCAGTTCATCACTCATCATTCCCTGTTCTTCAATTGATGAAATGATGAAATCCTTCCTTTTCTTTAGTTCCGTCAGTTTGTCCAACTGCTGTTTTATGTTTCCGATTTGGACTTCGTCAAGTCCACCGGTCATTTCTTTCCTGTATCGGCTGATGAAAGGGATTGTTGCCCCTTCTTCCAAAAGTGTTATTGTATGTTCTACTTGCTTCTCAGGTATTTGGAGTGCCTGGGAAATAAGTGGGTAAAATTCAGTTGTCATATGTTTGAGTTTTTGAGTTTTTGAGTTGACAAGTTGACGAGGGGACAAGTTGACAAGTTAACGAGTTGACAAGGCTTCAGGAAAAAATATTTCTTCTTGACTTCTTGACTCCTTGACTTCTTAACTCCTTGTCCCCTCGTTCCCTCGTCCCCTTATAATTACTATTTTCGCTTTCATCAAATCCGCTTCCTCCTCGTTATGAGAAGAGAATAATATCGTTTGTCCTCTTTCATTTTGCAGATTCTTTATTATTCCGATAATACGCTGCAGAAGTTCCTTGTCGAGTCCTCGGAACGGTTCGTCCATAAGCAGGAGAGGAGACGGATAGGCAAGAGCACGTGCCAATGAAACCCGTTGAAGCTGACCGTAACTGAGCTCTGAAGGATATCGTCCTGCAAGTTCTTCTATTTCCATTGCTTTCAGAAATTTGTCGGCAATTTCCATCGCTTTATTCTTGCAATAAAATGAAGATAGAGGAAGAGTAATGTTATCTTTTGCTGTGAGATGTGCCAGTATTTCCTGCTCCTGGAAAACAGACGATACATATTCCGGCATTCCTTCGATACTTCCTTTAGCCGGCTTGAAGGTTCCGTCAATAAGTTTCAGACACGTAGTTTTTCCTGCTCCCGAAGGTGCGGACAGCATATATGTATGTCCTTTTGCAAGTGAAAAGGAGATATTATCCGGACCGAAATAATATGAAACATTATTTAGCCTGATTTCATTCTTAAGCTGGAAACCAGGAATATTTATAGTAGGATTTGTTGCTTTAATGAATTTTATCCCAGGTTTCCATACTGACAATGATTTTACACCTTTGTCAGTAAGCCAGCTAAGGAATATGGCTATTATAGTCCAAGCTATAAGTTCAGACGTGTTGATGAACAGTTGCGCTTCTTTCATTTTCCCACCAATACCATTTGCACATTGAGCGATTACTTCGCCCATTATTATAGCGCGCCATCCGAAACCGGCTGCTGATGAGATACCGCTGAACAGATATGGCTGTATCTGCTGATAAATTATGTGCGCAATATAGTTCGTCTGCGACAGATGAAAAACTCTGCCCATTGTTTTATATCCCGGTCTGATATGTTTTATTCCTTGATATAAGTTTTCCGTCAGTAGAGGAAACATTGTCAGAAACGAAATGAATAAAGGAATACTTTCGGAATTGAGGAAAATCAGAGCCAAAAGTATAAATGATATTACAGGAACCGAACGCATCGTCACAATCCATGGATTCATTATAATCCTTATCCATTCCTTTTTTGCCATCAAGTATGAAATGATAATGGCAAGAACCAAAGCCGAGACAAGTCCGGTTGCCATTCTCAAACATGTATATGCAATTGATAACAGAAAATCTGAATTTCCCGGAATACTTATCAATGTTTTTATCAAATCTGTTATGGGCGGAACAATTTGCTGATTGCCGACAATATAAGCAATAACTTGCCATATCAGCAACATCGATATAATGGAAATGATTGATAGAATTTTCTTTTTCATCTGTTATTCCTCTATAAAGAAATTATTGTCCGGCATTTTATTTCCCAATGCTTTGGGCTCATATTTATATATTAATTCCAGAAATGAATTAACTTCATCCTTTATCTGCGATGCCGGCTTGTAACTGATACGGCATCGCATCACAGAATTACTGTCAAGCGTATTTTTTGCAAAAACTTTCTCTTTTTCCAGAGTTTTAATTGCCTTTTCCGGAAACTTGGCGGTTGAATTGCAGCTTATTGTCAACAGAGAATCTATGATTTCTCTTTTGTTACTTAATTCCTTATGACATACAATTGCAGTCTGAGGGAAACCATACGAAGACTTATCTTTCCTACAGTTCAAATCTGCTACTATTTCCAGACTTTTGTCCTTATTCATCGCAATTGAGATGAAAGGCTCGCTAAGAACAGCAGAATTTACTCTTCCCGACAACAATGCTTGAGTAAGTTCGCCGGCTGATGAAAATGTAAATCTGAAATCTTCGTCCTTGAAATCTGCCAATGATTGTTTTGCGAGAATTTCAGGAGTTGTGCCACGGCCGAAAACATATACAGGAGCTTTCAGACTGTCACGGCTTACTGCATATAAAGTTCCCCAAATTGGGCAACCTGACAAATGATATGGCAGATTTTTATTATACAAATTCGCCGCATTTATCATAGGCAACACAGCTATATCCACTTCCTGTTTTATCAGCAGTGACTGCATTATTTCCGGAGAATCAATCCATCTGATATGGAAAGTGTCTCCATCTATTACAGGTGGATTATCTGCCCATTCGGCAAAAGCCAATGCAGACGGGCCGCGGAGTACAGCTACACTTATTTCCGAATTGTCGTTTTCTTTTGTAATGTGTTTGCAGGATGTTATCAGGAATATTAATATCGGGAGAAAATATTTCATATAAGTAACAGTTCAATATTAATTTTACGTTTCGAATTTTGCCAGTTGTATAATTTATGGAGTTATAGGAGTTAGAAAGGAAGTAATTGGAGTTAAAGGCCAATACTAACTGTATCTAAAATCTATCAGCTATTAACTTCTAGGCTATGCAGGGCAGGGCCATAACTTCAAACAACTTCTTTAACTCTCAAAAGTTGAACTTGCGAAACATTGATTAGACAAAATAAACACGTGGAATGTGATTATAAAAACAAACCACGTGTCTATAAACAATTAAAGGCTGTCTCACGACAACCCCTAACCAATTTTGTTAACCTTAAATCTAATACTATTATGAAAAAACCACGATGCAAATATATGAACTCGTGCAATACTGTGCAATAGTTTTGAAGAAAAAAATGTGTATTTAACAATGTTTTATATGATGCTGGCTCTGTTTAATATATTATTACAATATTGGGGTGCTCAATATAAACTTAAAAGTCAACAAGGCTTCAGAGACAAGTTGACAAGGTCAAAACAACTGTAACTTTACATTTATCATCTTAAAACCTTGTTGGCTTGTCTCCTTGTTAACTTGTTATCTGTAAGTTAAGCTCGCGAAACTTGAATAAATATAAAATTAAAATTGAACAGTTACTTAATAGGGAACTATTACTTATACTTCCATATTTATCATTGGCTGGAAAATGTTTTACCCAATTATTTTCGTACTTTTGTAAAAAGTAACAACAAAGCCATATGAATACACCATCTATCTTAAACAATCAATTTGCTTCATCGATGCTCCCTTTCGTGATGTCAGAATTGACAAGTCTGGTGATGAAGAAAAAGGCTTTATCCTTTAATGATGCTCTCCATTATATTTATTCTTCACGCCTGTATCGTTCGCTATTGGACGAAAATACTAAACAGTGGTACTCCAGTACATTATTGCTTTTTGAAGAACTGGAGAGGGAAAAAGCAGAAGAAAAACGTAAACAGAATGACGAAAAAAAAATTCTACTTTTCAAGGTGTTCTGTATAGAGAACTTCAGAGAATCTAAGAAGATGGAAGCAGAAGAAGCTCTGTTGTTATTTTCCAAGCACAAGGTTTTCGATTTTCTTGAAAATGCGTTTGAAATGTTACACACCCAAGATTCAGAATACATAATCGATACAATCACCACTTTCATAAAGAAAAGAAAATGAAACTATATCACGGTTCAACAGTTCGCGTTAAGCGGCCTAGTGTACTGAAAGGCCGGAAAGCTACAGATTTCGGAAAAGGCTTCTATACTACTACCAGTTTCGAGCAGGCCAAGAAATGGGCAATATTGAAGAAGAACAGGGATTTAAGCGAAAAAGCGGTTGTGTCAGTCTATGAAGTTCCTGATGATATTCTCGATATGGAATTTTCGATTTATCGCTTTGAAGGACCGACTAAAGAATGGTTGGAATTTGTTGTAAACAATCGCAAAGGAAGAGGAAGAGCGCAATATGATTTGATAATGGGGCCGGTAGCCAATGACCGGTTATATGTTACCATCCGGCTTTACGAACAAGGTGTAGTAACAGCTGATGCGGCAGTTGAAATGCTGAAGTCTCACAAACTGTTTGACCAGCTTTCTTTCCATTCTGCCAAAGCAGCATCATTATTGAAATTCATAGAAGCGATTGAAGTCTAATTTTTTTAGTTTTGCAAGTCGCTCAACTTAAAAGTCAACGAGGCTTCAGAGACAAGTTGACAAGGTCAAAACAACTGTAACCTTACATTTATCATCTAAAAAACTTGTTGACTTGTTTCCTTGTTATCTGTAAGTTGGGCCCAGCGAAACTTGAGTAAAATAAATATTGAACAGTTACTTATCAAATGAAACTTATAATGTATTCAGCTGATTTGAGCAGCGAACTTCCATTGCCTTTTGCTGACCAGGGAGTAAAGGCTGGTTTCCCTTCTCCGGCTCAGGATTATATGACTGACAGCATTGACTTGAACCGTGAACTTATCCGCCATCCGGCTACTACTTTTTATGCCCGAGCTTCAGGTGATTCAATGAAAGGTTGTGGCATTGATGATGGCGACCTGCTTGTCATAGACAAGGCTTTGGAACCTCAGGATGGAGATATTGTCGTTGCTTTCATCGACGGAGAGTTCACATTGAAAAAAGTAAGATTTGATGAAGCAGACAAATGTATATGGCTTATTCCTGCAAATGAAGAATATTCTCCAATTAGGATAACTGAAGAAAATGATTTTTTGATTTGGGGAGTTCTTACTTACAATATAAAAAGACAGCTTAGAAAAGGAAGATGATAATCCAGGAACAACAATGATTCTATCATGCAACAGAATATTATAAACAATTTCTTTCGCCCTATAAATGCGGACTTACAAATACCAGACAGTGAATATGAGAAAACTGAGGTCTGTATTGCAATGGCTAATGCTTTGGCACGCAATACAAATCACAGTCTGTATATCATAGACTATAACCGCAAGAACTTCCTTTACGTATCGTCCAACCCGCTTTTCCTCTGCGGTCATTCACCGGAAGATGTGCAACAGAAAGGTTATGCCTTTTATTTTGATGTAGTTCCGTCTGACGAGATAAACCGTCTTATGGAAATCAACGAAGCCGGGGTCCGATTCTTCTATGACCAGCCGGTAGAAAAAAGACTGGACCTGTCCATCGAGTATAACTTTCATATCCGCACATCAGAAAAGCACTCGCACCTTATCCACCACAAACTGACACCTGCCTTGCTGAGTGACAATGGGGATATATGGCTGGCTCTATGTACAGTTTCACTGTCACCGGAGAAAACTATCGGAGATGTAGTTATTTCAGACCATACATGTACTGACAGGTATTTCTATTCATTCGAGGGAAGACGATGGAGAAAACAGCCGGAACTGATTCTTTCCGACCGTGAAAAAGAGATTCTCCAGCTCTCCGTCAAAGGACTGTCGAACACAGAAATTGGAGAAACTCTCTTTATTGATACCAATACCGTCAAATTTCACAAGAAGAAACTATTCGAGAAACTACACGCAGAAAACATCACTGAGGCTGTGGGTATCGCAGCCAATCTGAGGCTGATTTAGAAAGATTAATAAGAAGTTTTAATTCAGCTTACAACAATCGTGTACTTTGATACTTGATTCTCATTTATGTAAGTATACATTCGTTATAATTACTGCTATAGCAATTGATAGAATTCTAAAAATGTTTGAAATCATACCACCTGCAGCTACAGAATTTCCTTCTATAATAAACAATTGCCAAGATAAATTCATAAAGAAATGTAATCCTATAGGACACCAAAGATTGAAATTCCACTTCATATAAATCCAACTGAAATACAATCCTCCCAAAAATGTTACTACAAATGCCATCAGAGAAGATATTAAATCATGACCTTGATAAAGATGAATAGAACCAAACATTAAGGAAGGAATCAAGACCGACCAACTGAAACCTATTTTACAATATCGAAATAATTGCCCAAAGATAAACCCTCTAAAAATGATTTCCTCAAATACTGCTACAATAACAGTTGAACGAATCAGTCTTTCTAATATCAGTTCATTATTAAATTTTCCAACAATTGGAAAAGCTATAAAAAGAGGGAGCGTACTTATTAAAGCAAAAACCATTCCTTTGAAGAAATTGCCATCAAGTCCAAGCTGATTAAAAAAGTCCTTAGGCTTGTACAATATGAGTAATACAATTCCAATGGGCAAACATACTATCAGATGCATTAAAAAAGAAGCCAATATTCTTTGCAAATGTAATGGAGCAACAATTAAATGTACTTGTTTATAAAGTACTAATATAATCATAGAAGAAACTACTATGATTAAAAATTTAAGTAACTTTTCTTTAATATTCATGATGATAAACTATAAATATAAATGCCAATACCGTCAAGTTTCACAAGAAGAAACTCTTTGAGAAACTACATGCAGAAAACATTACTGAGGCCGTTGGCATCGCAGCCAATCTGAGGCTGATTTAGGAAGACGATGTAGAACTTCGGCAAAGTAGCTACAGGGGGATGTGAGGTGATGTATTCCTCCAGTTTCTTCCGTCCAAGTTCGATTACCTTCTCATCGTCACATCTGTTCATCTTTTCTTTATCAATATAGGCAATATGCCAGAAGACCAGATAACCGATTACATACCTTTCAATGGTAGTTTCTATCGGTTCGTCGGGACGCTTCATGGATTGAAGGCAGTTGTGGACATCCCTGTCTATGATGCCCACAACTGCCCATGATAGATTTATATAAAATATAACTGAAGGCATAAAAAATAATTCAAAATGTATTAATACAAATGCATGTTCAAGTTCATTACTGATTATTAGTTTCAATCATTTTTAAGGCAAACTCTAATACCGTATCACGGTTTTTCATAAAATCATTTACTTTCTGACAAACTTCATAATGAGGCATGATACTTTTCCCCTCCATCGGAAATCCGTTTGGTGAAAAAGAAGGCTCTCTTGTCGGCAAACGAAAATAAATACCATTCGTAGTATGAAATGTACGAGGACGATTTCCTGTATCCCCACCAGTCCCTTCACCAATAATTATCGCATTACCACTTTCTTTTAAATCCAATGTAAAACTTTCAGCAGCAGAAAAGGTATATGTATTGGTCAGAAGGAATAATTTACCTTTATATGAATCCTTCCGAGGTATTATTTCCCAATCTGGCGATACACAGTGTGGCTGTGGCTTATGAATGAGATATTCACATATTCTTTTACCGTTTCCACTGCTTCCTCCTCCATTCTCTCGGACATCCACTATCAAATTTGATAAGTCCTTTACCTGTTGATAAGCTCTGTCAAATTCATCAACGACAGGATCCATCATGGACAATATGCGAATATATCCAATACTATCCTGTAATACCGTCCATTCCACAGTAGGGTTTTGTTTTTTATGAAAGGCAGATGTTTTTTTCAGATTGAGCGTTAGGCTCACCGTATCTTGACTGCGAATTACCTGATAGGTTGCAGTAGTATCGCTCCAAGAACGGAATATCTTACGGGCAGTCATCAATTTACGGCATTTTTCGGTAGAAGAAGGAGTATATTTTTCATTCGTGGTAATCCATTCTGCAACCGGAATTTTATTTATACTCACAATTTCATCTTTATCTTGGAAGCCGTTCTCACACATATACAAATTAGGGTTATCAATAAAAACTCTTCCTTCAATATACGATGGAGCATAATTTGCCGTATAATCGTTCAGATAAACGGATGCATGACCTGCATTTAGTGCAGCAAAATATTCTTTCAATAACTTGCCAAATTCAACAGGTGTTTTTGCCTCATTTGGTTCTTCGTCAATTTAGGTGGAGATTTCGCAGCATTTTAAAGACATAATTCTTTGAAACAAAAAGAGATTCACTAGATTTTTTGTAGTGTTGTTTCTATGAAAGATATTACAAGGAATCAAATAACCATTAAATATT
>JAXDRC010000014.1:0-28322 GCA_034091205.1 Parabacteroides sp. | reverse complement strand
TCCACCTCTTCCCATTCCGAACAGAGAAGTTAAGCCCAATCACGCCGATGGTACTGCGTAAAAGTGGGAGAGTAGGTAGCCGCCGTTTTAGAAAGCGAAGAGACTCGGTTCCGAAAGGAATCGGGTCTTTTTTTGTTTATATAATATGTATTAATAAAATATGGAAAGAATAATATTGAAAGAGAATGCTGGTTTGCCTGCAAGTTTATTGTGGACTTTGGCTATTGTTGCCGGAATTTCTGTTGCAAACTTATATTATAATCAGCCTCTTCTTTATCAAATCAGTCAGGATTTGCAAGTCTCGGAGTTTAAGACAAACCTGATTTCTATGATAACACAGATAGGATACGCTTTAGGGTTATTATTTATAATACCATTAGCTGATTTATTACCTCGAAGAAAAATAATTTTGATAAACTTCTCCATACTTGTATTTTCTCTATTATCTATTTCTATAGCGAAAAACATAAATCTTATTTTCATAGCTTCTCTTTTAACCGGTATTTGTTCTATTATACCACAAATTTTTATTCCTGTAGCTGCACAGTTTTCTACTCCGGAAACAAAAGGAAAAAATGTTGGTATAGTTGTATCCGGTCTACTTACCGGGATATTATCATCACGAGTGGTTAGTGGCGTCGTTGGTGAAATAATGGGTTGGAGATTCATGTTTGTTGTAGCAGCTGTTTTAATGATAATATCTGCTATTGTTGTTATGAGAGTAATGCCTGAAATCAAACCGAACTTTGAAGGGAAATATAGTGAATTGATGAAATCTCTTTTGACTTTGGTTCGTGATTATCCAGTATTACGTATTTCAGCTCTTCGTTCCGGTTTTGCGTTCGGTAGTTTTTTAGCAATGTGGAGTTGTCTTGCTTTCAGGATGGAACAAGCACCTTTTTATGCAGGCAGTCATATAGTAGGACTTTTAGGTTTGTGTGGTATTGCCGGAGCTTTGTCAGCATCGTTTGTCGGAAGATATGTGAGTAAAGTTGGTGTAAAGAATTTTAATTATATTGGATGTGGGCTTTTGTTTATATCATGGCTTTGTCTTAACTTGCTTGGAAATACTTATGCCGGTATAATAGCAGGAATAATAATAATAGATATCGGAATGCAATGTATTCAGCTAAGCAACCAGACAACGATATTCAGTCTAAATCCTAAAGCCTCTAACCGAATAAATACTATATTTATGACAACTTATTTTGTTGGAGGAGCAACCGGAACATTCCTAGCAGGAACAGCCTGGTCCGTTTATGGTTGGAATGGAGTTGTAGCTGCAGGAATATTCCTTACAATATGCTCATTAATTGTTAATAGTTTAAAGTAATATTTCTCTGAGACGTTTTACGCCTTCTGATGCCCCACATTTAATATGTATGACATCGTCACGGTAAGTTTTCACGTCTTTAGGGTCGATAAGATAAATTGGTTGTCCGCATCTGACATAATTAATCAGACCGGCAGCCGGATAAACATTAAGAGAAGTCCCAATTATAACCATAATATCGCATTCTTCAATTTCACGGATTGCTGGGTCAATCATAGGAACAGTTTCTCCGAACCAGACTATGAAAGGTCGTAACTGAATTCCATTTTCATCTTTATCTCCAAGATTTATTTCAGGTTTGTTTACCGGAATATCATAAGTTTTTGTAAGGTTATTAACCGGACAAGCCTTCATTAATTCCCCATGCAAATGAATAACATTTGAACTCCCTGCTCTTTCGTGAAGGTTATCTACGTTTTGGGTTATGATATGCATATCGAAATCTTTTTCCATTTCTGCCAAACCAATATGTCCGGCATTAGGTTTACAGTTCAGAAGTTCTTTACGGCGTTGATTATAGAAATCCAGAACCAGTTGGGGATTTTTATTGAAACCTTCAGGAGTTGCCACATCTTCAATTCTATGTTTTTCCCATAGACCATCGGAATCTCTGAAAGTAGATATACCACTTTCTGCGCTCATTCCTGCACCGGTTAGTACTGCTATACGTTTCATATCTCAATATATTTAGAAATAGTTGAATTATTAATTTACTCTGTTCTTATAATATGTTGTCGGAACAAATAATTAAATAAGCGGAAGCAAGTTAATAAGATTTTGTAATCTTGACAACATAATCAGAAGTATTAAACTATCATATATTTATTGTTAGTGTTGGTTGTTTTATCATATACCTTGTCAACTGAAAAACTTAAGCTATCTTTGCCGTGATTATTAATGCATAAGACGTATGAAAAAATACAACTTATATACGCTGTCGGCAATTACATTTGCTATGATTATGTCATCTTGTAATGGTGATGCCAAGAAAGCTCAGGAAAGATTGGATAAAGCGCAGTCATATTATGAACAAGGTGATTTTTTCTCTGCCCGTAATGAGATAGATTCTGTCAGAGCTTTATATCCGAAGGAAGTAGATGCATTGAAGAATGCTTTGGAACTGATGAGAAAAGTAGACTTCAAGGAATCTGAACGAAACCTGGCATATTGCGACAGTCTTCTACCAATAAGAATGCAAGAAGTAGAAGACTTAAAGAAAGGCTTCGTGTTTGAGAAAGACTCGGATTATCAGGAAATAGGTAATTATATCTGGAAACAGCAAACTATCGAAAGAAATGTTCAGCGTTGCTATATCAGATGCGGAGTTGACGAACGAGGAGAAATGTATTTGGCAAGTGTGTATTTTGGCGGTAAACCTATAAATCATACAGGTATTAGACTTAGCGCCGGAGGTGATTTATTTGCTGAGACTGCTTCAATTCCTTATGATGGAGGTATTAACTACAGATTTAAGGATATGGGAAATACAACAGAAGTTGTAACTTATAAAGGTGATGCAGGAAAGGATGCTGTCCAGTTTATTTACGATAATTCTGACAAGCGTATTAAAGTAGAATATACAGGTGGGAAACCTTATGTAATTTATATTGCAGAGGGAGACAAGAAAGCTTTAACAGCAACATATAATTTAGCTTCAGTGTTGAGCGATATTGACCGCTTGAAGACTGAAAAGCAGAAAGCAGAAAAAAAACAGGCATATTTGAAGAATAAGTTAGAGAGTTTGTAAGTTTTTAAGTTATTGAGTTATTGTGTTTAGATTAAAAACATTACTTTTGCCTCCCGTAATAAAATATGCTAGAACATAATTAATTTATAATATAAATGGATAAAGTAAGCTACGCATTAGGTTTGAGTATTGGAAACAACTTCCAAAATTCAGGAATAAAAGAATTGAACATTGAAGACTTTGTAAAAGGTTTGAGCGATGTGTTGAATGAAACTCAGCCGGCTATCACTTATGATGAAGCTAAACAAGTAATAAATGAATTCTTTATGAAGCTTCAGCAGGAAAAGATGGAAATCAACAAGAAAGCTGGAGAAGAATTCTTGAATATCAACCGTCATAAAGCAGGTGTTGTTGAATTGCCTAGCGGTCTGCAGTATCAGGTTTTGCAGAAAGGTAATGGAGAAAAACCTAAAGCAACTGATAAAGTAAAATGCCATTATCATGGAACTTTGATCAATGGAACTGTATTCGACAGCTCTATTGAACGTGGTCAGCCTGCTGTATTTGGTGTAAATCAGGTAATCCCGGGTTGGGTTGAAGCTCTTCAGTTGATGGAAGTCGGTTCAAAATGGCGTTTGTTCATTCCTTCAAATCTTGCATATGGTGAACATGGGGCAGGAGAAATGATTGAACCTAACAGTACATTGATTTTTGATGTTGAGTTACTTGATATTGTAAAATAATATATAGTTGACAAGTTGACAAGTTGACAAGTTGACAAGTTGACGAATATTTTTTTATTTTTTTTTGTCAAAAAGTGTCTCTGATTTTGTCAGTTACAGTAAAACATCAATTCAAAGAATAAATTAAAACTTAAAATACGATGAACAAATTAAATGTTTTGGCTGCTGCAGCAGTAGTAGCCTTAGGTGCAGTTGCTACATCTTGTGATTCTAAACCAAGTGCAAAACTAAACAACTCAGTTGATAGTGTAAGCTATGCGATTGGAGTTAGCACAGGTGCAGGTTATAAGGAAAATTTGAAGACTTTGCCAGGTGGCGAAGCAAATGTTGATGCTTTGATTGCCGGTTTCATCGAAGCTATTAAAGGTGATTCTACTAAAATGAATCCACAGGCAGCTCAGGCTTATATCCAGACTTACTTTGTAGAAGCTCAGGCTAAGGAAGCTCAGAAAAATAAAGAAGAAGGAGAAAAGTTCTTGGCTGAAAACAAGACAAAAGAAGGTGTTATCACTACTGAAAGTGGTTTGCAGTATAAGGTAATTACAGAAGGTACAGGTGCAAAACCGACTGAAAAGGATCGTGTAAAAGTTCATTATACTGGAACATTGCTTGATGGAACAAAGTTTGATAGCTCTGTTGATCGTGGTGAACCAGCAGAATTTGGCGTAACTCAGGTAATCAAAGGTTGGACAGAAGGTTTGCAGATTATGCCTGTAGGTTCAAAATATATTTTCTGGATTCCTTCTGAATTGGCTTATGGTGATCGTCCTGCAGGTCCAACTATCAAAGCAAACAGTGTTTTGAAATTTGAAGTTGAGTTGTTGGAAATTGTAAAGTAACTTTATAAAGTTATTGGACCAGTTTTAATAGAAATTACTCAATAGTTATAAAAAGTGCGGTAAAATCATGTTGTATAGCATGTTTTTGCCGCTTTTTTTATTAATTATCTGATTTTTTCTTTCAAAATGATATGTGATTAAAAATATTTGTATATTTTTGATATTGAATTAAGCAGAGTTGATAATTTGCTTCAGAGCCTCTATGGCTGTCATCAGCTGTTATATTATAAGAACATTAAAAATATGGAAAAAGTAGACAAACTAGATCGCCAGATTTTGAGTATCATCTCAAAGAATGCTAGAATACCGTTCAAAGATGTAGCAGAAGAATGCGGAGTTTCACGTGCCGCAATTCATCAGCGTGTTCAGCGTATGATTGATATGAACGTAATAGTCGGTTCCGGTTATCATATAAATCCTAAAATTTTAGGTTATAATACTTGTACATATATAGGTGTTAAACTTGAACGTGGTTCTATGTATAAGGATGTGGTTCCTGAATTTGAGAAAATCCCGGAAGTAGTAGAATGCCATTTTACAACAGGTCCTTATACAATGCTTATAAAATTATATGCACGTGATAACGAGCATCTGATGGAGCTGTTGAACGGACAAATTCAGGAAATACCTGGTGTAACAGCTACTGAAACTCTTATATCTCTTCGTCAGAGTGTGAAGAGAGAAATGCCGATATGTGATTTTGAAGAATAATATATCTGTTTTTATTATTAATATCTTATGTTTTTCGGGCATATATGATTTTTACCGGAAAACATAAGATATTGTTTTAGTTATGGATTTATAAAAAATACTCTTCCGGATAATATGAAATTGATAAGAGTTTTTGCGTTGCCATTCTTTTTTCTGATTTCAGTATCTTGCCTTTTTGCCGAAGATTTCCGTTTTCGTGTTTACCTGAATGAAAAAGGGTGTGATAATAGCATAATTGCCAAACCTGAACTCTTCCTTTCTGAAACAGCTATTTCCCGTCGGGAAAAACAAGGAATAGATATTAATTATAGTGATTTGCCATTTAGTTCTCGAATTCTGTCAGAGATAAAAAACTGTGGAGTACGCATTGTCACTAAAAGCAAGTGGATGCAGACTGTTGTCGTTGAAAGTTCGGACTCTGCGGTTGTTTCCAGAATAAAGAATTTGCCTGTTGTCGATTCTGTTCGCCTAGTTTGGAGAGGAGATGCGTCTTATAAGCTTCCACAAAAAGCTAATAATAAATATCCTATAACAGAACAAAGGTTGAAGGATTTTTATGGAGTTGGAAAACTGCATATTGATATGCTGAATGGAAGGAAACTCCATAAGAAAGGATATTGTGGTGAAGGAATAAAGATAGCAGTTATAGATGCCGGTTTTAAGAACGCAGACATGATGGAGTTCTTTGACAATGTAAATATTGCCGGAACATTTAATGCTCAGAATCCCGAAGAGACTGTGTTTAGTGGAGACGAGCATGGAACAAAAGTATTGTCATGTATTGCAGCAAATAAACCTAATTATTTTGTAGGAACTGCTCCGGCTGCAGAATATTGGCTGATGAAAAGTGAAGATATGCGCTCGGAATATCCGATTGAAGAAGACTATTGGATAGCAGCTGTAGAATATGCGGACAGTGTAGGGGTTGATGTTATTACTTCATCATTGGGATATTATAAATATGATGATGGATTAGGTTATAAACATGAGGATTTGAATGGCAAGACAGCATTGATAAGTAGGGCTGCAACAATAGTAGCAGAGAAAGGCATATTAATATTTACCAGTGCAGGAAATGAAGGAGGAGGAGAATGGGAAAAAATAACATTTCCGGCGGATGCTGATAAGGTTGTTACAGTTGGCTCTGTAGATTCAAAAAAGGAGAGAAGTGTTTTCAGTTCATCAGGTTATAGTGCTGACGGCCGTATTAAACCTGATGTCGTGGCATTAGGAACCAATTGTAATGTGGTAGACGAAGACGGAAAGGTCCGAATGGCTAGTGGTACATCTTTCGCAACTCCTATAATGGCAGGTATGGGAGCTTGTTTGTGGCAAGCTTTACCATGGCTTACTAGTCAGGATATTGTACGTTTGTTGCATGAATATTCATCGGAAGCAGATAAACCAACTCAGGAAAAGGGTTATGGCATTCCGGATATTTACAAAATATATAAAAAGGAGAAAAAGAAATATGGCAGTTCGAAGAAGTATAAAAATTGATGAAGACGACAGGGGGTGTACGCTTTCTGAGATAATGGGACGTGTTCGTTCTGCTATAAACAATACGTTTAGTGAAACATATTGGATTAAGGCGGAAACCAGTGATGTCCGTATCAATACTTCTTCAGGGCATTGTTATTTGGAATTTATAGAGAAAAGCGAAGAAAGTAATCAGATAATTGCCCGTGCCAGAGGTTATATCTGGGCAAAGATTTTCAGATTGTTGAAACCTTATTTCGAAATGGAAACGAACCAGGTGTTTGGTTCCGGAATAAAAGTTCTGGTAAAAGTTTCGTTGGATTTCCATGAACTTTATGGTTTCAGTCTTAATGTGTTGGACATTGATCCTAGTTATACAGTAGGTGATATGGTCCGGAAAAAAATGGAAATAATAAGGAGACTGAAGGATGAAGGAGTTTTTACTCTGAATAAAGAACTTTGTTTGCCAGACTTGCCTCAAAAGATAGCAGTGATAACTTCTCCTACCGCAGCAGGATATGAGGACTTCGTGAACCAGCTGGAAAATAATAAATCAGGATATCCTTTTTATATCAAGTTGTTTCCGGCATTGATGCAAGGTGACAAGACTGAAGAGTCTGTTATTGCTGCATTAGACAGAATATATGAGAATTATGAGTTGTTTGATGTTGTTGTTATAATCCGTGGAGGAGGAGCCACATCAGATTTGAACAGCTTTGATTCATATTTACTGGCTGCAAGTTGTGCTCAATTCCCTTTACCGATATTAACAGGTATAGGTCATGAGAGAGATGATACTGTGGTTGATATGGTTGCTCACACTCGTCTGAAAACGCCAACGGCTGTTGCTGCTTTTTTGTTGGATTGTATAGAACGTCAGGCAGAGGAACTGGAATCATTACAACGCAGAATGGTTAACTCGGCAGTCAATATTATATCATCACATCAGAATTTCATAAAATTACTTTCAAACCGTTTCCCGGAAAGAGTTATTAACAGGATAGAACGTAACAGAGGAGAGTTGAATAAAATGGCAATGCGCCTTCCTTCTGTATCATCTTCGCTGCTGTTGCGACAGGATAAAATGTTGGAATTATTGCAAAACAAAATAATTGTAGCGACGGAAAGAAGAAAACAGAAAGAACTTCGATTCCTGGAATTAACAGAGCAGTTCATAAAAATGGCCTCGCCGGAATATATTCTCAAAAAGGGATATAACATAACCATGGTAAACGGAAAAATAATAAAATCCGCAAAGGAAGTTTCTACGGGAGAAACATTAACCGTATTCTGGAGTGATGGAAGTGTGAATGCAAAAGTTGAAAATAAGTTTGAAAATTGAAAAGATTATGGGAAATAATAAAGAAACATATAATGAAGCAGTGACGAAGCTAAGGCGTATTGTCGCTGATATAGAGAATGAGGAGCTTGATGTTGATTTGTTGTCTGAAAAAGTAAAGGAAGCTACTCGCTTGATAAAACTGTGCAAAGAGAAATTATATAAAGTCGATGAAGACGTGAAAAAAGTATTGGAGGAATTGGATTCATGAGAAACTTTGTCGTTATAGTAGCCGGAGGTAAAGGTCTTAGAATGGGCGGAGATTTACCAAAACAATTTATTCCAATGCATGGAAAACCATTGTTGATGCATACTCTCGAAGCATTTTATAAATGGAATAATGAAACGGAGATTATTCTGGTGTTGCCATTGGACCATCAGCCTTATTGGCAAATGCTATGTAAGGAAATAGGATGTAAAGCTCCACATAGAGTTGTTACCGGTGGAGAAACAAGATTTCATTCTGTAAGAAATGGTCTCGAAGTTATAGAGTCAGAATTGCTCAGCAATGGAGAACAGGCTATTATTGCGGTTCATGATGGCGTGCGTCCGTTCGTTTCGTCTGATACAATTGATTCTTGTTTTAAGTCTGCTGAAAATAATGGAGCAGCAGTGCCTGTTTTACCGATGATAGATTCTTTGAGAGAGATAAAAAGTGAGGAAGAAAGTTCTCCTGTTGACAGAAGTAAATATTGTTCTGTTCAGACTCCACAAGTTTTCCGTTCTGATATTTTATTTGAATCATATAAACAGGAATATAACAGTTTGTTTACTGATGATGCTTCAGTTGTTGAAGCAAAAGGCTTTAAAGTGTCGCTAGTAAAAGGAAATCGTGAGAATATAAAAATAACGACTCCATTTGATTTGCTAATAGCAAAAGCTATCTTTGAGGAAAAATAAATAATGTTGGATTTAGACAAGCGTTCCATAGTTTATCTGCCCGGAGTTGGTCCGAAAAAAGCAGAAGTGTTGCAGAAAGAAGCCAATATAGCTTCTTTTGAAGATTTGTTGTATTATTTCCCATATAAATATATTGACCGGAGCCGTTTCTATAAAATATCTGAAATTAGGGGAAATATGCCATACATACAACTTAAGGGACGGATTTTGTCTTTTGAGGAAATAGGTGAGGGCAGAACCAAACGCCTGGTTGGCAAATTTTCCGACGGCAGCGGACTTATGGATTTAGTCTGGTTCAAAGGCTTGGCTTATGTCAAGGATAAGATAAAAATCGGAGTTGAATATATTGTTTTTGGTAAACCGGCAGAATTCGGCCATACATTTAATATAGCTCATCCTGATATAGATTCCGTTGAGCAAAGTGGTCAGGTGGCAAACGGATTGACACCTTATTATAACACAACGGAAAGGATGAAGAAATCTTTTCTTAATTCTAGAGCAATACAGAATCTGCAATATACATTGCTGACTAACATTAATTGGTATTTACCGGAAATTTTACCGAATAACATTATTGCATCTTTGGGCTTGATGTCTTTTTCTGAAGCTATGAAGAATATTCATTTCCCGGAATCGACCGAGAAACTCAGAAGGGCACAGGCAAGATTGAAGTTTGACGAATTATTTTTTATTCAGCTGAATATGCTGAAGTCGGCATATAACAGACAGCGAAAACTTCAAGGTATTCCGTTTTTGAAAGTCGGCGACTATTTCAATACGTTCTATAAAGATTATTTGCCGTTTGAACTTACCGGTGCGCAAAAGCGTGTAGTTCGTGAAATGCGTGCGGATATGGGAAGTGGCAGACAGATGAACAGACTTCTTCAGGGAGATGTTGGAAGTGGAAAGACTCTTGTCGGTTTGCTTGCAATGCTTCTAGCATTGGACAACAATACTCAGGCATGCATGATGGCACCGACAGAAATTCTGGCAGCACAGCATTATGCAACAATAAAATCCTTTTTGAAGCATATGGACATAAATGTTGCTTTGCTGACCGGCTCAACAAAGAAGTCCGAAAGGAATAAAATCCTGCCTGCTATTGCTAATGGAGAAATTCAGATTGTTATCGGAACGCATGCGCTGATTGAGGAAACAGTCGTTTTCTCATCATTAGGATTGGCGATAATTGATGAACAGCACAGGTTCGGAGTTGAACAACGCTCAAAACTCTGGGGTAAGAATAATGCGGTGGTTCCTCATGTCCTGGTAATGACAGCAACTCCAATTCCGCGTACTTTGGCAATGACATTGTATGGAGATTTGGATGTCTCTGTTATAGACGAGTTGCCGCCGGGACGTAAACCGATAATGACCATGCACCGCTATGATAATAATAAAGCCCAGCTCTTTGATTTTCTGCGTTCGGAAATACGTAAAGGCAGACAGGTTTATGTTGTCTATCCTTTGATAGAAGGAAATGAGAAATTGGATTATAAAAGTCTTGAAGAAGGATTTGAGAATTTCAAGGAAGTTTTTCCTGAATATAAGGTCTGTATGGTTCACGGCAAAATGAAAGCCGCAGAGAAAGATAAAGAAATGCAGAAGTTTATTTCGGGAGAAGCCAATATACTTATGGCAACAACTGTAATAGAAGTTGGGGTTAATGTGCCTAATGCTTCCGTAATGGTTATCGAAAGTGCTGAAAGATTCGGTCTTTCGCAGCTTCATCAGTTGAGAGGACGAGTGGGCCGCGGCGCGGAACAATCTTATTGCATACTTGTGTCTTCTTATAAATTGAGTAATGAAACCCGAAAAAGGCTTGATATAATGGTTAAAAGTAACAATGGGTTTGAAATTGCTGAAGCGGATTTGAAACTGCGCGGATTTGGAGATTTGGAAGGAACAAGGCAAAGTGGCGACGGCATTGATTTGAAGATAGCCAATCTGGCTTCCGATGGTCAGATTCTGCAAATCGCAAGAGATATGGCAATTAAAGTTTTGGACGAAGACCCTGATTTATCTTCCGAAACATACAGATTACTGAACGAAAGGCTGAAAAGTTTGTTCTCGAAAAAGATTAATTGGGGATTAATCAGTTGATATGTTGTATAACATATATTTTGTAACTGTTTGTTTAATTGTATTTTAAGTCATTTTATTAACATTTGAGAATTCTATTGAAGAAAAATTTCAGTAATAGATTTGTGATATATTTCTGAAATTCCGAACTTTGACATGCTGAGAATTAGCAGATTGTTAATAATAAGCCGAATTCTCTTCAATCACTTGAATAAGAATGCTTGAATTATTGTTGAAATGACTTTAAAAACACTATTGTCGCTATGTTTGGGCGTTGTTATGATTCCAGTAGCGAATGCCGTTGAACCTGAAAAGAAGCAAATATCAGAGCAGATAACAGCACAAACAGAAATTTTGGATCGTCATGTGTCGGAATTGATGGCTGACAGGGTAGGTTTTAAGAAAGATTTGTCTTCTGTAAAAATATTGGAAGCCGAATACGAAGAAATCCTATCCCACGAGTCATTGATGTTTCCGGCTGAAGACTTATATGGTTCAAATTGGGATACAAAATGGGTTGACCCGTTTAAGGGTTCAAATGAAAAGGTTGAATTCCCTGATTCATGTGCAATTGACTGTTCTTCTTTTGTTTATCCTATAGCTATTGATTCAATAGCAAAAGTAACATCAAAATATGGACCTCGTCGCAGAAGAATGCATAAAGGTATTGACTTGAAAGTCTTGAAAGGCGATACCATCTGTGCAGCCTTCGACGGAAAAGTTCGTATCCGTAATTTTGAACGCCGTGGATATGGTTATTATCTGGTTATCCGCCATCCTAATGGTTTGGAAACAGTCTATGGTCATCTTTCAAAGCAATTAGTTCAGGTTAATGATATAGTGAAGGCTGGTCAGCCAATTGGTTTGGGAGGAAATACAGGTCGTTCAACAGGTTCTCATTTGCATTTTGAAACAAGATTCCTCGGACAGGCTATAAATCCTGCAGAAATAATTGATTTTGAAAATGGTGTTCCTCACGAGGATAAATATGTTTTCCATAATGTGAAAATCAACGGTAGAAATAGTAATATATATACTTCTTCAAGTAACCAGATGGTTTATCACAGAGTTAAATCAGGTGATACATTAGGAAAGATTGCAAGAATGTATGGAACAAGTGTTAGTGAGCTTTGCAGATTGAATGGACTTAAGAGTACTTCGATGTTAAGAATCGGCCAGTCGATTCGTTGCTCTGCAGGTGTAGAACAGGCTAATAATAATCGTCCGTCAAAGGCTACTGCAAAAAAGGTTGTTGTTGAGGCAAAACAGGAAGCCGTAGCAGCATTAAATGACAATAATTCTGCAGAACAAAGTAATGAACCTGTATATCATAGAATAAAATCAGGTGACACATTGGGTGCTATTGCATTGCGTTATGGCACAACAGTTTCGAAATTATGTGAATTGAATGGAATAACAAAGACTACGGTTTTACGTATAGGCCGTGCAATTCGTTGTTCATAATTGCTGATAAGTTTCTGAAAATAAGTGAAAGGCATAAAGGTTTTCCTTTGTGCCTTTTTTATTTTGTACTCCACTCACCTTTCACTATCTTTGCCGTATAATTCGGATAATATGCAAGATACGAAACAACAATTTGAAAAAGTTATATCAATATGTCGTGATCTTTTCGAAAAGAAACTAAAGGACTATGGTCCTTCATGGCGTATTATGAGACCGACTTCATTGACTGATCAGATATTTATAAAGGCAAACCGAATACGAAGCCTTGAAATCAAGGGTGTTAGTATGGTTAATGAGGGAATTCGTCCTGAATTCATTGGAATTGTCAATTATGGGATAATTGGTCTTATCCAGTTGGCAAAGGGTTTTTCCGATACAACTGATATAACTAACGAAGAGGCTTTGGAGTTGTATGATAAATATATGACAGAAACGAAAGAACTTATGTATGCCAAAAATCATGACTATGACGAGGCGTGGCGCAGTATGCGAATAAGTTCATATACTGATCTGATACTTATGAAGCTTTATCGAACCAAGCAAATCGAAAGTCATGACGGAAAGACTTTGGTTTCAGAAGGTATAGATGCCAATTATATGGATATGGTAAATTATGCATTGTTCGGTTTGATAAAACTTGAGTTTGGCGAGTGATAATACATACATGAATTTATCAATGAACGGAAAAGAGATTGTTGAAAAAGTCCTGGCGGAAGCCGGCAGAATACTTATTGGCGTCGTTTTCATTTTCTCAGGCTTTGTAAAGGCTGTTGACCCAATGGGTGGCGCTATTAAGATAGATGACTATCTTAAGGCTTTCGGTTTGGATTTTCTGCATATATTTTCTGTTACATTGTCGATGAACCTGGCTGCGTTTGAGTTTATGCTGGGTGTATGTATGTTGTTGGGAGTATATAGAAGATATACATCATTCCTCACATTGGTGTTTATGCTTTTCATGACTCCACTCACATTGTATCTGGCATTGTTCAATCCTGTTTCAGATTGTGGATGTTTTGGTGATGCTCTGGTGCTTACCAATTGGGAAACCTTTCTTAAGAATGTAGTTTTGCTTTCTGCTGCTATATATACATTTGTCTATAATCAGAAACTATATCAATTATATACATATAAGGTATATTGGTTTGTAGCCTTGTTCTCATACCTTTATATGTTGTTGTTTGCCAATATAAATTACAATCATCTTCCTGTCATTGATTTCAGGCCGTTCAAGGTTGGGGTAAATATTCCGTCGCAGATGGAAATACCTGAAGGTGCTCCGCAGGATGAATATGAATATTCGTTCATATATGAAAAAGATGGTGTTCAGAAAGAGTTTACGCTTGATAATTATCCAAGCAATGATTCCAGCTGGGTATTTGTCGATTCAAAAACGACATTAATAAAGCAGGGATATGTCCCGCCAATCAGCAATTTCTCCGTTACAACACTGGATGGAGTTGATGTTACTGACAGCTTATTGAGAGATAGCAGAGCTTTGTATCTTCTGATTGCTCCGGATCTGAAAAAAGCAAGTGATGAAAGAATCGACGAAATCAATAATGTGTTCGACTTTACTCAGGAATATGATAATTTAGGCTTTTATTGTATTACCGGTTCAACAGAAGATGAAATCAATAAATGGATAGATTATACAGGAGCCGAATATTCATTTTTGTTTGCTGATGAGGTAGTGTTGAAAACTATAATCCGTTCAAATCCGGGATTGGTCCTGATAAAAGATGGAACAATACTTGCCAAATGGCATTATAACGATATCCCGGACGAACAAGTTCTGGACGCGCTGACCAAATCATATTTGGCAGGAAATAAACAAAATATTAAAGAAGAAGCGGAACTATTAACCAACCTATTGACTTTTACCGTACCTTTGCTGTTCGTTTGGGGGTACGACTGGTTTAGAAACAAACGAAAGAAAAAAGAGAAATAATTTTTGTATCACATACTTTATATAAATAATTTAAGATTATGAGAAAGAACATTGTTGCAGGAAACTGGAAAATGAACACTACTCTGGCTGAAGGCTTGGAGTTGGCAAAAGGCTTGAACGAAGCTTTGAAAAACAAAACAACTAACTGTGATGTTATCATCGGTACTCCGTTCACTCACTTGGCAAGCGTAGCTGCTGCTATCGATACTAACAAAATCGGTGTAGCTGCTGAAAACTGTGCAGATAAAGTAAGCGGTGCTTTCACAGGTGAAGTTTCTGCTGCTATGGTTGCTTCAACAGGTGCTAAATATGTTATTTTGGGTCACTCTGAACGTCGTGCTTACTATCACGAAACTCCAGAAATCCTTAAGACTAAAGTTGAATTGGCTTTGGCTAACGGTTTGACTCCAATCTTCTGTATCGGTGAAGTTTTGGAAGAAAGAGAAGCTGGCAAACACTTCGAAGTTGTTGACGCACAGATCGAAGGTTCTTTGTTCAACTTGTCTGCTGAAGACTTCGGTAAAATCGTTTTGGCTTATGAACCAGTTTGGGCTATCGGTACTGGTAAAACTGCTACAGCTGACCAGGCTGAAGAAATCCACGCTCACATACGTGCTACATTGGCTGCTAAATATGGTAACGAAGTTGCTGACAACTGTACTATCCTTTATGGTGGTAGCTGCAACGGCGGTAACGCAAAAGAATTGTTCGCTAAACCAAACGTTGACGGTGGTTTGATCGGTGGTGCTTCTTTGGCTGTTGAAAAATTCATGCCTATTATCGAAGCTTTCGATAAATAATTTTTTTATTTAAGTTTCGTATTGCTCAACTTTGTTTATAGTTGACAAGTTTACAAGAGAACAAGTTGACAAGGAATATCTTGTTAACTTGTTTCTGAAGCCTTATCAACTATATGCAAGTTGAGTTTGCGAAACTTGAACTATTTAAAATCTAAATATATAGTATGAGATATTTCCTTGGACTTTTGTTTGTCACTTTGTGTTCGGCTTTTAGTTTGTCGGCTCAAACAACTGATGATAATGCTGCAACTGTGCATGTCATGACGATATTTGACAGACTGTCGTCACGACAGGCAGGTAAGGGTGTTGTAACCGTTAATCAGTCTGATGAGATAAAACGATTGGTCGGAGCACGAAAATACGGAAAGAATGTTGAGACAACAGAGAATGAAACTTTCCTGAAAATCCAGGGATTCCGAACACAGGTTTTCTCCGGAAATAACCAGCGTAAATCAAAAGATGAAGCTTTTAAGAAAGAAAAAGAAATAAAGGAATTATTTCCGGATATGCCGACTTATGTAACCTACAATGCTCCGTTCTGGAAATTGCGTGTAGGCGATTTTCGCTCGCACGAAGAAGCTTATCGTACTTTGAGGCTGCTTATGGACGCATTCCCTTCGTACGCCAAAGAGATGTACATAGTTAAAGAAGAAGTAAAAATTCCATTGAATTAAATAATATATGTCTGAGTTGAACGAAGAAATAATATTGAAAAACAGAGAAGTTCTCGCTGACCATTATCGCGAGGTTTTGACTCTGTTAGGTGAAAATCCTGAACGTGAAGGCTTGCTGAAAACACCTATGCGTGTGGCAAAGGCAATGCAGTTCCTTACCAAAGGATATAACGAAGACCCGGAAGCCGTTTTACGTTCTGCAATGTTTGAGGAAGAAGATTACAAACAGATGGTCATTGTTAAGGATATTGATTTCTTTTCGCTTTGCGAACATCATATGTTGCCGTTTTTCGGAAAGGCGCACATCGCGTATATTCCTAAAAAATACATTACCGGTTTGAGCAAGATTCCTCGTGTTGTAGATATTTTTGCCCGCCGTTTGCAGATTCAGGAACGACTGACTATGCAGATTAAAGATTGTATTCAGAAAACTCTTGACCCTCTTGGCGTAATGGTTGTTATCGAGGCACAGCACATGTGTATGCAAATGCGTGGAGTTGAGAAACAGAATTCTCTTACCACAACATCTGATTTTACCGGATTCTTCCAGCAGGCAAAAACAAGAGAAGAATTTATGAATCTTATAAAGCATAATAAGTAATTCAAGTTTCGCAAGCTCAATTTCCAGATGACAAGTTGACAAGTTAACAAGATGACAAGTTAATAAGATTTTTGGATATTAATTCGTGAAATTACAGGTGTTCTGACCTTGTTAACTTGTATCTGAAGCCTTGTAAACTTTTAAGTTGAGCTTGCGAAACTTAAACAATTAACAGAAATATCAGCATAATGACTAAAGGCAAACTTCCTTCAGCTTGGATTTCCATCATTCCTATTGTTTCATTAGTAATACTTCTTTTCATTACAATTAATACTTTCGGCAGTGATGCTCTTAGCGGTGCCAGTCAAGTGGTTCTGCTAACATCAACCGCAATATGCTCTGCGTTGGCAATAATTGTTTCGAAGATTCACTGGAAAAAGATTGAGGAAGCAATTTGCAATAACATATTAGGCGTTTCTGTTGCGTTGATTATCCTTCTGTTGATAGGAGCTTTGTCTGGAGCATGGATGGTAAGCGGCGTTGTCCCGACGCTGATTTATTACGGAATGCAAATACTTCACCCTCATTTTTTCCTCGTATCGTGCTGCATAATTTGTGCCGTGATTTCAGTTATGACCGGAAGTTCATGGACAACTATTGCAACAATAGGAATTGCACTTATGGGAATAGGTGAGGCTCAGGGTTTTTCAACTGGTTGGGTTGCCGGAGCCATTATCTCAGGAGCTTATTTCGGAGACAAAGTTTCTCCTTTGTCAGATACCACTGTCCTTGCCTCGTCTGTAACCAACACACCGCTTTTCTCGCATATAAGATATATGATGTTTACAACAGTGCCGTCGATGACTATTACTCTGTTGATATTTCTTATAGCAGGTTTAAGCCATGAATCAGGCAGCGCTGGCCAGATAGTTGAATTCTCCAATTCTTTGAAGGAAACATTTAATATATCATTATGGCTGCTGTTGGTTCCTGTTATTACAGGAGTGCTGATATCACGCAAAGTCCCTTCAATAATCACGTTATTTATATCGGCAGCTCTTGCCGGAGTTTGTGCTATTATTTTCCAGCCTCACTTGCTTCATGAAATATCAGGTACAGGAGTTGAGGACTCAATTTCATTATTCAAAGGTACATTCATGACATTCTATGGAAGCACTCAGGTTGAAACCGGAAATGAAGCTTTGAATTCCTTGGTTGCAACACGTGGAATGGCAGGAATGATGAATACGATATGGCTTATTATATGTGCCATGTGTTTCGGCGGAGCAATGACGGCAAGCGGAATGCTCGAAAGCATTACTTCCGTTTTCCTCAGATTTATGAAGAAAAGAGCCAGCATGGTTGCATCAACAGTCGTTGCCGGACTGACTTTGAATATATGTACTGCCGACCAGTATATATCTATTATTCTTACAGGAAATATGTTCAAGGATATTTATAAGAAGCAAGGCTATGAAAGCCGCCTTCTCAGCCGTACTACAGAGGATGCCGTAACCGTAACATCTGTTCTTATTCCATGGAATACTTGCGGTATGACTCAGGCAACTATCCTCGGTGTAGGAACTTTAACATATTTACCATATTGCTTTTTTAACCTTATTAGTCCTTTAATGAGTATATTTATTGCCATTTTAGGATTCAAAATCAAACAACATCATGAAAAAACTGAAGGTCTCACTGCTGGCTAAGGTTGTAATTGCCATTTTAGCCGGAATTATTTTCGGCAATTTCTTGCCAATCAGCATAGCTCGTATATTTGTAACTTTCAATTCATTGTTTGGAAGTTTCCTGTCTTTTGCCATTCCTCTGATTATCGTCGGACTTGTCACTCCGGCAATTGGTGATTTGGGCAAAGGTGCCGGAAAGCTTCTAGCCATAACAGCTGCAATAGCATACGGCTCAACCATATTCTCCGGTTTTTTCACTTATTTCAGCGGAATGAGTATATTTCCTCAACTCCTGCCTGTCAACACTGAGCTTACGGCAATTGAGAATCCAGAGGATTTCATGCTGCAATCCTATTTTTCCGTCGCAATGCCACCGGTTATGGATGTAATGACAGCATTACTTTTGTCTTTCACTGTTGGACTCGGACTTTCCTATATTAATGGAACAGCACTTAAAGAATGTTTCAACGATTTCAAGGATATAATAACTCTTGTCATTGAGGCAGTAATTATCCCACTTCTTCCGCTTCATATTTTCGGTATCTTCCTTAACATGACTGTCAGCGGTCAGGTTATGAATATCATTTCTATGTTCCTGAAAGTTATTCTGGTTATTTTTGTCCTTCATGTTCTGCTTTTGCTTATACAATTCAGTATAGCCGGACTTGTGAGCAAACGTAATCCGCTTAAGCTTTTGCGAAACATGTTGCCGGCATACGCAACAGCCTTGGGAACTCAGTCTTCAGCAGCAACTATTCCTGTTACTCTTGCCCAGACGGTAAAGAACGGTGTACGTGAGAATATAGCAATATTTACCGTCCCTCTTTGCGCAACAATCCATCTTGCCGGAAGCACAATGAAAATTGTGGCTTGTGCTATGGCGATACTTATTATGTCCGGCGAAACAATTTCCTTCCCTCAAATTGCAGGTTTTGTCATGATGCTTGGAATAAGCATGGTTGCAGCTCCCGGAGTTCCTGGCGGTGCAATTATGGCTGCTCTTGGAATCCTTCAAAGTATGCTTGGCTTTAATGAAACATTACAGGCCCTGATGATTGCGCTTTATATTGCTATGGATAGTTTCGGTACGGCATGCAATGTTACTGGTGATGGTGCGATAGCTGTGATAGTTGATAGGATTGCAGGGAAAGGGAAGTGATAAGGTTATCTTAATTAAGATGATTATGAGATATTTGGAACAAATTACCGAATTTTTATTCGGTAATTTGTTTTAACCTTGTATATATTAAATTGATGTATTTATCTTTTAGCTCAATATTTATAAAAGAGTTATTAATAAGTTCACGTATTTCTTTGCTTTTGTTGTGGAACCATTTCATAATTAAAATACTCAAGTAACTGGTTGACTTTATCAAGTCGTAACGAGGCTTTTCCTTGCTCTAGGTCACGGACAAAACGCAGACCAACACCAGATTTCAATGAAAGCTCTTCTTGAGTCATTCCAAATTGTTTTCGTAGTGATTTTACGGTAGTGGATAATATATTCATATTGAGATTTTATATCAGTTCGGGTACAAATATAAAATATTATATTTAAATATACCATAACGGGTATATTTAAATGTGGAAATAATTGGAATATACCACAACGGGTATATTGTTGTTTTGAAAGCAAAAAACACAGCTTATATAACTCCAAAATATCCTTATTCTACTGAATAAAAGACTAATCAAGGAACATATTTAAATTATATTAACATGATAGTGTCAGGAAAAAAACATGACATTATTATGTTAATAGTTTGTTATATATATAGTTAAGTGCCTTTAATGGTGTCCAGTTAATCTAATGTTTTTACTTATATCTTTACGGCAAAATATATACTTAAATCTTTTGTATTATGAGAAAGCTTATTAATATTGAAAAACTTCTTCGTATGGATAATCTAATCCGAAGGAAAAGTAGTGGTTCTCCAGAAAAGTTTGCTTCTCGTCTTGGTATTTCCAGAAGTACTTTGTTTGAATACCTTTTATATTTAAAAGAAGAATTTATGGCTACTATACATTATAATAGATATACACAGAATTATGAATATAAAAAGGAACCAGAACTTTTGAGCGAAAATTTATTAGGAGAAGTAGGAATGAAAGAGGAACGCAATTGTGTTGATTGTCCTTTGTTAGATTGCCCTAGACGTAAAATTTAAAGATATTGTCCAAAATTTTGTGTAAATGGAAACAGGATTCAGATGTAAGTTTCGCCTTATGCCTGAATCCTGTTTTTGTTTACACTGAACTTTGAATATTACTTTAAAGAATTATCTATTCATATTGATAATACCTGTGTCCGTATCTGCATTATTCAAATTTTTGTTTCCTGCTTTATGTTTTCGTCCGAAAGAGAAATTGTAAGATAAGCGAAGTGTAAGTAATTGTCCTGCCTCTTTAATATATTCCCAGGAAACAACAGGCGCATTTTTACTCAGCCTCTCATATCCTTGCCTGAAATTATTAGTAAAAGGATACAACATTGCTATACCTAACTGAAGATCTTTTTTCTTCCAAAAAATGCCCAATGCCGTCATGTCTGGCCCATTTTGTATTGTCTCGCCAAACAAACTACTTTTGTATTTACGGTATTGTCCCATGAAGGATAAATTCTTATAACTTAACATTACGTTAATATTGAAATTGAAATCATCAAATGTATGTTCATATCTCCATCCTTTGCTATTATATCTTGAATATCCGAAACCTGCATTAACAGAAAGAAAACGACTCAACGAACCAATAGTTACACCATTTAACCCTAAATTAATATCGAAATCAAACTGTTGGAAATGAACCTGGTTGTTTTCTGTCAACACAACTTTGTCTCCTTCAATTAGAATATCTTCCATAATCGGGTTTTTTGAATAATTGTGATTTATATTCACAAAACCTCTAAATATTCCCTTGTTATACGAATAATTCAGATTGTTCTTATAAATCTTATACGTTTTCAGTAATGGATTTCCACGTATAATTTGCAACGTGTCTAATAATAACTCAACATCTGTCAAAGAAGAAAGTGTTGGTATCGACGGATCCATCTGGAAAGAATAACGTATAAAGCTGTTCTTATGAGGTTGCCATCCTAATCGAATTGTTGGAGCAAAAATCCAATAAGTATAATTGGCATTTCCTTCTTGGAACCAACTTCGATTTACTCCTGCCCCAGCTGTATAAGAAAAACTGCCGATTTTCCCTACAATTTCTGCAAAACCATACGTTTCGGATTGTTGCATATCTGAAAAGTAACTGACAGTTCCACTATACTTATTTTCAGTCTTCATTTGCGAATGTTTGGCACCTGCACTGATGTTGAATTTGTCGAAATTGCGGGTATAAATAGCTTCACCAATAAAAGAATATTTTTTCCCATCAACATACGTCTCAATAATTTTTAATGGGTTGGAAAAATTGGGATATTCATAATATTCTCGTTCACTATTTGTTGACATCAGTGTTCCTACAGCGTTCAATTCAATTGTTTGCTTTTTAGGCAGTTGATACATAAAATATAAATCTAATGAAGGAATATAAGAATTCTCTTTTTGTAAGTTTTTCGAATAAATATAATCTTCTTGACCTGCATTATCGTACATGAGGTTTTGAAGGTTATTATATGGAACATTCTTCAACGTGTTCCTGAAGACTGCGTTGAAGACATATTTGTCGGGATTATATAAATTATAAGATAAACTCAAATCATTAGTAAAATTCTTGGACTTATCATCTATTCCTTCTTGAATACGTTCGATAGTTTTGTCTTCTAGATAATATACTTCGTTTACGTCTTTACGTCGATGTGTGTATCCTCTGTTCCTGTTTGAAAAATTTAATCCCCATTCCGATTTACGGTTGTTGTATTTCATTGTCATATAATTTTCACCAAACAGGCGGTATGGAGAATCAGTGGCTTGAAACGAAACATATCCACCGCTTTCTCTTCGTTTAGTAACAATGTTTATGACAGCACCCAATCCCGGGTCATCGTAACGGCTTCCCGGGTTTTCGATAAATTCAATCCGTACAATATCTTTAGGAAGTATTGACATAAATTCTCCGGATGTTACTTTTATACCATTGATGCGAGTTTGAATCCCACCGCCCGAACTCACTTCAATTGTTTTCATAACGGGATTAACATACAATCTTGGTATGTTTAGGTTGTTCATCAAGTCATATACATCAGAAGAAATTTCAACTGCAGACTTTTCTGGTAAAATCACTTGTTTGTCCACATGATTTATTATGTTGGCTGCTGTAATTTCAACGTTTTCTAATTGGACGGAAGATTCTTCCAGTTGAATGTCTCCCAAATCAACTGTACCGTCTAAATTGTTAATAGCAATAAATACAGGTTCATAGCCTACGAAAGATGTGGAAACTATATAATTACCCGAAGCCACTTTATCAATCGTAAACATACCCTTATGATCGGTAACAGCCCCTTTTACCAATGTAGAATCAGTGTTTAACAAGGACACTGTTGCCATTTCAACAGGAAGTGTTATTCCTTTGTCATTTGATTCTATGACGCGTCCTTTCAATTTATTATTCTGAGCTTGTATGGAGAAGCTGAATAAAATGAGAATAAAAGAAATAAAAGTTTTCATAATAATTTATGCGTTTTATGATGAACAGAAGAATAACAAAGTTGAATAAATTTATTATTACCTTTATATACTTAGTGTTTGGACACTTAAAGTGAAATATTTTTTATTAAGGAATAATTATTCATTTACAAATAAACATATTATGAATCCGGAAAGTTTGGACTTGTAGCAAAAAAAAGTTAAAATCTTTTATTTCAAGTAAAAAATATAGTCAATAGGAAATTAGTTGTTAAATAAACAAGTTATGAGAAACGATATTTCTATAAAACTACAGTTCATAAATCAATAGAATATAAGCTTCAATTTGGGTGGCGATTATTATTCAAAACAGCAGACGGCATATGCGCTATATCCTCATAATTTTTCTTTTTTTACGGAGCTAAGTACTAATATTAAAGATTTTTCCTTAGCCCTTTATTGCCGGGGAATGTTGTTCTTAAATGACGGAAAGCTTGAAACTTCTAGGAAAATACTAATTACGAATGATTTCTTGTCAACCAACAAATATACGGGAGGCGAGTCTTTTCAGGTTGGTTTACGTTTCTCTTATAGTTTTGGCAATAAAAAGGTTAAGCAATTGCAGCAAAGAGATACTTCTAATTCTGGAGTAAAAGGAAGAGTATAGAAGATTTAAATACAATTCTGACACTTCATTTTTACCGACTTTTATCATGTACATCAAATATAAGGTATTCAGAAGTAATTCGTTAATCGAGTTCTTTCTTTGTTTTTATAAACCTTTAATTAGTTTGTAGTAGTAATAACCTTTTATTAACTTTGCTATTAGAGTATAATAATAAGTTCATACTGACAATGAAATATCCAATAGGAATCCAGAGTTTCGACAGACTTATATCAAACGGTTATGTTTATGTTGACAAAACCGATTTGGTTTATTCTCTTGTAAAAGAGGGAGCAATATATTTTCTGAGCCGACCACGTCGTTTCGGGAAGAGTCTCCTAGTTTCTACATTGAAGAATTATTTTCTTGGCAGGAAAGAATTGTTTAAAGGGCTAAAGATTGATTCTTTGGAGAAAGAATGGAAAGTTTATCCTGTATTTCATTTGGATTTTAATGGCGGTGACTTTACCCAAAAAGGTATTTTGGAGCAATGGATAAATGGCTTTGTTTCATCGTGGGAAGAGAAGTATGAATTTAAATCAAATCCTGAATTACCAGTTGGATTGAGATTTCTAAGGTTGCTTGAGCATGTGCATAATAAACTAGGTCTCTGTGCTGTGGTTTTGATTGATGAATACGACAAACCGATACTTGATGTTCTCGATATAGATAAGGAACTTGAGGATGAACACCGTAATATTCTAAAAGGTTTCTATTCTGTATTTAAGAGCGCAGACGAACATTTGCAGTTTGTATTCCTGACTGGAGTGACTAAGTTCTCCCAAGTAAGTGTGTTCAGCGGATTTAATCAGCCTTTTGATATAAGTATGCATAGTAAATATGAGACACTTTGCGGAATATCACAGGATGAACTTGAAGCAATTTTTCATGAACCACTTACAGATATGTCCAAGACGTATAAATGTTCATATGACGAAATGACATCAATGCTTAAATCTCAGTATGACGGCTATCATTTCAGTAAAAACATGACTGATGTTTATAATCCTTTTAGTCTGTTGAATGCGTTTGCTACATTGGATATATCAGACTATTGGTTCAAAAGTGGCACCCCAACATATCTCATCCGCCTTCTTTCTCATACAAATGAGAATATGAATGATATAACCGGGAAATATTATTCAGCTGAAGAATTTATAGATTATAAAGCAACAGTTGAACAACCATTACCGATGATATATCAGAGTGGTTATCTTACAATAAAGGATTTCAACTTGCGCCGTAATGCCTTTCTTCTGGATTATCCGAATAATGAGGTGAAGAAAGGATTTCTGTCGTTAATAGCGGGAAGTTATTTCAAGACTAACGATAGTCCCCCGAGATTATGAATCAGACAGCCGAAAGCTTTATAAGATAGTTGTGGTGTTCTCGTATGAAACCGGGACGATAGAGGAGGAATGGAAAATAGTTGAAAGATAGAATATTATGTTTTACAACATAAATTAGTAAAAAAGAATAAAAAAGTTTGTGATTAAATAAAATAAATATTTTCTTTGTGAAAAAGAGAAACCAAAACCTTAACTATGAAAAAATAACCTTGACTATGAACAGAAAAAAGATATTACATTACCAGTTCTTGACTATGAAATGTAAGATCTTTTGGAGGGACCCATAAAATGGATCCCTCTTTTTCTGTTGAGCTTATTTAAGCCTAAAAATTGTTTTAATAGTAACCATTTATTAATTTTGTTATTATAGTGTTGGAAATAAATACACATCAGCAATGAAATATCCTATAGGCCTCCAAAGTTTCGACCAGTTGATAGAAGATGGTTATGTTTATGTTGACAAGACCGATATGGTTTACAGTCTGGCAACAGAAGGTAAAATCTATTTTCTGAGCCGCCCTCGCCGTTTCGGAAAAAGTCTTTTAGTGTCTACATTGAAGAATTATTTTCTGGGCAGGAAAGAACTGTTCAAAGGTTTGAAGATAGAATCATTGGAGAAAGATTGGAAAGTATATCCTGTTTTTCATTTAGATTTCAATGGAGGAGATTTCACACAAAAAGGAGTTTTGGAGCAATGGATAAGTGATTTTATTTCTTTGTGGGAGGATAAGTATGAGCTTAAATCAAATCCCAACAATCCTATAGGGTTGAGATTCTTAAGATTGCTTGAGCATGTGCATAATATACATGGCTGTCGTGATGTAGTTCTGATAGATGAGTATGATAAGCCAATACTAGATGTACTGGATGTAGATAAGAACTTGGAAGAAGAGCATCGCAATATATTGAAAGGCTTCTATTCCGTATTCAAGAGCGCAGATGAACATCTTCAGTTTGTGTTTCTGACAGGAGTGACGAAGTTTTCTCAGGTCAGTGTATTCAGCGGATTCAACCAGCCTTTTGATATCAGTATGCATGGTAAGTATGAAACACTATGTGGAATATCGCAGGCGGAACTTGAGGCAACTTTCCGAGAACCAATAGATAAGATGAGAGAATTTTACAGATGTTCATATGATGAAATGATGACTATGCTAAAATCTCAGTATGACGGTTATCATTTTAGTGATAATATGACAGATGTATATAATCCATTCAGCCTTCTGAATGCCTTCTCAACAAAAAGAATAGGTGATTATTGGTTCAAGAGTGGCACACCAACATATCTGATACGTTTGTTATCTCATACTAATGAAAATATGAATGAGATAACCGGGAAATATTATTCTGCAGAGGAGTTTATCGATTATAAAGCGACGGTTGAGCAGCCATTACCGATGATATACCAGAGCGGTTACCTGACGATAAAGGATTTCAACTTTCGCCGTAATGCCTTTCTTCTGGATTATCCGAATAATGAGGTAAAGAAGGGTTTCCTGTCGTTAATAGCCGGAAGTTATTTCAAGACCAACGAAAGTATCTATTCCTGGATACAGAATGCCGCAATCCTGTTGGAGGATGGAAAGGTTGAAGACTTCCGAATAGGTTTAACATCTTTCCTTGCGAGTATTCCATACACAATGCGCAGGAAGGAAAACGAACGAGAGCGTGAAAGATATTTCCATTATACGTTCTATCTGATAATGCGCCTGATAAGTGTATATACGGTTTATACGGAGAAGGAGCAGAGCCACAGTCGTGTTGATTGTATCGTAGAGACACCTGAAAATATCTATATCTTCGAGTTCAAACTGGACGGAACGTCAGATGAAGCGATGAGGCAGATAGAGGATAAAGGTTATGCCCTAGAATATGAATCAGATAACCGAAGGCTTTATAAGATTGGAGCTGTTTTTTCGTCTGAAACCGGAATGATAGAGGAATGGAAAATGGTTGAAAGATAGAATATTATGTTTTACAGCATAAATAGGCAAAAAGAATAAAAAAAGTTTGCAATTAAATAAAATAAATATTTTCTTTGAAAAAAAGAAAAAACAGAACCTTAACTATGAAAAAATAACCTTGACTATGAACAAAAAAGATTTTACATTACCATTCCTTTGCTATGAAATGTAAGATCTTTTGGAGGGATTCATTTTATGGATCCCTCTTTTTCTGTTGAGCTTATTTAATAAGCATAGCCTAAAAAGAATTTAATGCTTGTTTTAATAGTAACCTTTTATTAATTTTGTTATTATAGTGTTGGAAATAAATACATATCAGCAATGAAATATCCTATAGGCCTCCAAAGTTTCGACCAGTTGATAGAAGATGGTTATGTTTATGTTGACAAGACCGATATGGTTTACAGTCTGGCAACAGAAGGAAAGATATACTTTCTGAGCCATCCCCGCCGTTTCGGAAAAAGTCTTCTAGTGTCTACATTGAAGAATTATTTTCTGGGTAGGAAGGAATTGTTCAAGGGTTTGAAGATAGAATCATTGGAGAAAGATTGGAAAGTATATCCTGTTTTTCATTTAGATTTCAATGGAACTGATTACACAATATCAGGACAATTAGAGAGGAAATAGAGGTATTATATTACATCTTGGGCAGAACAGTATTCATTACCAGAAAGGAGCAAGGAACTTGGATTAGGAGATTTGTTTTCAGAGGAGATTCGTGCAGCTCATCAAAATACAGGAATGAGAGCAGTTGTATTGATAGATGAATATGATAAGCCAATACTAGATGTGTTGGATGTAGATAAGAATTTGGAAGAAGAGCATCGCAATATATTGAAAGGCTTCTATTCCGTATTCAAGAGCGCAGATGAACATCTTCAGTTTGTGTTTCTGACTCATACTGATGAGAATATGAACGAAATAACCGGGAAATACTATACCGCAGAGGAGTTTATCGACTATAAAGCGACGGTTGAGCAGCCATTACCGATGATATATCAGAGCGGTTACCTGACGATAATGGATTTCAATTTGCGCCGTAATGCCTTTCTTCTGGATTATCCGAATAATGAGGTAAAGAAAGGATTTCTGTCGTTAATAGCCGGAAGTTATTTCAAGACCAATGAAAGTATTCCCGAGAATATGAATCAGACAGCCGAAAGCTTTATAAGATAGCTGTGGTGTTCTCGTCGGAAACCGGAACGATAGAGGGATGGAAAATAGATGAAAGATAGAATATTATGTTTTACAACATAAATAGGTAAAAAGAATAAAAAAAGTTTGCAATTAAATAAAATAAATATTTTCTTTGAAAAAAGAAAAAAACAGAACCTTAACTATGAAAAAATAACCTTGACTATGAACAAAAAAGATTTTACATTACCATTCCTTTTCTATGAAATGTAAGATCTTTTGGAGGGACCCATAAAATGGATCCCTCTTTTTCTGTTGAGCTTATTTAAGCCTAAAAATTGTTTTAATAGTAACCATTTATTAATTTTGTTATTATAGTGTTGGAAATAAATACACATCA